>DASXME010000103.1:0-2686 GCA_036495825.1 Streptosporangiaceae bacterium
GTCCGGCGGGCTGCTGTGCGCGGTCAGGTAGGCCTGCAGTTCCGGGCTGAGCTGTTCGCTTCTGCGGGTCACCCGACGAGCCTAGTTCATCGCCGACCTGCAGCCGCGGGCCCTCTTCGGCGGCTTTCCCGATCGACGCGATAGAAGCAAGATTCAGCCGTACGGTGCCCACGTCAGCCCCCGGCGCAGCGCCGACGATCCGCTTCGCGGCCGAGCCTAGTCACCCGGCGGGCCCGGTTACCGGGCGGACTCAGTTACCCGGCGGCGGGCACAGCGCCGGCCGGCACGGCGCCGGCCGGTACTGCGCCGGCCGGTACTGCGCCGGCTGGCACGGGCGCGGACTTCGCAGCGTGCGCCCGCCACCAGTCCTGGCCGCTGGCCGGGAGCATGTAGATCGGGTCGTAGTAGGCGTACTCCCGGTTCAGCGCGTCCGGGTCGCCGGCCTCGACCGCGGTGCGGTAGTTCTTCGTCCAGTACGAGATGCCGAGCTCGGCGTCGTACCTGGCGACCTGGTGCACCCAGCGCTTGCCCACATAAGGCACGTCGCAGACGATCCGCGCGGTGGCGAAGCCCGGCAGGTAGCCCATGATCTGCTCCTGCAGCCGCTGCGCCTCGGGCAGCGTCAGCCGCCAGTGCTCGCTGCCCGGGATCATGTCGCACATGTAGAAGTAGTACGGCATGATCCTGGCCTCGTCGAGCAGCGTGAAGCACAGGTCGAGCAGCGCCTCGGGGGTGTCGTTGACGCCGCGCAGCAGCACGCCCTGGTTGCGCACGTCGCGGATGCCGGTGTCCAGCATGGCTTGCGCGGCCCTGGCCACCAGGGGGGTGACCGACTGGGCGGCGTTCACGTGGGTGTGGATGGCGATGTTGGCGCCGCGCTCGGTGGCCTTGGCGGCGAGCCGCTCCATCCCGGCCCGCACGTCGCCGGCCAGCCAGTGCTGCGGCAGGCCCATCAGGGCCTTGGTCGCCAGCCGGATGTCGCGGATGTTGTCCACGTCCAGCAGCGAGCTGACGAATTCCTCCAGCCGCGGCCACGGCAGGTTGGCCACGTCGCCGCCGGAGACCACCACGTCGCGCACCTGCGGGGTGCGGCGCAGGTAGTCGAGCATCGCGGTCAGCCGGTCGGCCCTGGCCATGCCGAACTTCTGCTTGTCGATCGTGGGCGTCGGGTTGCCGACCAGGTCCATCCGGGTGCAGTGCCCGCAGTACTGCGGGCAGGTGGGCAGCAGCTCGGCGAGCACCTTGGTCGGGTAGCGGTGCGTCAGGCCCTCCACCGCCCACATCTCCGACTCGTGCAGCGAGTCCCGCGACGCGTGCGGGTGCGAGGGCCAGTCGGCCCGGCGGTCGCTGAACGCCGGGATCATGTACCGGCGCACCGGGTCGGCGTAGAACGCGTCGGTGAAGCCCGGGTCATCCGGCGCCAGGTCGGCCGCCATGGTGTTGAGCATCTGCGGCGTCACCAGCATCGACATCGTGGCGCGCTCGCGCTGGTCGCGCTCGACGTCGGCGCAGAACTCCTCGGTCAGGCCGGGGCCGGTCACCTGGCGGAGCTGGCGGAGGTTCTTGACGCAGTGCACCCGCTGCCACTGGGCCGACTCCCAGTCCGCCGTCGTCACGTCCGCCCAGCCGGGGAAGCGCCGCCAGTCAGGCTCGGCGAGTTCCCGGCGCGAGTACGCGTACGGCTGATCGACCACGGTGGCCTCCTTCGGGCATTAGTTACCTTCGGCCCAACGATAGCCTGTTTCGGCGACATACTGCGAAAGAAGCTACGGTAAGTATACTTTCAGGCAGGAAATCTTGCTGATGCTCCGGGACGTTACATTCACCGTCACGGACAGTAAACGGAAGGACAGGAGACGTGACAGCGTCGTCCACTGATCTCGCCGCGGGCACGTCGCCGCTTGGCCTGCACCGGGTGCTCGATCCGGCCGGCGTGCTGCCGCAAGCCGCGTGGCGGCTCGACCCCGGCCCGCTGATCGGGCCGGACGAGGTCCGGATCCGGCTGGAGCGGCTGAACCTGGACGCCGCGTCGTTTCGCCAGCTGCGCGAGTCGCACGACGGGCCGGACGCTATGCGCGCGGCGGTGCTCGAGATCGTCGCCGACCGCGGCAAGATGCAGAACCCGGTGACCGGCTCCGGCGGGATGCTCACCGGGGTCGTGGACGAGGTGGGGCCGGCCTCGCCGCTCGGGCTGCGGCCGGGGGACCGGGTGGCCACGCTGGTGTCGCTCTCCCTGACGCCGCTGGTCATCACCGACGGGCTGGCCCGCTGGGACGGCGGCTCGGAGCAGGTGCCCTGCGACGGGCACGCGATCCTGTTCGGCCGGTCCATCGCCACCGTGCTTCCCGGCGACCTGCCCGGGCCGCTGGCCCTGGCCGTGCTCGACGTGTGCGGCGCGCCCGCGCTGACCCACCGGGTAGTCAGTTCGGTGGTCGGCTCGGCGGCCACCTCGATGGCCACCTCGATCGCGGGCTCCCGCCCGGGCCCGGTGGTCTCGATCATCGGCGCGGCCGGCAAGAGCGGCTCGCTGTCGGCGGCCGCGGCCCGGCAGGCGGGGGCCGGCCGGGTCATCGGCATCGTGCGGGACGAGGGCGAGGCCGAGGCGCTGCGCGCCGCGGGCCGCCTGGCGCCGCTCGCCGACCAGGTGACGGTCTCCGACGCGCGCGACCCGGTGCGGCTGGCCGCC
>DASXME010000104.1:0-7335 GCA_036495825.1 Streptosporangiaceae bacterium
GTGCCCGCCTCGCTCGACCTGCCGCACAGCTGGACCTCGATCAGCGACGTGGCCGCGACCCTGGTCACGGCCGGATCGACCGAGCGGGCCTGGGGGCAGGCGTGGCTGGTGCCGACCAACCCGCCGCTGACGATCCGCGAGATCAGCGCCCGGTTCACCGCGCAGGTCAGCGCCCCGGCCCCCCGGCTGACCTCGCTGCCCTATCCGGTGCTGTGGACCAGCGGGCTGTTCAGCGCCACGCTGCGCGAGCTGCGCACCACGAACTACCAGTGGGCCCGGCCGTTCGTGATGGACTCGGCGCAGACCGAGCAGGCACTCGGCCTCACCCCGACGCCGATCGACCAGGCCCTGGCCGCCATCCAGTCCCCAGCCTGACCCCCAGCACCAGCGGACCATGATCGACACCTGCCCGTTTGGGGAGTTTACGGGGCTACAGTCCGGTTCCCGGGGCGGGCACGGCGAACGTGTGGTTGACTGCTTAGCGCCCGACCTGACGCTCGTGTCAGGCCTGCTCCCATAGCTTGCTGGCGCGGAAAGACACCCTACGCGCTGCAGCCGCACCGCCAGGAGAACTGGTTAATGAGATCGCTGTTCGCTGCCCTCGGCCGGTTCTCGATCAGGTACCGCTGGCTCGTGCTGGCCGGCTGGCTGGTGGCCGCCTTCGCCGCGGTGGCGTTCCTGCCCTCGCTGGCGGCCGCGGTGAACAACAACAACACGCGGTTCCTCCCGGCTAGCGCGCCGAGCAACGTCGCCTCCCGGCTGGCCGCGCCGTTCTACGGCGCGTCCAGCAATGACGACGCGTTCGTGGTCGCCGCCACCCGCGATCACCGGCGGCTGACCCCGGCGGACGACGCGGCGATCGCCCGGCTGACCCGGCTGGCGGCCAGCCTGCCGCATGCCAGGTCGGCGCGCATCGCCGAATACTCCGGTGACGGCCAGGCCGCCCAGATCGAGATCCGGGCCTCGCTCTCGCAGGCGACGAACACCCCCGACGTGCGCTTCGTCCGCGGGCTGCGGGCCCTGTTCCCGACGGCTCATGCGCCGCCGGGCCTGGTCCTGCACAGCGCGGGCGACCTGGCCGTCACCGCCGATCAGGCCGGCCAGGCGAGCGGGCTCGGCGCCAGGACCGAGTACCTGTCGATCCTGCTGATCGTCGTGGTCCTGCTGGGAGTGTTCAGGTCGCCGCTGGCCACGGTCGCGACGCTGCTGCCGGCCGTCGTCGTGCTGTTCACGGCCGAGTCTGCCGTCGCGGAGGTGGCCAGCCTCGGGATCGGCATCTCGAGCATCACCCAGCTGCTGCTGATCGTGCTCATCCTCGGCGCGGGCACCGACTACGGGCTCTTCCTCGTCTTCCGGGTGCGCGAGGAGCGCCGTCGCGGGCTCAGCCATCACGAGGCCATCGAGCGCGCGGTCGAGCGGGTCGGCGAGTCGATCGTGTTCTCCGCCGCGACGGTGATCGCGGCCCTGCTCAGCCTGCTGCTCGCGACGTTCGGCGTGTACCACGGCCTGGCCATACCGCTCGCCATCGGGATCGCCCTGATGGTGCTGGCCGGGGTCACGCTCGTCCCGGCGGCGCTCGCGGTGTGCGGCCGCGGGCTGTTCTGGCCCGCGCAGCCGACCGCGGGCCAGCGCACCAGCGGCGCCTGGGGCCGGCTCGCGGGCAAGGTGGCCCGGCGGCCGGTGATCGCGCTGCTGATCGGCGTGATCGGGCTGACCACGCTGGCCGGGTTCTCGCTGGCCGACCGGTCGTCGGACTTCGGCGGCGGCATCTCGGCCCCGCCCGGCAGCGACTCGGCGGCGGGACAGGCGCTGCTTATCGAGCACTTCTCGCTGGCCAGCAGCAATCCGATCAACCTCGTGCTGACGTTCCGCCAGCCGGTGTGGTCCTCCCCGAACGTCCTCGTAGCAGCACAAGAGTCCTTGCGCCACCGTTCGGAATTCTCAAGTTTTATAACCCCTCTCGATCCGAACGGAACGGCGATAACCCCAGCCGAACTCGGCCTGATGCACCGGCTGCTCGGCCCGCCCGGCACGGTGCCCGCCGCGCAGCCGGGACGCGGCCCGGCGGCGGCCCTCTCGCCGGCGCTCTACCAGGCATACCGGGCTACGACGCAGGTCATCGCGCCGAACGGCCGCACCGTGCAGTTCCTGGCCAGCCTGCGGGCGGGCAGCCCCGACTCGAACGCCGCGATCTCCGCGGTGCCGACGATGCGGGCCGCGCTGGCCGTGGCGGCGACGGCGGCGCACGCTTCGGCCGCGGGGGTGGCCGGCGACTCGCCCTCGCTCTACGACGTCAAGACGGCCAGCCGCAGCGATCTCATGCGCCTGGTGCCGGTCGCGGTGCTGGTCATCGGGCTGCTGCTAGCGCTGCTGCTGCGCAGCGCGATCGCGCCGGTTTACCTGGTGGTGAGCGTCGCGCTGTCCTACCTCGCGTCGCTGGGCGCGTCGGTGATCGTGTTCGAGGTGTTCGGCGGCAGCTACGGGCTGAGCTTCATCCTGCCGTTCCTGATGTTCATCTTCCTGCTCGCGCTGGGCGAGGATTACAACATCCTGGTCATGTCGCGGATCAGGGAGGAGGCTCACGATCTTCCGCTGCGCGACGCCGTGGTGCGGGCGATCGAGGTGACCGGCACGACGGTGACCTCGGCCGGTATGGTGCTCGGCGGGACGTTCCTGGTGTTCGCGATCGCCGGCGGGTCGGGCGCCGAGGGGGCGCAGATCCGGGAGATCGGGGTGGGGCTCGCCATCGGGGTCGGGCTGGACACGTTCGTGGTGCGGACGCTGATCGTGCCGGCGATCGTCGTGCTGCTCGGGCGCTGGAACTGGTGGCCGTCCTCGCTGCACGACCGGCACGTCGCCCTGGAAGCGCTCGGCGACGAACTCGCCGAGGCCAGCCCGCGTCAGCCGAAGAAGACCTCGGCCTCGGCGTAGCGCTCGGGGGTGACCAGCTTGAGCTCGCGGGTCGCGTCGGCGAGCGGCACCCGGACGATCTCGGTGCCGCGCAGCGACATCATCATCCCGAACGCGCCGTCGCGGACCGCCCCGATCGCGTGCACGCCGAACCGGGTGGCCAGCACCCGGTCGAACGCGGTCGGCGTGCCGCCGCGCTGGGTGTGGCCGAGCACCGTGCAGCGGGCCTCCTTGCCGGTCCGCTTCTCGATCTCCTCGGCCAGCATCTGGCCGATGCCGCCCAGCCTGATGTGACCGAACGCGTCCAGCTGCTGGCTGCCGATCTCACCCTCGCCGTCGGCCGGGTGCGCGCCCTCGGCGACCACCACGATCGGCGCGTACCGGGTCTGGAACCGGTGCTGCACGTAGCTGCAGACCTTCTCGATGCTGAACGGCTTCTCCGGGATCAGGATGACGTTCGCGCCGCCGGCCAGCCCCGCGTGCAGCGCGATCCAGCCGGCGCTGCGGCCCATCACCTCGACGATCAGCGCGCGGTGGTGGCTCTCCGCGGTGGTGTGCAGCCGGTCGATCGCCTCCATCGCGATGTTCACCGCGGTGTCGAAGCCGAACGTGTAGTCGGTCGCACCCAGGTCGTTGTCGATGGTCTTGGGCACGCCGACCACGCTGACGCCCTGCGCGTGCAGCCGGGTGGCCACGCCGAGCGTGTCCTCCCCGCCGATCACGACGAGCGCGTCCACGCCCAGTCCGGCCAGGTTGTCCTTGATCCGCTCGACGCCGGACATCCCGCCGCCGCCCGCCTCCTCGCGGAGCGGATTGGTCCGCGACGAGCCGAGTATCGTCCCGCCCCTGGGCAGGATGCCGCGCACCGCCTGGACGTCAAGCGGCACGGTGTCGCCCTCGAGCGGGCCGCGCCAGCCGTCCCTGAAGCCGACGAACTCGTACCCGTACTCCTGCACGCCACGGCGAACTACGGCGCGGATGACCGCGTTCAGTCCGGGGCAGTCTCCGCCTCCGGTCAGCACTCCCACTCGCATGGAGGCAACACTAGTGCCCATGAGCATCCTCGCGATCGATGCAGGCACAACCGGTGTGACTGCCCTTGTCATAGAACCCGATGGATCGGTGTCCGGCCGGGGATATCAGGAATTCCGCCAGCATTATCCGCAGCCGGGCTGGGTGGAGCACCGGGCTGAGGAGATCTGGCAGGCGACGCTGTCCGCCTGTTCCGCCGCGACATTCATGGCTTCCGAACGGGGAGTCGCCGGCGCTACGCTCGCCGCGAGCGCTGCGGGCGCCGGCCAGATCAGCTGCATCGGCCTCACCAACCAGCGGGAAACGGCGGTGCTCTGGGATCGCCGCACGCTGACCGCGCCGCGCCCGGCGATCGTCTGGCAGGACCGGCGCAGCACGCCGATCTGCGAGGAGCTGCGGGCGGCAGGCCATGAGCCGCGGGTGACCGAGCTGACCGGGCTGCGGCTCGATCCCTACTTCACCGGGACCAAGCTCACCTGGCTGGCCACCACCGAGCCGGAGCTGTGGGCCGGCGTGCTGGACGGCTCGCTGGCCGTGGGAACGGTGGACTCCTACCTGATCGCCAGGATGACGGCCGGCCGACGGCACGTGACCGACGCCTCGAACGCGTCCAGGACACTGCTGTTCGACATCGGCGCGGGCCGGTGGTCGGCCGAGCTGTGCGAGCTGCTGAGGGTGCCGCCCGCCGCGCTGCCCGAAGTGGTGCCGTCCTGGGGCGTCGCCGGGCACGCCGACCCGGCCGCGTTTCTCGGGTTGTCGGCGCCGATCGCGGGCATCGCCGGGGATCAGCAGGCCGCGCTGTTCGGGCAGGCCTGCTTCGCCGAAGGCGACACCAAGGCCACCTACGGGACGGGCTCGTTCGTCCTGGTCAACACCGGCTCGGTGGCGATGGCGCCGGGGGCTTCGCTGCTGTCCACGGTGGCTTGGATGTCGCCTGACGGCGACGTGACCTACGCACTGGAGGGCTCGGTCTTCGTGACCGGCGCGGCCGTGCAGTGGCTGCGGGACGGGCTCGGGCTGCTCGATGACGCCGCGCAGAGCGAAGCGCTGGCCGGGTCGGTGCCGGACAGCGGCGGGCTGGTGTTCGTGCCGGCCCTGACCGGTCTCGGCGCGCCGGACTGGGATCCCGATGCGCGGGGCGCGATATTCGGCATCACCAGGGGGACGACGCGGGCGCACCTGGTGCGCGCCACGCTGGAGGCGATCGCCTTCGAGGTCAGGGACGTCTGCCAGGTGATGGCGGACGAGTCGGACTGCGCACTGCGGGTGCTCAAGGCCGATGGCGGCGCCAGCGGCAACGACCTGCTCATGCAGCTGCAGGCCGACCAGCTGCAGCTGCCGGTGGAGCGGCCGGTCATCGCGGAGACGACGGCGCTGGGGGCGGGATACCTGGCCGGGCTGGCCACCGGGGTGTGGTCGTCGCCGGCCGAGATCGAGGCGGTGTGGCGGCTGGGCCGGCGGTTCTCGCCCGGCGGCAGGGACGAGGCCGGCTACCTGCGGTGGCGGGCGGCCGTCGGCCGGAGCAAGGGGTGGGCGAGCGTGGGCCGGTAGCTGGGGCGCTGCGGCCCGTCGGCCTGTGGGTCAGGACGCCTCGCTGGCCGGCAGCTCGTCCCGGTCGTCCTCGTCCTGATCCTCGGGAAGCTCGTCCTGGTCCTCGGCCTGGCTGTCCGCGCCGCGGCGGGGGATGCGCAGCCGGTGCGCGCTTCCGCTGGCCTTCTTGGCGTCCCCGGCGTCCAGGTCGACGTACTCCTGGCCGGACAGGTTCATCAGTGCGTACATGATCTCGTCGGTGACCGCGCGGAGCACCAGCCGGTCGGCCTCCATCCCGTAGTAGCGGGAGAAGTCGAGCGGCTGGCCGAACCGGACGCCGGGGCGGATCCCCAGCCTCGGCCGGATCTTTCCCGGCGGCTGGAACTCGAAGGTGCCCACCATCGCGCACGGGATCACCGGCACCCGCGACTCCAGGGCCAGCCGGGCCACCCCGGTCTTGCCCCGGTACAGCCGCCCGTCCGGGGTTCTGGTGCCCTCCGGGTAGATGCCGAGCAGGTTGCCCTCGGCCAGCACGCGCAACCCGGTCCGCAGCGCCCGCTCGCTCGCCTCGCCGCCGGCCCGGTCGATGGGGATCACGCCCACTCCCCCGAAGAAGGCCTTGTTGATCAGGCCCTTGACGCCGCGGCCGTTAAAGTATTCCGCTTTGCCCAGGTAGACGACCTTGCGCGGCAGCGGCAGCGGCCCGAAGAAGTGATCGGCGAACGACAGGTGGTTGCTCGCGATGATGGCCGGCCCCTCCCTGGGGACGTTCTGCGTCCCCTCCGACCAGGGCCGGAACATCTTCAGGAAAGGTCCGAGTATCAGCTTCGCTAGCCAGTAGAACACGCACACATATTCCCACGAGGCCCGGAATACGGCACCGTAAGGATGATGTTGTTTCCAGCACTGCTGTTTGCGGACGCGGCTGACCGTGCGACGATGCCTGGCATCAGCAGCCACTGACGCTCGAAGGGATCCGACGCGATGTCAGTAAAGCCAGGCGCCGAGCCCTTCGAGCACGAGGGCGGGCCGGTGGGTGTGCTGCTGTGCCACGGCTTCACCGGATCGCCGCAGTCGCTGCGCGGGTGGGCCGAGTTCCTCGCCGAGGCCGGCCTGACCGTATCGCTGCCGCGGCTGCCCGGGCACGGCACGACCTGGCAGGACATGGCCAGGACCGGCACCGAGGACTGGTACGCGGAGGCCGACCGGGCCTACCAGGAGCTGCGCGCCAGGACAGACGAGATCTTCGTGATGGGCCTGTCCATGGGGGGCTGCATCGCGCTGCGGCTGGCCGAGCTGCGCGGCGAGGCTATCCGCGGCGCGGTCGTGGTCAACCCGTCGCTGACCGCCGACTCCATGATCTTCGCGCTGCTCCCGGTGGCGAAGCTGCTGCTGCGCTCGGTGAAGGGAATCGCCAGCGACATCAAGCAGGAGGGGGCGGCCGAGCTCGGCTACGACCGGGTCCCGGTGAAGGCCGCGGCGACGCTGCCCCGGCTCTGGAGGGCCACCGCCGCTCAGCTGGGCGAGATCCGCCAGCCCGTGCTCGCCTATCACAGCACCGAAGACCACGTCGTCGGCCCGAAGAGCCTGCGATTGCTCCGCGAGGCGCTTCCCGGCGACCAGCTCACCGTCAGGGATTGCGAGAATAGCTATCACGTAGCCACTCTGGACAATGACGCAGCAGCCATCTTCGCCGGCAGCCTGGACTTCGTCCGGGCGCACAGCGCCGCGACGAAGGAGTAACTAAGCCCGCCAGGCGGGAGGTGACCCGGACGCCGTGACTGACGGCGACAGTCCCGAAGTGACCGACGGCGACAGTGCGGAGGACGCCGCCTGGCGTGACCTGATCGGTCGTTTCGCTGC
>DASXME010000105.1:0-6346 GCA_036495825.1 Streptosporangiaceae bacterium
GGGGTGCGGGCCGTCTGCGGGCCGACCTCCCCGGGGCTCGCGCGCTGCCTGTCGCTGGTGCGGACCGACCTCAAGGCGCGCACCCAGGCCGGGACCGCCCCCTCCGGCTACAGCCCGGCGGACCTGAGCAGCGCCTACCGGCTGCCGGCCGGCGCCGCCGGCGCGGGGCGGACGGTGGCGGTCGTGGACGCCTACGACGACCCGTACGCGGCCAGGGACCTGGCGGTCTACCGGGCGCATTACGGACTGTCGCCGTGCACCGCCGCCAGCGGCTGCTTCCGCAAGGTCGCCCAGGACGGCAGCACCACGTACCCGCTCCCCGACGAGAGCTGGGCGGCGGAGATCTCGCTGGACCTCGACATGGTCTCGGCGACCTGCCCGAGGTGCCGCATCCTCCTGGTGGAAGCCGACAGCGCCGCGTTCGACGATCTCGGCGCGGCGGTGGACGAGGCTGTGCACCTGGGCGCGAAGTACGTGTCGAACAGCTACGGCGAGTACGAGCCGGCCGGCGACATCACGCCGGCCTTGCAGGCACACTATGACGCGCTGTACTACGACCACCCGGGCGTGGCCGTCACCGCCTCCAGCGGCGACGCGGGTTACGGGGTGAGCTACCCGGCGTCGTCGCCGGACGTCACCGCGGTCGGCGGCACCACGCTGACCAGGGACGGCTCCGCCGCGCGCGGCTGGACCGAGACCGCGTGGTCCTTCGCGGGCAGCGGCTGCTCGGCGTCCGAGCCCAAGCCGGCCTGGCAGCAGGACACCGGCTGCGCCAGCCGCACGGTCGCCGACGTGTCCGCGGTCGCCGACCCCAGTACCGGAGTCGCCGTCTACGACACCTACTCCGCCAGCCTCGCCGCGGTGGGCTGGAACGTGTTCGGCGGCACGAGCGCGGCATCGCCGGTGATCGCGTCGGCGTACGCGCTGGCCGGGACGCCGAGCCCGGCGGCGACACCGGCCTCCTATCCGTACGCGGACCCGGCCGGGCTGAACGACGTGACCAGCGGCAGCGACGGCGGCTGTTCGCCGTCCTACCTGTGCACGGCAGGCCCAGGCTACGACGGGCCGACCGGGCTGGGCACCCCGGCCGGGGTGGCGGCGTTCCGGTACGGCGTGCACGGCCGCCACGGTGACCTGGCCGGCACGGTCACCGACACCGCGACCGGCCGGCCGCTAGCCGGCGCGCAGGTCGCCGCGGGCGGCTACGCGGCCATCACGGACGCGGCCGGCCACTACGTGCTGGCCGCGACGCCGGGCAGCGTCAGCGTCGCCGCGTCGGCCTACGGGTACACGGCCAGCACGGCGTCAGGTGTCACCGTTACCGCCGGCCAGACCCAGCCTGAGAACTTCGCACTGTCCGTAGCGGCGATGCAGACGGTGAGCGGGACGGTCTCGGACGGGTCGGGGCATAACTGGCCGCTGTACGCGAAGGTGTCGGTGCCGGGCACGCCCGCGGTCACCTACACCGACCCGGTGACCGGGCACTACCGGCTGCGGCTGCCGGCCGGCGGCCGCTACACGCTGGCGGCCGACCCGGTCTACGCCGGCTACCAGCAGGCGTCCGGGCCGGTGACCGTCGGCGCCGGCCACGTCACCAGGAACCTCGCCGCTGCGGTGGACGGCGCCGCCTGCGCTGCCGTCGGCTATCACCTCGCCGGAGTCCTCACCGAGAACTTCACGGCCGGCACGATCCCGGCCGGCTGGAGCATCGTCAACCCGCCCGGCGACGGCGCGGGGAACACCTGGCGATTCGACCAGCCCGACGGCGTCCCCAACCTGACCGGCGGCACCGGGAACTACGCGGTTGGCTTCCACGGCAACAACAGCGCCGACCAGGCCGACACTGAGCTGCTCACCCCGGTCATCAGCCTGTCGGCCGACCACGCGCCGGCGCTGCGGTTCGATGACGCGGTCACCGTCAGCACGATGACCGAATCG
Source organism: Streptosporangiaceae bacterium (assembly GCA_036495825.1). Taxonomy (GTDB): domain Bacteria; phylum Actinomycetota; class Actinomycetes; order Streptosporangiales; family Streptosporangiaceae; genus PALSA-505. Next base: position 1,939 of record DASXME010000105.1, read on the forward strand.
GTCGCGCTGAGCACCGACGGCGGCAGCACCTGGTCCACGGTCTGGGCCAATCACGGGTTCCCTCCGCAGCAGATCACCGTCCCGCTGCCGCGGGCCGCGGGCAAGCCGTCGGTGCGACTGCGCTTCCGCCTGCGGGACGTACCCGACGTCGGGATCGGCGACCAATACTGGCAGCTTGACAACGTGCACCTTACCAACTGCACGCCCACCAGCGGCGGCCTGGTCACCGGGCAGGTGCTGGACGCCAACACCGGTCACGGCGTGGACGGCGCCACGATCAGCGGCGGCACCGCGGGCGTGACCGCCACCTCGCTGCCGGTGCCGGGCGATCCGCGCAACGCCCACGGGTTCTACGCGCTGTTCTCGGCCCCGGGCGCCAGCACGCTGACCGCCGCCGCACCCGGTTACGCGGCCGGCACGGCCACGGCCAGCGTCACCGCGGACCAGGCGACCCGGGCCGGCCTGACGATGAAGGCGGGCCGGGTAACGCTGTCCGGCGGCCCGGTCACCGCGACCGCCGTGCTGGGCGGCCAGGCTACGGCCGCGGTGACCGTGCACAACGGCGGGTCGGCGGCCGCGACGGTGAACTTCGACCCCAGGCCGGGCGGATTCACCCCGGCCGAGCCGGCCGGGCCGGCCGCCGGCCGCGACCAGGCGGCCGCCCGGGGTTACCCGCTGATCCGGATTCCCGGCCGGTTCAGCCCGGCGCCAGGGAGCGTCCCGGTGTTCGGCAAGCCGTCGGCCGGGCACCGGCGGCCGGCGATCACCCCGGCCGGGTCGGACAACTCACCGTGGGTCCGGCTCGCCGACACGCCGACCGCGCTGGCCGGGGACGTCGGGGCGGTCGACCCGGCCACCGGGAAGGTGTACGCGGTCGGCGGCGAGCGCACCGGCCTTTCGCTGGCGACCGGCACCGTGTCGGTGTTCGATCCGGCCGCCGGGCGGTGGTCCACGCTGCCCCCGATGAGCCACCCGCGGAACTTCCCGCAGGCCGCGTTCATCGGCGGCAAGCTGTACGTGACCGGCGGCTCGAGCGCCAGCGGGTCGGTCCCGCAGCTGGACATCTACGACACCACCTCGCAGACCTGGACGGCCGGCGCGCCAGTCCCGCACGCCTACAGCGACGCGACCACCGTCGCGCTGAACGGCAAGATGTACATCATCGGCGGCTGCGACCCGAACGAGGGCACCTGCGGCGAGACCGACGTCCAGGTGTACAACCCGGCCACCGACCAGTGGACGACGGCCGCCGACTACCCGATCCCGGTCTCCCGGGCCAACTGCGGCGCGATCGCGGGCGAGATCTACTGCGCCGGCGGCGTGGGCAACCTGTACACCTCGGCAGCCACCGCCGGCTACGCCTACGACCCGGCCGCGAACATCTGGACGGAGATCCCGGACATGCCGGCCAGCCTGTGGGGCGGCAGCTACGGCGCCGCGGACGGCACGCTGCTGGTCTCCGGCGGGGTCACCGACCAGGGCGCCGCGCTCACCAACCAGGGCTACGCCTACGACCCGGCCACCAGCACGTGGTCGCCGCTGCCCAACGCGCCCCAGCCGGCCGAGGGAGGCGGCAGCACCTGCGGGTTCGACACGTTCGGCGGCTGGTCCGCGTTCAGCTTCGGCGGCGCGAACGCTACCGCGGCCACCTGGCAGCTGCCCGGCTACGGCGGCTGCGGCGGGCAGGACTGGCTGTCGGCCACGCCGGCCACCGTCACCGTGCCGCCGGGCCAGACCGCCACGGTGCAGGTCGGCCTGTCCGCGGCCGTGCCGTCCGTCACCCAGCCGGGCCGCTACAGCGCCTCGCTGCGGGTCAGCAACGACACGCCGTACGGCGCGGCCACGATTCCGGTCACGTTCACCGTCACCCCGCCGAAATCATGGGGCCGGCTGGCCGGCACGGTCAGCGGCACCACCTGCGCCGGCACCACCGGCCCGCTGGCCGGCGCGACCGTCCAGGTCACCGTCGGGCAGGCCAGCTGGACGCTGACCACCGACCCGGACGGCCAGTACGCCCTGTGGCTGCACTCGGCCGGCCGGGCCAGCCTGATCACCAGCCTGGCCGGCTGGCAGCCCCAGGCCGCCCAGGTCGCTGTCGCGGCCGGGGCGACCACGACACGTGACTTCACGCTGAGCCAATCCTGCGGCTGATTCCCCTGGGGCCCGAGCCTCTCGAGCCGGACGAAGAGCACATACCGATCTCAGGCTCCGCTGCGGAGCCGACGCGAAAGGAAAAGTCATGCCCAAGTACTGGTCGAGGTCAGCCGGCAGGAGCCGGACGGACGGCAGGGCCCTGCCGGGATGGCGCCCCCTGTGCGGTGCCGCCGCGGCCGTATCCCTCGCGGTCACGCTGGCGCCCGGCACGGCATTCGCGGCATCCGCCGGCGCGCCCAGGGCCGCCGCGGTCAACGCGCTGCTGGCCGGCGTGACCGCGGGGTCGGCGACCGACGCCTGGGCGGTGGGCGACTTCACCGTCACCGCCACCAACGCCCAGCAGGCGCTCATCGAGCATTGGAACGGCACGAGCTGGACGAAGGCCGCCAACCCCGCCCTGACTGGCTCCGAGCTGGTCGGCGTCAGCGAGGTCTCGGCGACCGACGCCTGGGCCGTCGGCAAGTACCAGACCACCGTGCTGGGCGTGCCGCTCATCGAGCACTGGAACGGCACCCGCTGGACCCAGGCGAGCACCTCCAGCCTCGGCAGCGGCATCACCCTGACCGGGGTCAGCGCGGACTCGGCCACCGACGCATGGGCGGCGGGCTACCACCAGGGCTCAGCGGGCACTCAGGCGCTGATGCTGCACTGGAACGGCACCGCCTGGAGCCAGGTCACGATCCCCAGCCCGGTCGGCTTCAACCTCCTCTACGGCGTGAGCGCGGTCTCGGCGACCGACGCCTGGGCGGTCGGCTCCTACACCAACTCGGCGAGCGCGGTCCAGGCGTTCCTGCTGCACTGGGACGGCGCTAGCTGGACCCAGTTCGCCACCCCCGCCGCCAGCTCCGTCCTGCGCGGCGTCAGCGCGGACTCGGCCACCGACGCCTGGGCCGTGGGCTACCAGGCCAGCGGGAAGACGCTCGTCATGCACGACAGCGGCTCCGGCTGGACCCAGGTGGCCAGCCCCAGCCCGGGCGCGAGCGAGAGCAACTTCGGCATGGGCGTCAGCGCCTTGTCGGCGGCCGACGCCTGGGCCGCGGGCACCTACGGCGGCACCGGCGGCGCGCTCAAGACACTCGTGCTGCGCGACACCGGGACGGGCTGGGCGAAGACGGCCAGCCCCGACCCCGGCACGGCCAACGTCCTGATCGGCGTGAGCGCGGACTCGGCCGCCGACGCCTGGGGCGTGGGCTGGTACCAGTCCAGCACCGGCGCGACCAAGACGCTGACCGTGCACTGGAACGGCACCGGCTGGACGAAGGTCGCCAGTCCCAACTGACCGCTGCCCGCCCAGCACCGGGAGCGGACGCGGCCGGCCCGGCACCCCTTGCGGGTGCCGGGCCGCTGCCGTCGGGGCAGCACCGCGGACCGGGCTGGCGGCGCGGGTCAGACCGCGGGTCCAGGGCCGCAGCCTGTCCGAGGTGCGCACAATCCAGATGCTCCAGACCGGGCGGGCGGCGGGTCAGACCGCGGTCCAGGGCCGCAGCTTGTCGGGGTTGCGCATGATCCAGATGCTGGTGATCCGGCCGTCGGCGATGTCGAACGCGAACACGGCCACGGTGACGCCGTCTTGCTGGCCCACCAGGCCGGGCTGGCCGTTGACCGTGCGCTCCAGGATCGTCAGGCCGGGCCCCATCCCGGCGATGCCGACCAGGTAACGCGCGATCCGATCGCCGCCTTCGACCGGGCGGAGCGCGGCGCTGACCAGGCCGCCGCCGTCGGCGGTCATCGTGGCACCGGGGTCCAGCAGGCCGACGAGCGCGCCGATGTCCTTGGCTTCCCACGCCTGCTTGAAGTCCATGACCAGGCCGGCCCGCTGGACGTCCGGAGTCGCGGGCGCCTGCGACGCGCGGATCCGGCGGCGGGCCGAGGAAGCTAGCTGACGGCAGGCCGCCGGGGTCCGGCCAGTGATCTTGGCCACTTCGGCGAAGGAGTAGCGGAAGACGTCGTGCAGGATGAGCGCGACGCGCTCGGCCGGGGTCATCGATTCGAGCACGACGAGGAAGGCCATGCTGATCGACTCGTCGAGCGTGACCCGGTCGGCCGGGTCGGCCGCGGTGCCGCCCGGCCGCCCGCTCATCCACTCTGTGCGATCGGGCAGCGGCTCGGGGATCCATTCGCCCACATAGCTTTCGCGCCGGGCTCGCGCCGAGCCGAGCAGGTCGAGGCAGATCCGGCTGGCCACCGTGGTCAGCCAGCCGCCGGGGGATCCGATGGCCTCCTGCTGCTCCCTGGACATGGCGTACCAGCGGGC
>DASXME010000106.1:0-2604 GCA_036495825.1 Streptosporangiaceae bacterium
TCGATCGGCTGGCCGGGCGCGGGCTCGCCCGGCTGGTGCGGGTCGATCGGCGGCTGCGCCCGCCCGACGAACTTGCGAAGCAGCCTGCGTGCCAGTGCCTCACCGGACATGGAGATCCTCCCTCAGCGGTCAATCGCGACAAGCTCGGGAGCCTGGCAGATCTTCCCGGTGCCAACCTGGATCTGCTGGCCGCACGCGGTAATGATCACGGTGCTATTGCCCGGATCCGCGCTGCCCCCGATGCCGGACAAGTCGACAAAGTAATGCGGCCACGCCAGCCGCTTCGTCGTCCAGATGACCCGCTGCCCGGCTACGTCGTACCCCCAGACGTCGCCGAGCGGTCCCTGGTCGAGCCCGAGCGCCACGCCGCCCCTGACGCCGAGCACCCCGGAGGATCCCGAGCCGCTGGCCCCGGTGACCTTGGTGATGATCCGCCCGGTCGAGGGCTGCACGCCGGTCAGCGTGCTGCCGACGTTGAGGTAGAACAGGCCCCGCACGACGTCGGCGCTCTCCGGGACCGCGCCGGCCAGCCGCCAGAGCAGCCGCCCGGTCGTCCCGCTGTAGGCGGTGACGCCCTGCGCGGAGGAGAACAGCACGACGTCCCGCAGCACGGCGCTCAGCTTGCCGTCGAACGAGCCGCCGGGCGGGCGGATGACCTGCTCCACGCCACTGCTCAGGCTTATCCTGCGCAGCGCGGTGACCGGCCCGGTGCTCAGATCCCCGCCGGCCTGCTTGGCCACGTACAGGTGGCCGCCGTCCGTCCGCCAGTCCTGGCCCGCCTGGCCGATGGGCCGCGACCAGATGACCCGGCCCGTCGCGGTGGCGTAGCTGGTCACCGCGACCGGGCCGACCACGACCGTGTGCCGCGCGTCGGCCCCCACCGCCCCGCCGAACGACGCCGCCCGGTAAGTCTGCAGCTGCTGGCCGCCGTCGGCCGCGAGGACCACCGCGGCCTGCGGCGGATTCGTCGCCAGCGGGCCGCTGGCCACGCCGGCCGTGATCACGCCCGGCCAGACCCGCAGCGAGACGATCGCGGCGTTCGCGGGGAACCCGGTGAGGGTCGCGGTCCACAGCGGGTGGCCGTTGCGCGCGTCGTACGCGTAGACGGTCAGGCCGACGCCGATGACGGCCACGGTGCGGTCCACCGCCGCGTAAGCCTGCTCGCCAGGCTGAGTCCCCCCGGAGCTGGCGCTGTTGTCCACGCCCCCGTCGCTGCTGGCGGCCGGAACGGTGCCGAGCACAGCGTCCTGAGCCGACCAGGATCCCGGCAGCGGCCGGATCCAGCGCACCATGCCCGCGCTCTTGCACTGCACCGAGCGACAGCGCGGGACCGGAGCACCCGAAGCCTGCCCGGGAAGGAAGATGGCGGCGAGCAGCACGCAGGCCAGCACGCCGCGGCCGATCCAGCCCCGTCGCGCCCGCGTCGCGGTGGCTGACCGCCCGCGCGCCGCCGCCTTGCCTGCGGGCCGGCGCCGCAAGCGGCGCAGACCCTTGCTGACCTTCGAGCGCATGATGCCGTGAAGTTCCTGACGCCCTAGAGGTTCCCCGGGTTACCCCTTAACGGTATGGCCAAACCCGTCCCCTCGCATCCCGGCGAGCAGAACCCGGCCGGCCGCCCCTCGCCGCGACCCAGCCGATAGCGTTTCCCCATGGCCCCGGACGGGGCCGCGCACGAGGAGGAAGACATGGCACAGCGGGCACCGCTGCCGTACGACTTCATGCCGGAGGTCCCGTCGTTCACGGTGCAGAGCGACGACGTCTCGCAGGACGAGCAGATGACCGACGCGCAGGTCTACAGCGGCTTCGGCATGACCGGGCAGAACCTCTCACCGCAGCTGAGCTGGTCCGGCTTTCCGGCGGAGACCAAGGGCTTCGCGGTCACCTGCTTCGACCCGGACGCCCCGACCGGCTCCGGGTTCTGGCACTGGGTGCTGATCGGCGTGCCGGCCTCGGTGACCGAGCTGGCCGCCGGCGCCGGGAGCGGCGACTGCGCGGGGCTGCACGCGGGCGCGTTCTGCGTGCGGAACGACTACGGGTCCAAGGACTTCGGCGGCGCCGCGCCGCCGCAGGGCGACCCGGCGCACCGGTACGTGTTCGCGGTGCACGCGCTGGACACCGATTCGCTCGGCATCAACTCCGACGTCTCCCCCGCGGTGGCCGGCTTCAACCTCAGGTTCCACACGATCGCCCGCGCGACCGTCATCCCGGTCTACGGCCACTAGGCCCCGGCGGGCGGGTGCAGGCCTGACAGGCTGCCGACCCGCTCGCCGCAGCTGCTCGCGTCGTAGCCGGGCAGGCTGCCCAGCTGGGCCAGCAGCCAGGGCGACGACAGCACCTTGACCAGGCACTGCACCTCGCGGGATTCGGCCGCCTGGCGCGGCACGACAAGATCGAAGCGCTCGCTGGCCAGCGGCACGAACGGCAGCCCGTACGCGAGCGCGGCGGGCTCGGCCGAGACTCCGGCCTCGGCCACCCCGGCCGCGATCGCCGACGCCACCTGCAGCTGCCCGCGCGCCCGGGTGTCATACCCGGGCAGCGCGCCGGGACCGAGGCCGAGCCGCAGCAGCTCGCGGTCCAGCATCAGCCTGGCCTCCGAGCCCTCTT
>DASXME010000107.1:0-5283 GCA_036495825.1 Streptosporangiaceae bacterium
CGCGGTCATCGAATGCTCCCGTTCGGTGCGGTAAGAGGTGCGGTAGAAGGTGCGATAGGAGGTGCGGCGGGTCGGGCCGCCGGGCCGAATACCCAGCGGCGCAACAACAGGAATCGCAGCGCCGTGGCGGCCAGGCTGGCCACGACGAGCACGCACACTTCCCAGCCCGCGCCCGGGCGAGCGGAGATCGCGTGCAGCGCGGCCAGCCCGCCCGCGGTGAGCGCGAGACCGACTGCAAAGGCGACCAGTCCCTTCGCCTGCTGCCGCGCGGCGGAGGCCCGACCCCGGATGCCGAACGTCAGCCGCCGGTTAGCCGCCGTGTTCGCCACCGCGGTGACCAGCAGGCTGACCGCGTTGGCGGCCTGGGCCGGCAGCGCGAGCCGCAGCAGCAGGTACAGCAGGGCGTAAGCGATCGTGCTGACCGCGCCGATGACGATGAACCCGCTGACCTGCCGGGGCAGCCCGGTGCGCGGCGGGTCCGCGGTGCCGCCGGGCGAGTCCCCAGGCGAGCCACCGCGCAGCACCGGGACCTTGATCGAGCCGCGCAGCAGCCCGCCGCCCAGCCGGGCGATGCCGCGCAGGTCAGCCAGCGCGGTGGCCACGATGTCCACCCGCGAGTCGGCGTCGTCGATCCAGTCCACCGGCACCTCGTGGATCCGCAGCCCGGCCCGCTCGGCCAGCACCAGCAGCTCGGTGTCGAAGAACCAGCCGGTGTCCTCGGTGAGCGGCAGCAGCACCCGGGCGTGCTCACGGCTGATCGCCTTGAACCCGCACTGGGCGTCGGAAAACCCGGTCCGCAGCGACGCGCGCAGCAGCAGGTTGTAGCAGCGGGAGATGACCTCGCGCCGCGGCCCGCGGATCACCCGCGAGCCGCGGGCGAGCCTGCTGCCGATGGCCAGGTCGCTGTGCCCGGACAGCAGCGGCGCGACCAGCGGCAGCAGCGCGTTCAGGTCGGTCGACAAGTCGACGTCCATGTACGCCAGCACGTCGGCGTCGCTGTCCAGCCAGATCGCCCGCAGCGCCCGGCCCCGGCCCGGCCGGTCCAGCCTGACCGCACGGACCTCGGCGAACTCGCGGCACAGCGCCCCGGCGACCGCCCAGGTGCCGTCGGTACTGCCGTTGTCGGCGATCGTCACCCGCGCGCTGAACGGGAACCGCTCGCGCAGGTGACCGCAGAGCCGGCGGATGCCCGGCGCGAGATCGCGCTCCTCGTCGCGCACCGGCACCACGATGTCCACCCGGGGCGTCGCGCCGTCCGGCACCGGCCGCAGCCGCCGGTCATCACGCCGCCGACTATCAAGGACACCGCTGTCAAGAACGCGATCGTCAAGAACACCGTCGTCGAGAACACTGTTCGCTGATGTCATGTCATGCAGACTCGGCGACGTGGCTGCACGGCCGCTCGGATGAGGTTCTGCGACGGCTATGAGCGTGATCGCCCGGCTCTATCCTGGCCTGATGCGCCTGGTATCGATGCTGCCGTCGGCGACCGAGATCGTATACGCGCTCGGGCTGGGCGCGGATCTGGTCGGCGTGACGTTCGAGTGCGACGAGCCGCCCGCCGCCCGCCAGGAGAAGACCGTCGTCGTCGGCGGCCGGGACACCCGCGGGATGACGCCCGGCGAGATCGACGCGTACGTCCGCGCCCAGACGGCCTCCGGCCGGGACCTCTACACCCTGCACGCGGGCGCGCTGGCGGAGCTGGCCCCTGACCTGATCCTGACCCAGGATCTCTGCCGGGTGTGCGCACTGCCGGCCGGCCACGTGCAGGACGCGCTGGACCACCTGGGCTGCCAGGCCGACGTGCTGTCGCTCGACCCGCGCTCGCTCGACGGGGTGCTGGACTCGATCCTGGCCGTCGGGCAGCGGACCGGCGTGCCGGACCGGGCCGCGCGGCTGGTCGGCGAGCTGCGCGCCCGGCTGGACCGGATCGCCGCCCTGGTCGCCGGGCGGCCCCGGCCCGCGGTCGCCGTGGTCGAGTGGGTGGACCCGCCGTTCACCGCCGGGCACTGGGTACCCGACCTGGTGCGCGCGGCGGGCGGCGAGCCAGTCGCGGCCAGGCCCGGCGCCCCGTCGGTGCCGACCGACTGGCCGACCATCGCCGCGGCGGCGCCAGACGTCGTGGTAGTCGCGCCGTGCGGCTACCACCTGCCCGGCGCCATCGACCAGGCGCGCTCGGCGGCCGCCAGGCTCCCCGGCCTCCCGGTGTGGGCCATCGACGCCGACGCCATCATCGTCCGCCCCGGCCCCCGCGTCGTCGACGGCGTCGAAGCCCTGGCCGCGATCCTGCACCCAGCCGCCGTCCCCGCCGCGCCCCCGCACACCGTGCACCGCGTCTCCCCCGCCCCCTAGCCGCCGCGCCCCGCGGAAGCGCGCCCGCGTTTCCGCGGAAACGCTTCGCGCAATTGCGTGGAACGTAGCGGAAGCGCCAGCCAGTGATCACGAAGACTTAGGGCTGCTATCACGACCCCAGCGCTCCGGCCATCGAGCGATCGTTGAAGAGGACGGCTCGGCGTGGCGCGGTACCGCGTCTGAGCGGCTGGGCGGGACGCTCGGCTAGTCTCGACCGGCCAGCACAGTGCAAGCCAGCGCCGGAGCACAGTGCAAGCCAGCGCCGGAGAGGGGAGGGCCGAATGTCGTTGAGTCGTTACCGGTATGCATCGAGCGACGGGCTGGAGATCAGCGGCTACCGCTGGGACCCGGCCGGGACGCCGGTCGCCGCCATCCAGCTCACGCACGGGATGGGCGAGCACGCGCTGCGCTACGCGGAGCTGGCCGGCGCGCTCAACCGTGCGGGCTTGGTCGTCTACGGCCAGGATCATCGCGGCCACGGCGACACCGCGGGCGCGGGGCCGCTGGGCGACCTGAGCCCCGGCGGCTGGCCCGCGCTGGTCGGCGACATCGGCCTGCTGACCGCGAAGATCCGCACCGACCAGCCTGGGCGGCCGCTGTTCCTGCTGGCGCACAGCATGGGGTCGTTCGCGGCGCAGCAGTACCTGCTGGACCACAGCCGGGACGTCGATGGCGCGGTGCTGACCGGTACGGCCAGCATTGACCTGCTGGAGCCCGCGCTCGACCTGGACCAGCCGCTGGACCTGACCGTGTTCAACGCGGCGTTCCAGCCCGCCAGGACCGACTACGACTGGCTGACCCGCGACGAGGCCATCGTGGACGCGTACGTCGCCGACCCGAAGTGCGGCTTCGGCATCGACACCGGATCAGCCCAGGCGATGTTCGCGGGCGCACGGCGGCTCGCCGACCCCGGCGAGGTCGCCGCGATGCGCCCGGACCTGCCCGTCTACATCGCGGCCGGCGAACTGGACCCGGTCAACGGCGGCGGCGCGCTGCTCACCCCGCTTGCCGAGCGGTACCGCGCCGCCGGCCTGGCCGACGTTACCGTGCGCGTCTACCCCGGGGCGCGGCACGAGATCCTGAACGAGACCAACCGCGCCGAAGTCGTCGCCGACCTGATCTCCTGGCTCAGGGAAACAATGGATACCGCTCGCTCATGACATTTTTTCCGAACGGGGAGGCGCCCGTCCCGCGCTCACGGGCGGCGACCTACCGGGTGCAGCTGAATAGCGGGTTCACCTTCGGCGACGCGGCGGCGATCGCGGGCTACCTGGCCCGGCTGGGGGTCAGCCACCTGTACTGCTCGCCCATCCTGCAGGCGGCCGCCGGCAGCACGCACGGCTACGACGTGATCGATCACAGCCGGCTGAACGCCGAGCTCGGCGGCGCCGAGGGCTACGCCGGGCTGGTCGACGCGCTGACCGCGGCCGGGCTGCGCCAGGTGCTCGACATCGTGCCGAATCACATGGCGGTCGGCGGCCCGGACAGCGCCTGGTGGTGGGATGTGCTCACGCACGGCCGGGCCAGCCGCTACGAGCGCTGCTTCGACATCGACTGGGATCCCCCGCAGCCCGAACTGGCCGGGACCGTGCTCGTGCCGGTGCTCGGCGATCACTACGGCCGGGTGCTGGACGCCGGGGAGCTGACCGTGCAGCGAGCGGGCGGCCGGGCGGGCCGGCCGCTGGTCGTCCGCTACCACGAGCATGAGCTGCCGCTCGCGCCGCAGACGCTGGACGGGCTGGCCCGCGACGGCGGCGGCGCGGTCACCGACGCCGCGATCGAGGCGCTGAACCGCGACGCCGGCGCGCTGGACGCGCTGCTGCGGCGGCAGCACTACCGGCTGGCCTACTGGCGCACCGCGGCGCAGCAGCTCAACTACCGGCGGTTCTTCGACGTCACCACGCTGGCCGGGCTGCGGGCGGAGGACCCCGCGGTGTTCGGCGACACGCACCGGCTGATCATCGGCCTGGTCCGCGACGGGGCGGTCGACGGGCTGCGGGTGGACCACATCGACGGGCTGGCCGACCCGGCGGGTTACCTGGACCGGCTGCGCGAGGCCATGAAGGGGGAAGGGGAGGCGGGCGGGGGCGGCTACGTCGTGGTGGAGAAGATCCTGGAGCCGGGCGAGGAGCTGCCCGGCTGGCCGGTGGCCGGCACGTCGGGCTACGACTTCCTCACGCTGGTCAACCAGCTCTACACCGACCCGGCCGGCGCGGCCGCCATGCGGGCCTGCTACGCCAGGTTCACCGGCCAGGCGCCGGACTACGCCGAGGTCGTACACGCTGCGAAGATGACCGTGATGCGGGACAGCCTGGCCGCCGAGGTCGAGCGGCTCACCGGCCTGCTGGCCGCCGTCTGCGACCGGCACCGCCGCGAGCGGGACTTCACCCGGACAGAGTTGCGCGACACGCTGCGCGAGGTCATCGCGGCGTTCGGCGTCTACCGCAGCTACCCGCGGCCTGGGCACCCGGTGTCCGCGGCCGACCAGGCGCATATCGACGTGGCGGTGGCCGGCGCCCGGCAGCGCCGGCCCGACCTGGACGCCGAGCTGATCGGCTTCATCGGCGAGCTGCTCGCGCTTCGCCATCGCGGCGCCGCGGAGGACGCGTTCGCGGTGCGGTTCGGCCAGGTCAGCGCGCCGGTGATGGCCAAGGGAGTGGAGGACACCGCGTTCTACCGGTATCAGGTGCTGGCCTCGCTGTGCGAGGTCGGCGGCGACCCCGGCCGCTTCGGCGCCGGCCTGGCCGACTTCCACCGGGCCATGGCCGCGGCGGCGCGGGACTGGCCCGAAGCGATGCTCACGCTGTCCACGCACGACACCAAGCGCAGTGGCGACGTGCGCGCCCGGCTCGCCCTGCTGGCCGAGCTGCCGGACGCCTGGGAGCAGGCCGCGGCGCGCTGGGCGCGGCGCAACGAGCGGCACAAGCGCGG
>DASXME010000108.1:0-5231 GCA_036495825.1 Streptosporangiaceae bacterium
GCCGGTGGCGACGGCGCGGTCGGCCAGCGTGCCGGGCGCGGGCGGGTCGGCGTCGGGCAGCGGCTCGGGCACGGCGCCGACGGCGTAGGCGCAGTACAGCCCCGCGGCGACCTGCCAGAGGGCGTCGTGGGTGGGCCGGGCTACTTCGGCGGGCAGCAGGCCGAGCACCGACCGCGCGGCGACCGGGGCGGTCACCGCGTGCAGGAAGTCGATCGGCTGCGTGCGGCCGTAGACCAGGAAGATCCGGGCGAATGCGGTGGACAGGTCGAGCAGGCCGGCCGCGACGTCGGCGGGCGGGCGCAGCGCGCCGACCGCCGCCGGGAAGCCCGGCTCGGCGGCCAGGCTGGTCCGCAGCCGGGTGGTGATCAGGCCCGGCGGCACCGGGCCGGGGGCGACCGGCAGGCCGCTGACCGCGGCGTCGATGTCCAGCCGGCCGGCGGTGCGCGGCGATCCGGGCAGCTCGAGGTAGCCGGCCGCCCAGTAGGCCAGGCCGCGGGCGAGCTCGGCGAGCCGCTCGGCGGTGGGCGCCTGGGCGAGGCTGCGGGCCGCGTGCGAGGTGCGGATGATGCCGTGCGTCGCCGCGGCGGCCAGGCCAGGCACCAGCCGCGGCCACCAGCGGGCCAGCACCTGCGGCCAGGGCTCCGCCGCGAGCTGGTCGCGCAGGTACAGCTCCCAGTCGGCGACCCGGCCCGGCACGCCGAGCGCCTCGCGCCAGGTCTGGTCGGTGATGCGGCCGGTGGCGCGGGGCGCCTCCTCGAGCCGGCGCAGGTAGCCGTCGAGCCACGGCTCGATCGCCTCGGCGCGGCCGAGCCGGATCATCGCCTCGGCCGCCATCGGGCCGTGGTTGGACAGGCCGCCGCGGAATTCCGGTCCGGTGGCGGCCAGCCTGCTCAGGCTCTCGTCGAGCACGTCGGCGTGCGGGTGCGGGTGCGGGTGCGGGTCGCTTCGGTCGGACTCGCTTCGGTCGGACATGATCGCCTCCACTCTATATAGGTGAGAGACTATATCAGTTGTCGACTATATACTGGGCGGCGTGACGGACGAGATCGATGTCTTGCGTGCTCTTGCGCACCCGGTGCGCTGGGGCATCCTGCAGCGCCTGGCGGCCGAGCCGGGGATCTGCGCCTGCGACTTCACCGAGTTCTTCGACGTGTCCCAGCCGACCATCTCGGCCCACCTGAAGGTGCTGCGCGAGGCCGGGCTGGTCACCACCCGGCGGCAGGGAACGACGATCTGCTACACGCTCGCGCCCGATCAGCTGGCCCTGCTGTCCGGGCGGCTGGGCGCGATGGCCGCCACGGCGCCGGCCCCCGTCGCCGGTGTCGAAACGGCGAGGGCGGCTCGGTAGAGATCGTTTACGCTTGCCGCGGCGAGCGCGGCCCGCTGCCGGGCGCGCCTGCCAGCCAGAGCTCCGCTCCGGCCTGACGGCCGTCACCGGCGATGGCTTAGCCCCCGCCGGCTACGGCCGGCGGGGGCTAAGCGGTGGGGGCGGTCAGCCTTCGTTGATAAATCAGCCTTCGTTGATGAACAGGCCGAACGGGGCGCTGCCGAGGATGCTCTGGCTCGAGCCGCCGACGATCTTCTTCGTGCTGATCGTGTCGTAGCTGCCTTCCAGCTGCGTGCCGGTGCCCGCGCCCGCGCTGACCGTGCCGGAGAACGAGAACTTGTTCGCGGATCCGGACACCGAGATCGGCGAGATGGTCGGGTTGAGGTTTGCGTCCTGCGGCCAGGTGATGGCCACGGTGCCGCTCACCGAGCCGCCGGTCCTGGTCGCGGTGCCGGTCAGGTCGCCGAACACGGTGCCGCTGAAGGTCTGGCCGATGCCGTCAAAGCTGCAGTTCGACAGGGTGCCGTGCAGCACCGCGGTCACGGCGTGCGAGGTGGTGGTCAGCGCCGGGAAGTACTGGATCGTGCCCGACCAGCTCAGGCACTCCTCGGTGGCCGCGAAGCCGTTCGTGCGCATCTGGTGGCTCGTGCTGGCAAAGGAGCTGCCGGCCGTGCCGAGGGCGACGACCGCCACGCCGGCAACGGTGGCGGCCCGAAGGGCACGGCGAGTGAATGCGGAGCGGATGGTCCTGGCTACGGTGGTCTGCATCTGGTTCATTTGGTCCTCCTTCAGGTACGTTCTTTGTTGATTGCAGCCTGCTCCTGCGATGCGGCCGGAACATCCGTGGTGACCACGGATCCAGCACGGATTGGATACTGATCTGCCACGGATCGGAAGTCATGTGAGCGTGGTGCCTACTCATTCCGCAGGTATGTCCCAGCGGGAGGCTGAAGTACTCGAAGCCGTCGGCGGGCATCTGAGCAACGCCCAGATCGCGTCCCGGCTGCACATCTCGGTCCGTACGGTGGAGAGCCACGTCTCCTCCCTGCTGCGGAAGTTCGGCGTGACCGACCGCCGTGCGCTCGCCGACCTGGCCCCGGCCGTGGCCGCGATCCCGCCGGCCCGGATCGGCACCGGGCCGGTGACCGGCCTGCCGACCGCCAGGACCAGCTTCATCGGCCGCGACCGGGAGCAGGCCACGATCCTGGCGGCGCTAGCCGACCGGCGGGTGGTCAGCCTGGTCGGACCGGGCGGAGTGGGCAAGACCCGGCTGGCCGCCAGGGCTGCCGAGGCCGCCGCCGGCGAGTACCCGTTCGGCAGCGTGTTCGTCGACTTGGTGCCGGTACGCGAGAACTTTCTCACCCAGGCGGTCGCGGCTTTACTGGGGATTACCGAACGGCCGGGGCGATCGCTGGACGCGGCGTTGCACGAGTACCTGTCCCGGGGCCGGTCGCTGCTGGTGCTCGATAACTGCGAGCACCTGCTCGAGGTGGTGGCCTCGTTCGTCGAGAAGCTGATGGCCGACTGCGACGGCCTGACCGTCCTGGCGACCAGCCGCGAGCGGCTGGCCATCCCGGGCGAGCGCACGGTGCCCGTCCGGCCGCTGTCGCTGGTCGGCAACGGATCCGGCGGCACCGCCGGCTCGGAAGCAGAAGCCCTGTTCATGGACAGGGCCCGGGCCAGCGACCCTGGCTTCGCCGCATCGCCCGAGGTGCTCAGCGAGGTATGCACCCGGCTGGACGGCGTGCCGCTGGCGATCGAGCTGGCCGCGGCCCGCGGCGCGTCGCTGGGCGCGGACGGCCTGCTCGCCGGCCTGGACGATTACCTGCGGCTGCTCGCCGGGAGCCGCGGCCCGCACGAAAGGCACCGCTCGCTGCGGGCGGTCATCGACTGGAGCCATGACCTGCTCGATGACGACGAGCGCGCGATGTTCCGCCGGGCCGGGGCGTTCGTCGGCGGCTTCGACCTCGACGCCGCCGTGGCCGTCTGGCCGGACGGCAACCGGGGCACGGTCGCCGACCTGATCGGCCGACTGACCGACAAGAGCCTGCTGACCCGTCCTGACCGCGACGGCAGCCGGTGGCAGATGCTGGAGACCATCCGCGCCTACGCGCTGGACCGGCTGGCCGCCAGCGGCGAGGAGGGCACGGTCCGCGAGGCCCATCTGCGGTGGGCCACGTCCGTCGCCGAGGATCTCGAGGGACGAGTCGAGACGTCCCGGCCGTGGCGGGACGACTTCGATCCGGTCGCCGATGACCTGCGGGCCGCGCTGGTCAATCCCCCGGGCGAGATGAGCCACCGGCTGGCCCGGGCGCTGGGCCATGTCACCTACGCCTACCGGTTCATGGTCGAGTCCTGCGAGCACTACGAGGCCGCCGCGGAGCTGGCGTCATCGCCGGCCGAGGCGGCCGCGGATCTGCGCACCGCGGCCGATGTCGCGATGGCCTCGGGCCACCGCGCCGCAGCCTTTGAGCTGCTGCTGGCCTCGGCTGAGCAGGCCAGGATCGCGGCAGACGCGTCGACTCGGACCGCGGCGCTGGCCTACGCCGCGATCATCGCCGACCGGTTCGCCGAAGACTTCCCCGAGAAGATCCCGTACGAGCGGCTGCGCCATCTCGTCCAGGAGGCCGCCCGCAGCTGCCCGGACGGCGACCTGGCCGGCGCGGCCTACGTGACAGCGGCCGACGCCTGGACCATCGAGCGCGAGAAAGTGGTCCCTGACCCGGACCTGGCCGCGGCTGCTCTCGCGGCCGCCCGCCGCGCTGACGACCCGGTACTGACCTGCGGCGCACTGGATGCCGTCGTGGTGGGACTGGATCACAGCGGGCGGATCCGTGCGGCGCACCAGGCGAACACCGAGCGGGTCAGGCTGCTGAACCTGCTGCCCCGGCATGACCCGCGGGCGGGAAACGAGATCGCTGACGCTTTCCACATGGTGACCGCGATCGCGGTCACCGCTGGCGACCTCCGCGGCGCCCTGACGTATGCGCAGATGGCCCACGACGACGACATCGCCAGCGGTCAGCCGCACGTGGCCGTCAGCAAGCTGATCCTCCCGCTCGTCCTGCAAGGCCAGTTCGACACGGCGGTCACCCAGGCGGCCGTCTTCTGGGAGAAATGGCGACAGGCCGGGCGGCCGCCCGCGCGCTGGCTGGGCTCGGCCGTCTACGGCATGGTGCTGGCGCACGGACTGCGCGGCGACGAGGCGGGCCGCCTCGAGTGGCTGGAGCGGGTCAGCGAGCTGATGGGCGAGAGCACCGAGCCGGTGGCCGAAACGTACCTGGCCGACGCCGCGGTCTTCACCGAGGCTCGCATCAGCCTGCACGAAGGCCGCATCGACGCCGCGGTGGCCGCCACCGCGGCGCTGCGCCCCGAGGCGGAGAGCTGGTACGACGTGCCGCACTGGCATTCGCTGCGCCCGTACGCGTGGGCGGTGGCGGCCGAGGTCGCCGTCGTAGCCGGGCGGCCGGACGCGGCCGGGCGGCTAGCGGCCGCGGCGCCGGCCGGCCAGGAGAACTACTGGGCCGCGGCCTGCCTGGCCCGCGCCGCCGGCCGGCTGCACGGCGACCGCGACGCGCTCGAGCAGTCCGTCACCGGCTGGGAACGCATCGACGCCCGGTTCGAGCGAGCCTGCACCCTGATGCTCCTGCCCGACCGGGCAGCCGAAGGCCGCGCCGAGCTGGACGCCCTGGGCTGCCGCCCGGAAGGGCGTCAAACCGCACATTGACCCCCACCCGAGGGCGTCGATCCGCACATTGACCGCCATGGCCGGGGCCGGCCGGGCCCCCGGCCGCCGTCGCCGGCCCCCGCACCGAAGGCGGTCGATGGCACGCGGGTGTGGCTTTTTTGGGGGGAGGGGGGTCAGGCGGCCAGGGCTTGGCCGGCTTGGTATCTGCTGGTGTGG
>DASXME010000109.1:0-1701 GCA_036495825.1 Streptosporangiaceae bacterium
GCTGTAGCCGGCGAACGCGCCGATGAACGCGGCCCGCTCCGAACGCGAGTGCCGGGTGTAGTCGGCGGCTAGCGGCGCGAACGAGATGGCCGCCGCCACCACGGTGTCGGTCGCCGCCCAGAATCCGGACCAGGTGCCGTGGCCGAACGCGGGCAGCGGATGGCGGACCAGCTGGATGAACAGGTACGCGAGCACCACGATCACGGCCCCGGTCACGTACCGGCGCAGGATCCGGATAGCGCCCAGCGGCCGGACGGCGAGCAGCCCGGTGAGCGCGCCCGCGATCAGCACGTAGCCCCAGCGCGGCAGCGACGGCGCGACGGTGTGCGCGGCCGTCGCGATCGTGACCAGCTCGAAGATGCCCCAGCCCACGCACTGCAGCACGTTGAGCGCCGTCGGGATGTAGGACAGGTCGGCGCCGAACAGCCCGCGCAGCAGCACCATGGCCGGCGCCCCGGTCCTGGCCCCGGGCAGCCCGGCGAACGCGATCGCCAGCGTGCCGAGCACGGTGCCCAGCGCGATCGAGGTCAGCGCCGCGGCCAGCGACAGCTCGGGCGTCCCGGCGCCGCCGGGCTGCAGCACGAAGATCGCCCCGGTGAAGCCGAGCAGGCTGACGCCCAGGTTGCCCCACAGGCCGAGCTGGTCGACGAGGCTGAGCGCCTGCGGCACCGGATCGGCCAGCGTCCGGGATACCTCCGACCGGCGATCGCCGGGGACCTTGGTGAACTGCGATGCTGCGGGACCAGCCGTGACGGCCACGATGCCTCCCTACGCCGGAATTACCCGGTCAGGTTCCAACGGTCGGTGGCGCGCGAGGCGGTAAGCCTGCCACCCTCTCAGCCCGGTTGGCCCGAGCTCCCGTGTGTGCTTGTGTGGTGATCATACCGGCATATCCCCCGGTCGAACCGAAATGGCCCCGCCGGATTGGCGTGAAGCGCCAGATCAGCCTGCGTTCCATTCCTCGGCCAGCAGGCCGAGGATCGCCTCGTCGGCGAACGCGCCGTTGACCCACGCCGCCCGGCGCAGCGTGCCCTCGGGCACGAAGCCCGCCCGGGCCGCCGCGGCGATCATCGCGGCGTTGTCGGCGAGCGTCTCGATCTGCAGCCGGTGCAGCCCGAGTATCGCGAACCCGTAGCGGCACAGCACCCGGACCGTATCGGTGCTCAGGCCCCGGCCGCGGAACCCGGGCCGCAGCGAGATGCCGAGGTGCGCCGTCCGGTTGTGCACGTCGATGCCCCACACCAGCGCCTCGCCGGCCAGTTCGCCAGAGGCCAGCTCGACCACGGAGAAACAGGCCACGTCATCGGCGGCGGCGGGCACCCGGTAGCCGGATGCGGCGGAGCCGACCGGGACCGGCCGCCAGGGCCGGGAATCTGCCCGCACCCTGGTCTCGACGTCATCGTGCAGTTCAGCGTCGAGAACCGGAATGTCATCGTCCTGCCGGGCCCGCAGCCCGGTCAGCTCGCCACGTAGCATGCGCCGTTCTTATCGAACTCCGCCGGGCGCGGCAACCCGATTCGGTGCGGCAGAATGCGGTATGAATGGCGTCTTCCGTACCCGAGTTACCGGAGGCATAAATGGCGAAAAGGCCAGAAATTGGCGCGGTTGCTCCCGACTTCACCCTGCCCGGCCTCACGCTGACCGACGGAGAGGCCGAGCGCGGCGAGTACACCCTGTCGTCGGCCCGCGGCCGCCCGCTCG
>DASXME010000110.1:0-2088 GCA_036495825.1 Streptosporangiaceae bacterium
CGCAGCAACTACGCGCTGCGGCTGGGCTCAGCCGAGGACTTCGTGGCCGCGGTCACCGAGGGACAGCCGCCTCAGCCCGGCTACTTCGCCCGGGTGGCCGAGCTCAACCGGGAATCGCACCAGCTCGCGGACGTCGAAGAGCCGCCGCTGCTGACCCTGGACCAGGTGCTGCCGCTAGCCGCGGGGGGCGCGGCCGTGCTCGACGTCCGCTCCCCCGAGGAGTTCGCCCGCGGGCACCTGCGCGGCTCGGTCAACGTCGGCCTCGACGGTCGCTTCGCCGAGTACGCCGCGCAGGTCGTCGGCGGCGACATCGTCGTCGTGTGCGACCCCGGCCGCGCCCGCGACACAAGGCTGCGCCTGGCCCGCGTGGGTCTGGACTCCGTCGTCGGGGCCCTCGACCAGCCGGAGTCCGCCTTCGTCGAGCACCCCGAGGCTGCCGGCACCGCCAGCCGCCTGACCGCCCGTCAGCTGGCCGACGCCCGCGCCGCCGTCCCCGGGCTCGTGCTGCTGGACGTGCGCGGCCCGGGCGAACGGGAGATGGGCTGCATCGAGGGCAGCGTGCACATCCCGCTGGGCCAGCTGCGGGACCGGGCGGGCGAGCTCGACCCGGCTCGCCCGGTCGTCACGTACTGTGCCGGCGGCTACCGGTCTTCCATCGCCGCCAGCCTGCTCCGCGCCTCGGGCTTCGCCGACGTATCCGACCTCATCGGCGGCTACCAGGCGTGGCAGGCGGCGGCCTGACCGTCAGTAACTGAAGGTGGTCGCGCCCTCGTCGCCGATCCACTCCCACAGCTGGACGCTGCCGGCCAGTTCGGCGTTCGGGATCAGATCGCCCTTGTCCAGCTGCTTGGCGTTGAAGCACACCGGGCAGACCATGAAGCTGCCGCCGGCCTTTTCGTACCGGGCCAGCAGGTCCGGCAGCGGCGGGCAGCCGTCGCAGGCCACTCCGGTCGCCACCCCGGCCAGCGCCAGCCGGACCGCCTCCTTGGCCTGGAACATCAACGTCGGGCGCCCTGCCTCCGCGGCTCCCACCGCGACCAGGAACGCCACCGTCACCTTCTCCGGATCCTCTAGACCCGTGGTCAGGCTGATCACTGCCTTGCCGGCCATCGCTGCCTCCCCTTCTCATAGGTACTGTGCTCTGTGAGGAGACGGTAAGGCGGGCGCACGCGGGCCGGATACCGTAGAACTACGGTATTTGGCGGGTTACTTACGGCGGTCGGTGGCGCTGGCCACGTTCGCGACGATCACCGCGAACGGCGGGATAGCCAGGGCCACCGCCGAGACGATCACGGCCGCGAGCGTCGAGTACCGGTCGATCAGCGCCCAGGAGAGCACGAACAAGCCGATACACGTCGCCATCAGCGCGAAGTACCAGCGCTTGTCGATGCGCGACGGCTGCGGACCCGGGTCATTATCGCTGTCCGTCACGAGCGTCGGATGCCCGGGCCGCGGCGACTCAAAACGTAGCCGGCGCGGCGTACGGACCTGTGGCGGTCCGCCTGGTTATGTTCTAATGCATGTTCGATGAGAACGCGGTGCTTGACGGACTCAACGAGCAGCAGCGGCGGGCGGCCACACAGCACGGCGGCCCGCTGCTGGTGCTGGCCGGGGCGGGCACCGGGAAGACCAGGACGCTGGTCGCGCGGGCGGCGTGGCTGCACGGCAGCCAGGGGGTGCCGGCCAGCCGGATCCTGCTGCTGACCTTCACCCGCCGCGCCGCCAGCGACATGCTCGCCCGGGCCGCGGCGTGGTTCGACGGCTCGTCTGGCCGGATCTGCGGCGGGACCTTCCACGCCATCGCGCACAAGATCATCCGGCAGCACGCGGAGTCGTTCTCGCTGCCGCCGCAGTTCACCATCCTGGACCAGGGCGACGTCACCGACCTGCTGGACGTGCTGCGGCCGGACCACGGTCTTGACGGCACCGGACAGCGCGCGCCGCGGGCGGCGGCGTGCGCGGATATCTACACCCGCTGCGTCAACACCGGGCGGCCGGTCAGCGAGGTGGTGACGGCCGGCTTCCCGTGGTGCAAGCCGTTCACCGCGCAGCTGGCCGCGCTGTTCCGCGCCTACACGGCGCGCAAGC
>DASXME010000111.1:0-13245 GCA_036495825.1 Streptosporangiaceae bacterium
GGCTCCTCGCGGCCGAAGTGCCCGTAGGCAGCGGTCTGCGAGTAGATCGGCCGCAGCAGGTCGAGGTCGGCGATGAACGCGGCCGGCCGCAGGTCGAACACCGACAGGACGGCATCCTGGATGCGCTGCACGTCGACGTGCTCGGTGCCGAAGCACTCCACGAACAGCCCCACCGGCTTGGCCTTGCCGATCGCGTAGGCGACCTGCGTCTCGCACCGGTCGGCCAGGCCGGCCGCCACGATGTTCTTGGCCACCCAGCGCATCGCGTAGGCGGCGCTCCGGTCGACCTTGGACGGGTCCTTGCCGGAGAACGCCCCGCCGCCGTGCCGGGCCATCCCGCCGTAGGTGTCGATGATGATCTTGCGGCCGGTCAGCCCGGCGTCGCCCATCGGGCCGCCTACCTCAAAGCGCCCGGTCGGGTTGACCAGCAGCCGGTAGTTGCCGGTGTCGATCTCCAGCTCGTTGATCACCGGCGCGACGACATGCTCGCGCACGTCGGGGGCGAGCAGTTCGTCCAGGTCGATGTCGGGTGCGTGCTGGGCCGAGACGACCACCGTGTCGAGGCGGACCGGCGTGTCGCCGGCATACTCGATAGTAACCTGCGTCTTGCCGTCCGGCCGCAGGTAGGGCACGTTGCCGCTGCGGCGGGCCGCGGACAGCCGCCGCGCCAGCCGGTGCGCGACCATGATCGGCAGCGGCATCAGCTCCGGCGTCTCCCGGCAGGCGTAGCCGAACATCATGCCCTGGTCGCCCGCGCCCTGCCGGTCGAGGTCGTCGGTGCCCTCTCCCTCGCGGTATTCGTAAGCGTCGGCGACACCCTGCGCGATGTCGGGCGACTGCGCGCCGATCGAGACGGACACCCCGCAGGATGCCCCGTCGTAGCCCTTGGTGGACGAGTCGTACCCGATCTCCAGGATTCGCTCCCTGATGATCCCGGGGATGTCGACGTAGGTCTGGGTGGTGACCTCACCGGCGACGTGGACCTGGCCGGTGGTGATCAGGGTCTCTACGGCGACCCGGCTGGCCGGGTCATCCTTGATCATGGCGTCGAGCAGGGAGTCACTGATCTGGTCGGCCATCTTGTCGGGATGGCCCTCGGTGACTGACTCAGAGGTAAAGAGGCGACGGGCCACCTGACATCCTTTTCTGACGATTCTGCCGATTCTGCCGAGCGGAGGCTTCGGCGCATTTTAACCGGGGTTGCGCAAAGCGGGCGAGGCCGGATCACGTGAGCCTGGCCACGACGAGGTCCCACACCGCGTCGGCGACGGCCTCCTTGCGGCCCCGCGGGACGTCGGTGACGGTGCCGTCGGCCGCGAGCACGATGGCCTCGTTCTCGCTGGTCCCGAACGCGCGCCCGCCGCCCACCTGGTTGACGACGAGCAGGTCGCAGCCCTTGCGGGCGAGCTTGGCGCGGCCGTTCGCGAGCAGGTCCTCGGTCTCGGCGGCGAAGCCGACGACAACCTGGCCCGGATGCTCGCGGTGCGCCGAGAGCTCCCGCAGCACGTCGGGGTTCTCCGTGAGGACGACCGGCTCGGGCCCGGTACCGGTTTTCTTGAGCTTTGATTTATTCCGAACGGAGGGGCGGTAGTCAGCCACGGCAGCAGCCATCACCACAGCATCGGCGGCGGCCGCGGCGGAGACCATCGCGTCGCGCAGCGCCACGGCGGACACCACCCGGACGACCTTCGCGCCGGCCGGGTCGTCGAGGCTGACGTTCGCCGACACCAGCGTCACGTCCGCGCCGCGTGCCACCGCTGTCCTGGCCAGTGCGTACCCCTGCCGTCCTGAGGACCAGTTGCCGATGAACCGGACCGGATCGAGTTCTTCCCTGGTGCCGCCGGCCGATACCACGACCCGCCGGCCGTCCATATCCTGGCGCAGCCCGCTAGTGCCGCGCTCTAGCACGCGCAGTGCTACCCCGGCGAGTTCCGCGGGCTCGGGCAGGCGGCCGGGGCCGGTATCGGGTCCGGTCAGCCGTCCGGTGGCGGGCTCGATGACGATAGCGCCCCTGTTCTTGAGCAGCGTCACGTTCGCCTGGGTGGCCGGGTGCTCCCACATCTCGGTGTGCATGGCAGGCGCGAAGACGACCGGGCAGCGGGCCATCAGCAGGGTGGCGGTGAGCAGGTCGTCGGTCAGCCCCGCCGCCGCCCGCGCGAGCAGGTCCGCGGTGGCCGGGGCGATGAACACCAGGTCGGCCCACTGGCCGAGGCGGACGTGCGGCACCTCGTGGACGTCGGCCCAGGTGTCGGGGGTGGCCGGGTGGCCGGACAGGGCCGCCCAGGTCGCTTCGCCGACGAAGCGAAGCGCGTCCCTGGTGGGGATGACGCGGACGTCGCAGCCTGATTCCTTCAGCCGCCGGAGCAGCTCACAGGCCTTGTAGGCCGAGATCCCGGCGCCGACTCCGAGAATGACGTGCCGCGGCATGGTACTCGCCAGGGGTCAGGCGGTTGGTTCCTGATCGCTTCGGCGGCCAGCAGCCGCTCGCGGATCTCGCGCAGCGCGATCGAGAGAGGCTTCTCCTGGACCCGGGTCTCGACCAGCGGCCCGACGTACTCAAGGAGTCCCTCGCCGAGCTGCGCGTAGTAAGCGTTAATCTGGCGCGCCCGCTTAGCCGCCATGATGACGAGCCGGTACTTGCTGTCCACGACTCCGAGAAGTTCGTCGATCGGCGGATTGGTAATGCCTTCCAGGGCGGGAGTCCCTGCCACGTTGCGCCTTCCGTAAAGATGTAAGTCAAGATTCGGTAATCAAGGCTACCAGCTCGCGGCAGACGTCTTCGACGGATGTGTTGACGAGCGTGACGTCGAATTCTTTCTCTGCGGCCAGTTCAATGACGGCCGCGTCCAGCCGGGCCTTGATCACATCGGGCGGCTCGGTGCCGCGGCCGGTCAGCCTGCGGACCAGTTCGTCCCAGGACGGCGGCGCGAGGAACACCTGGCGGGCGTCGGGCACGGCCTGGCGGACCTGCCGCGCGCCCGCCAGGTCGATCTCCAGCAGGACGGGCACCCCAGCGGCGAGCTTCTCCTCGACCGGCGCCCGCGGCGTGCCGTGCCGGAGGTTCACGTAGGGCGCCCACTCCAGCAGTTCGCCGGCCGCGAGCATGCGGTCGAACTCGCGGTCGTCCACGAAGTAGTAGTCGCGGCCCTCCACCTCGCCGGGCCTCGGCCGGCGGGTGGTCACCGACACCGATATCCAGAGCTTGAGATCGGCTTTCCTGAGCCGCGCGGCCACGGTCGTCTTGCCGACGCCAGAGGGGCCGGAGAGCACGGTCAGCCGGGCCCGGTTGCCGGACGATACCGGCAGGCATGATCCGGAACCGGGCGGCATGGCCGTGTCTCCGCGCCCACCCACTGCGTCGTCGGATTCGGTCAGATATCACCGCCGAATTCGGTCTCAAGCGACGCCCGCTGGTTGGCGCCGAGACCACCAACGCGCCGGGATTCCGCAATGCCGAGCCGCTCCATGATCTGCTTGGCGCGGACCTTGCCCACGCCAGGCATTGACTCAAGCAGGGCGGAAACCTTCATCTTGCCGATTACATCGTCGGACTTGCCCTCTTTGAGCACCTGGGGCAGGCTCGTCGCGCCGCGCTTGAGGCGATTCTTCACCTCGGCACGCTCCTTGCGAGCCCTGGCAGCCTTCTCCAGGGCCGCCGCGCGCTGCTCGGGTGTAAGGGGAGGAAGAGCCACGCCGTTCACCTCGGGTTTCGTATCGAAAAACTCACTCGGGAGGGGAAAATAGCGAGTTCAGCGCGCCACGGCAACGCGAACCCCCGTTTGTCGTGTCACAAATTACCCTGAACTACCATCCGCTAATGACCGAATACTAACAGTTACGGCACCAGGCCAGGGCCTCAGCCAAGGCCAGCACTGGCACTTTAGCCCATATGTCGGCCTAGCCTGGGCCCGCTGGGCAACCTGGCGGCCGCCGACCGGGATATTGGACGCTGTAGGCAGTACGCCACAGGCCCGGGCGCTGCGGCCCGGGCCTGTGGCGTAGTCGGCGGAGCGCGGTGTCAGCCGACCGGACTGCGCGATACCGACGGCTCCGGGGCGACTTCCCTGGTCGTGCCGGCGGTCACGGCCTCGCCCTGGCCGGCGGCGCGGATGAGCCCGGGACGCAGCCGGTTGAAGTAGACCAGGGCGGTCACGAAGCCCACGCCGACCGGGATGCCCACGGTCAGCAGCGTGAGCACCTGCTGCCGCGAGTACCCGGCCGCACCCCAGGCATCGGCCGGACGGACCCGCGCGTCGATGAAGGCCCACAGCGGCAGCGTGATCATGGCCACGATGCCCATCGTGACCGCGAGCTCCGTCGTGCCGAGCCCGAGGAGCTTGAGCGCGGTCGCCAGCAGCACGAACGCGACGATCGGGCGGAGCGCGATGTTGGACGCCCGCGAGGACAGCCATGCCCCGATCAGCACGCCGGGGATGCTGCCGACCGTGATCGACGCGGTGAGCCCGAACTGCAGGCCGCCGAACAGCGCGTGCCCCAGTGCTGCCGCGCCGACCAGCGGCATCGACTGCACGATGTCGGTGCCGACCAGGCGGCGCATCGAGAGCTGCGGGTAGAGGAACATCAGCAGGACGATCATCAGCGACCCTGAGCCGACCGACGTGATGCCGACGGCCAGACCGCCGAACACGCCGATGGCGACGGTCAGGACCCGCTTCACGGTGATGTCGGGCTCGTCCTCTTCGCTGCCTGATGTGGCCTTGCGCCACCCGGCGCTGTCCAGGAGCAGCTTCGCGACCAGCGCCAGGGCGGCCAGGATGACCGCGCCGCCCATGGCGTACTCGATGTTCTGCTGCATGACTTTGCCGGACCCGAGGGCGTGGTCGATGAAGACCCCGGCGAAGGCGGCAGGCACCGACCCCACCGACAGCCACGCCACCAGGCCCATGTGCACGGTGCCCTTGCGGAAGTGGATGGCACCGCCGAACGGCTTCATGATGGCCGAGGCAACGATGTCGCTGGATACCGCCGCGCTCGGCGTGACGCCGAACAGCAGGATCAGGATCGGCGTCATCAGCGCGCCGCCGCCTGCTCCCGTCATGCCGACGAGCAAGCCGACGACAAGACCAGCGATGACGATGTCCAGGCTCACGAGCACCTCCGCAATGTCGCTGTGGCGTGCCGCCCGTCGCGGCCGCACGTCTTACCACCCTTAATCGGGCGTTGAGATAGACAATAGAACGATTTTCCCATCAATTCAATCTAAAAACTTCAGCAAATTTCTCTAGATATTCCATCAATAAAATCGCCTTAGCGGCGGGCGGCAGCACCACCGCTCACCAGCCTAAACGGCATAAGCATTAATTTCCGCCGGATTTATAGGAACACATGCTGCGCAAGGGAAAGAGCCGGTTTCGTCGCTCCGCGCAGCCTCTCGCTAACGCCTCGCATCGTGGGTGATGAGCGCCTCGCGAGCGGGGGGTCAGCCGGGCGTGCGGGTGGGGTGGGCCGGGGTCAGCCGGTTGTGCGGGTGGCGGGGACGTGGCGGAGGGAGGCGGCGATGGCGGCGGCGGCGGCGCCGGGGTCCGGGGCGCCGGTGATGGCACGGCCGATCACCAGCAGGTCGGCGCCGGCAGCCAGCGCGTCTTCGGGCGTCGCCACGCGGGCCTGGTCGTGCACGGCCGACCCGGCGGGGCGCACGCCGGGGGTGATCAGGGTGACACCCGGGCCCACTTCGGCCCGGACCGCGGCGACCTCCTGCGGCGCGCAGACCAGTCCGCTGGCCCCGGCCTCCACCGCCAGCGAGGCCAGCCGGAGGACCCAGTCGGTCGTTCCGCCGGGGACGCCGACCCGCTCCAGATCCTCGCCGCATAGCGAGGTCAGCACCGTGACCGCCGCGACCGGAACGCCCGGGGCGGCCTCCACGGCCGCGCGGATCATCGCCGCACCGCCCGCGGCGTGCACGGTCAGCAGCTGCGGCCGCAGCCGCGCGACGGCCCTGGCCGCGCCCGCGACGGTCGCCGGGATGTCGTGCAGCTTGAGGTCGAGGAAGATCTGCACGCCGCTGGCGCCCCTGATCGAGGCGACCACTTCGGGCCCGTACCGCAGGTAGAGCTCCAGCCCGATCTTGACCGTGCTGACGTGCGGGGTGACCAGGCCGGCCCACAGCGACGCGATCTCCAGGTTCGGCGCGTCAAGCGCGACGGCGATGGGTGCCGGGCTATTCATTGATCCTCCTCCTGGGCGCCGGTCGCGCCGTCGACGGTCTACCTGACACGGCCTGGGCTGCCGGGTCGCTGCGGTACGGGGTCGGCGCGGTGATGCGCCAGCCCCACCGCGTCGGCGAGCCGGTCCAGGCCGCTGTGGGCCAGCTCGTCGCCTAGTTCGCGGAGCACCCGGTCGCAGGCGGCCGGGTCGTGGAAGATCTCGGTGCCCACGCTGACCATGGACGCGCCCGCGAGGATCAGCTCCAGCGCGTCCCGGCCGGTGCGCACGCCGCCCATGCCGATGATCGGGGTATCGGGCAGCGCCTGCTTGACCTGCCAGATGCATCGCACGGCGACCGGGCGGATGGCGGGCCCGGACAGCCCGCCGGTGAGCCCGGCCAGCACCGGGCGCATGGTCCGGGTGTCGATGACCATGCCGAGCAGCGTGTTGATCAGGGACAGCCCGTCGGCGCCGGCCGCGACGCAGGAGCGCGCGATCGTGACGATGTCGGTGACGTCGGGCGACAGCTTGGCGAACACCGGGATGTCGTAACGCGCGGTCTGCCTGACCGCCTCGATGACGGCCGCCGCCGCGGTCGGGTCGCAGGCGAACACGGTGCCGCGGTCCTCGACGTTCGGGCAGGAGATGTTCACCTCGATCGCGGTGACCCCGGGGGCGTCGGAGAGCCGGCGGGCCAGCTCGGCGTATTCGGCCACGCTGCCGCCGGCGATGGAGACGACGGCCCGCGCGCCGCGGCCGAGCAGCCAGGGCAGGTCACGCTGCAAGAACGCGTCGATCCCCGGGCCCTGCAGGCCGATCGAGTTGAGCATGCCGCTGGGGGTCTCGGCCATCCGCGGCGTGGGCCGGCCCGCCCGCGGCGCCAGCATCACCGACTTGGTGACGACGGCGCCGAGCCTGGCCACGTCGATGAACCTGGCGAGCTCGCGGCCGGCCCCGGCGCAGCCGGAGGCGGTGAGGATCGGGTTCGGCAGCTCGACGTGCGCCAGCTTCGTGCGCAGATCAGCCGACATAACGGCAACCGTAACGGGAATCGGCCTGCGGTTGAGCCAGACCCTGAGCGCGCGGGTCAGCCGGCATGACGCCGGCCGTTAGTCGCCTGGGTCCGCGACGGCTCGGCGGGCCGCCAGCCGGGGGCGCCCAGCGCGTCGAACGGGACCGTGCCCACGTCGTCCCAGCGAACCGACTGGCCGCTGAATACCGGCCCGTCCACGCAGGCCCGGGTCATCCTGGTCACGCCGTCCTCGCCGATCACCGGCAGCACGCAGGTCATGCAGACCCCGATGCCGCAGGCCATGGACTCCTCCACCGAGGCCAGGACGGGAATCTCGTACCGGTCGGCGAACTCGGTCACGGCGCGCAGCATCGGCATCGGACCGCAGGCGTAGATCACGTCGGTGCGGGCCTCGTGGATCACCCGGGCCAGCGGGGCGGTGATCAGGCCGCGGACGCCGAGCGAGCCGTCCTCGGTCGTGATCGTGGCGGTGCGGCCGGTACGGCGCGCGGTCAGCGAGCCGAACACCCGGTCCGCGCTGGCCGCGCCGAGCAGGTAGTCCACACCGCAGCCGCGGGCGCGCAGCTTGCCGGCCAGCGGGAACAGCGGCGCGCTGCCGTAGCCGCCGCCGATCAGCAGGCAGCTCACCGGATCGCGGGGCAGCGGAAACGGGCGGCCGAGCGGGCCGGTGACGTCGAGCACGTCCCGGGCGCGGCGCTCGGCCAGCCAGCGGGTGCCCGGGCCGCGGGCGGCGAACACGAACTCCACCGTGCCGCCGTGATCGGGGCCGACGTCGTGGATGGAGAACGCGCGCCGCATCAGCATGGCCGTATCGGGACCGCCGACGGCCACGGCGACGAACTGGCCGGGCCGGAAGCGCCGGGCGATCCGCGGCGCCACCACGGTCATCGCGTAGTAGGCGTCTACCCGGCGCACGGTCAGCACCGGCCCGGTCACCTGGGCCGGCCCCAGCTCCTGCTCGTCCTCTTTCGTGCTCATAGCCTCATGATCTTGTGTCCGACCCCTGGCCGCGCAGCCGCGCGGCCAAGCGCGAGCGTCCGGGCGTGTTCCTGCAGCGACCGCACTCCCACCTCGCCCCTGGTGATGGCCTCGATGCCCTGCACGGCCGCGGCCAGTCCCGCCGTCGTCGTCACGCAGGGCACCCCGCGCCTGACCGCCGCGGTGCGGATCTCGTAGCCGTCCACCCGCGGCCCGGACTGCCCGGGGAGGCCGAACGGCGTGTTGACGATGAGATCCACCTGGCCGTCCAGGATCCGGCTGACGATCGTCGGCTCCCCGTCCGGCCCGGGCCCGTCGCTGTGCCTGCGGACGATCGTGGCACGGACGCCGTTGCGGCGCAGCACCTCGGCGGTACCGTCCGTCGCCCAGATCTCGAAGCCCAGGTCGGCGAGGCGCTTCACCGGAAAGATCATCGAGCGCTTGTCCCGGTTGGCCACCGAGACGAACGCCCGGCCCTTGACCGGCAGTGACCCGTAGGCCGCCGCCTGTGACTTGGCGTACGCGGTGGCGAACACCTCATCGATCCCCATCACCTCGCCGGTCGAGCGCATCTCCGGCCCGAGCACCGTGTCCACGCCCTCGCCGCGGGCGTCGCGGAACCGGCTGAACGGCAGCACCGCCTCCTTGACCGCGATCGGCGCGTCGAGCGGCAGCGTGCCGCCGTCGCCGCTGGCCGGCAGCATCCCCTCGGCGCGCAGCTCGGCGATCGTCGCGCCGAGCATGACCCGGGCGGCGGCCTTGGCCAGCGGGGTCGCGGTCGCCTTGGACACGAACGGCACGGTGCGGGACGCCCGCGGGTTCGCCTCGAGCACGTACAGCACCCCGGCGGCGAACGCGTACTGCACGTTCAGCAGCCCGCGCACGCCCACCCCGGCGGCGATCTTCGCGGTGGACGCGCGGACCTGCTCGATATCGGTGCGGCCCAGCGTGATCGGCGGCAGGGCGCAGGCCGAGTCGCCGGAGTGGATGCCGGCCTCCTCGATGTGCTCCATCACGCCGCCGAGGAACAGCTCGGTGCCGTCGTAGAGAGCGTCCACGTCGATCTCGATCGCGTCGTCGAGGAACCTGTCGATGAGCACTGGGTGCTCGGGGCTGATCTGGGTGGCCCGCTGCACGTACGCCTCGAGCGCGGCGTCGTCATAGACGATCTCCATGCCGCGGCCGCCGAGCACGTAGGACGGCCGGACCAGCACCGGGTAGCCGACCTCGTCGGCGACCGCCTTGGCCTGCGGGTACGACGCCGCCATCCCGCTGCGCTGCGCGAGCAGCCCGGCGCCGGCCAGCACCCGGCCGAACGAGCCGCGGTCCTCGGCCAGGTGGATAGCTTCCGCGCTGGTGCCCACGATCGGCACCCCGGCCTCGGTCAGCGCCCGGGCTAGCCGCAGCGGCGTCTGCCCGCCGAGCTGCACGATCACCCCGGCGACCGGCCCCGCGGCTTGCTCGGCGTGCACGACCTCCAGCACGTCCTCCATGGTGAGCGGCTCGAAGTACAGCCGCCCGGAAGTGTCGTAGTCGGTCGATACGGTTTCCGGGTTGCAGTTGACCATGACGGTCTCGAAGCCCGCTTCGGCGAGCGCGAAGGAGGCGTGCACGCATGCGTAGTCGAACTCGATGCCCTGGCCGATCCGGTTCGGCCCGCTGCCGAGGATGATCACCTTGGGACGGTCCCCGCCCGGTACCTCGGTCTCGTCGTCGTAGGCCGAGTACAGGTACGGCGTGCGGGCGGCGAACTCCGCAGCGCAGGTGTCCACCGTGAGGTAGGCCGGCCGCACGCCGAGCGCGTGCCGCAGGTCCCGCACGCGGGTGTCGGTCACGCCGCGGAGCTGGCCGATCTGCGCGTCGGAGAAGCCCGCCGCCTTGGCCGCGCGCAGGGCCGGCGTATCAAGCGCGGGGAGGGCCGCGCACCGTTCGGCACATTCTTCTATGAACTTGACCTGATCGATAAACCACGGGTCGATCCCGCTGGCCGCGGCGAGTTCCGCCACGCTGGCGCCCGCGCGCAGCGCCTCGTGCACGGTGCTCAGCCGGCCGTCGTGCGGCACGGCGCAGCGTTCCAGCAGCGCGGCGCGGTCGCCGGGCGGCGTGGCCCAGCTCAGCTCCGAGCCGCGGCGTTCCAGCGAGCGCAGCGCCTTCTGCAGCGCCTCGGGGAAGCTGCGGCCGATGGCCATCACCTCGCCCACCGACTTCATGTGCGTGGTGAGCACCGGGTCGGCGCCGGGGAACTTCTCGAACGCGAACCGCGGCACCTTGACCACCACGTAGTCGAGCGCGGGCTCGAAGCTGGCCGGGGTCTCGCCGGTGATGTCGTTGCGGATCTCGTCCAGCGTGTAGCCGATGGCCAGCTTGGCCGCGATCTTGGCGATCGGGAAGCCGGTCGCCTTGGAGGCCAGCGCCGAGGAGCGGGACACCCGCGGGTTCATCTCGATCACGACCATCCGGCCGGTGCCGGGGTGCACCGCGAACTGGATGTTGCAGCCGCCGGTGTCCACGCCGACCGCGCGGGTCACCGCGATCGCCGTGTCGCGCATCCGCTGGTACTCGCGGTCGGTCAGCGTCATGGCCGGCGCCACGGTCACCGAGTCGCCGGTGTGCACGCCCATCGGGTCGATGTTCTCGATCGGGCAGACGACGACCACGTTGTCGCCGCGGTCGCGCATCAGCTCGAGCTCGAACTCCTTCCAGCCGAGGATCGACTCCTCCAGCAGGACCTCGGTCACCGGGCTCGCGTCCAGGCCGGCGCCGGCGATCTGGCGCAGATCCTCGGGGTCGTACGCGATGCCGGAGCCGGAGCCGCCCAGCGTGTAGGACGGCCGGACCACGATCGGGTAGCCGAGCTGGTCCGCGGTGGCCAGCGCCTGCTCCAGCGTGCGGCAGACCCGGCTGGCCGGGACCTGCGCGCCGAGCCCGGTGACGATGTCCTTGAACCGCTGCCGGTCCTCGCCCGCCCTGATCGCCTCGATGTTCGCGCCGATCAGCTCGACGCTGTACTTGGCCAGCGTGCCCGCGTCGTGCAGGGCCACCGCCGCGTTGAGCGCCGTCTGGCCGCCCAGCGTGGGCAGCAGCGCGTCCGGCCGCTCGATCGCGATGACCTTCTCCAGCACGTCGAGCGTGATCGGCTCCACGTAGGTGGCGTCGGCGAACTCGGGGTCGGTCATGATCGTCGCGGGGTTGGAGTTGACCAGGCTGACCCGGATCCCCTCGCTCTTGAGCACCCGGCACGCCTGGGTGCCGGAGTAGTCGAACTCGCAGCCCTGGCCGATCACGATCGGGCCTGAGCCGATGACAAGGACCGAGTTCAGGTCAGTGCGACGGGGCATGGCACCTCCCGGGACTGGCCTGGCCTGCCGGGCGCTCGGCGGTCACCTGGCCGCCTCCATCAGCGCGCAGAACTCGTCGAACAGCCCCGCTGCGTCATGCGGGCCCGGCGCCGCCTCGGGATGATATTGGATTCCGTACGCTGGGGCGTCGATCAGCCGCACGCCCTCGACCACGCCATCGTTGAGATTGCGGTGGGACACGATCGCGCGCCCGTACGGCGTGTCGAACGGGTCCTGGCCCGCGGCGGGCGCCCGCACCGCGAAGCCGTGGTTGTGGCTGGTCACGTGCACCCGCCTGGTGCGCAGGTCCATCACCGGCTGGTTCACGCCGCGGTGGCCGAACCGCAGCTTGTAGGTCTCCAGGCCCAGCGCGCGGCCGAGGATCTGGCTGCCCAGGCAGATGCCGAACACCGGGCGGCCGGCCGCCAGCACCCCGCGCATCGCGTCCACCGCGTACTGCGCCGCGGCCGGGTCGCCGGGCCCGTTGGAGAAGAACACGCCGTCCGGGCCGGCCGCGAGGATCTGCTCCGCGGTGCTGGCGGCGGGCAGCACCTGGACCTCGCAGCCGCGCTGCGCCATCAGGCGCGGGGTGGAGGCCTTGATGCCCAGGTCGACCGCGACCACCCGGTAGCGCGGCTGCGCGCCATCCGGCGGGCGGACCGTGTAGGGCTCGGGCGTGGTCACCTCGCGGGCCAGGTCGGCGCCGGCCATGCCGGGGCTGGCCAGCACCCGGGGCAGCAGCTCGGCCGGGTCGGTCGTGACCGTGCTGATCGCCGCGCGCATGGCGCCGCGCTCGCGCAGGTGCCGGGTCAGCGCCCTGGTGCCGCTGACCGCGATGCCGGTGACGCCACTGCTCGCGAGCTCGTCGTCCAGGCTGCGGCGGGACCGCCAGCTGGAGGTGATCCTGGCCGGCTCGCGGATCACGTAGCCGCTGACCCAGATCGCGCGGGACTCTGGGTCCTCGTCGTTCATCCCGGTGTTGCCGATGTGCGGCGCGGTCATCGCGACGATCTGGCGGCAGTAGGACGGGTCGGTCAGCGTCTCCTGGTAGCCGGTCATGCCGGTGTTGAAGACCATCTCGCCGAACGTCTCGCCGGCCGCGCCGAACGCCTCGCCGTGAAAGGCGCGGCCGTCCTCAAGGAGCAGGAGCGCGGTGCTTGCTTGGCCGGTCATCAGGCCAGTTTCCCGTCGAGAACGGTCGGCTCGCCGCGCAGGAACGTGGCGACGACCCGGCCCGGCAGGATCATCCCGGCGAACGGGCTGTTGCGGCTCTTGGACGCGTGCGCGGCCGGATCGACCGCCTCCCGCGGCGCCGGGTCATACAGGGTCAGGCTGGCCGGCGCGCCGGGCGTCAGCGGGCCGCCGTGCCCGGCCAGCACGCCGATCCTGGCCGGCCGCACCGACATCCGGTCGGCCACCCCGGCCCAGTCGAGCAGGCCCGGCTCCACCATCGCGTGCTGGACCACGCGCAGCGCGGTTTCCAGGCCGGTCATGCCGAACGCCGCGGTCTGCCACTCGGTCTCCTTGTCCTCGAGCGGGTGCGGGGCATGATCGGTCGCCACGCAGTCGATCGTCCCGTCGGCCAGCCCGCCGCGGAGCGCGGCCACGTCGGCCGCGGTGCGCAGCGGCGGGTTGACCTTGAACACCGGGTCGTAGCCCTCGGCCGCCTCGTCGGTCAGCAGCAGGTGATGCGGCGTCACCTCGGCGGTGACCGGCCATCCCTTGGCCTTC
>DASXME010000112.1:0-26740 GCA_036495825.1 Streptosporangiaceae bacterium
GTCCCGCTAAGCTGATGCGAGACCCCCCGTACGGCGTTTATCCCGCCAACTCCCCCAGGGCCGGAAGGCAGCAAGGGTACGCGGGCTCTGGCGGGTGTACGGGGGGTCCCTTCCCGCTCCGCCCGAGGATGACATCAATGACAGGCGAGACCCCGGCGCGCTCCGGTGAGAGCCTGGCGCTGTACCGCAGGTACCGGCCGGCCTCGTTCGCCGAGGTCAAGGGCCAGCAGCAGGTGACAGAGCCGCTCTCCCGCGCGCTCAAGAATGGCCGGATCAGCCATGCGTACCTGTTCAGCGGGCCGCGCGGCTGCGGCAAGACGACCAGCGCCCGGATCCTGGCCCGCTCGCTGAACTGCGTCAAAGGCCCCACGCCCGAGCCGTGCGGCGTCTGCGATTCCTGCGTCGCGCTCGCGCCGAACGGGCCCGGCAGCATCGACGTGATCGAGATCGACGCGGCCTCGCAGGGCGGCGTCGATGACGCCAGGGACCTGCGCGAGCGCGCGTTCTACTCGCCGGTCTCCGGCCGCTTCAAGGTGTACATTATCGACGAGGCTCACATGGTCACGCGGGAGGGCTTCAACGCCCTGCTCAAGCTGGTCGAGGAGCCGCCCGCGCACCTGAAGTTCATCTTCGCCACCACCGAGCCGGAGAAGGTGATCCCGACCATCAGGTCGCGGACGCATCACTATCCGTTCCGGCTGGTGCCGCCGGCCGTGCTGCGCGAACTGCTCGCGGACATCCTCGGCCAGGAGGGGGTCAGCTGCGAGCCCGAAGTCCTCCAGCTGGTGATCCGCGCGGGCGCAGGATCGGTCCGCGACTCGCTGTCCGTGCTCGACCAGCTGCTGGCCGGCGCGGACGAGTCCGGGCTGACCTACGAGAAGACCGCGTTCCTGCTCGGCTACACCGACGCGACGCTGCTGGACGAGGTCACGGACGCGTTCGCAGCGCGCGACGGCGCGGCGGTCTTCCATGCGGTGGACCGGGTGATGGAGGCGGGCCTCGACCCGCGCCGGTTTGCCGCGGACATGCTCGACAGGTTCCGCGACCTGATCGTGCTGACCGCGGTGCCCGACGCCGAGCGGACCGGGCTGATCGACGCGCCGGCCGACCGGATGGACCGGATGCGCGAGCAGGCCGGCCGGTTTGGCCAGGCTGAGCTGACCCGCGCCGCCGAGGTGGTCAGCGACGGACTGGTCCAGATGCGCGGCGCGACCGCGCCGCGGCTGCTGCTCGAGCTGATGTGCGCGCAGGTGCTGCTGCCCGGCGCGAGCCACGATCAGAGCGCGCTGCTGGCACGGCTCGAGCGGCTCGAGGGGCTGGAACGCGGCACCGGCGGTGCGCCGCTGGCCCGTCCGGCCGCCGAAGACCAGGCGCCCCGGGTCCCCCGCCAGGTTCAGCAGAGTCCCCGCCAGGAGTCGCCGGCCGGGCGAGACGACGGCGCCGACGCTCCGCCCCCGCAATCGGCCCAGCCCGGCCAAGAACGCGGCCCGGCCCCGGAGCGCAGCCCGGCACAGGAATGCGGGCCCGCCCAGGAGCGCAGCCCGGCCCAGGAACGCGCCCAGGCAGAGCGCGACCCGGCCCCCGTCGCGCAGGCCCCGCCCGCCGCTGCCCCCCCGGCCGCGGCCTCCCGGACCGAAGGCCCGGTCGACGCCGACTCGCTCCGCCGCGACTGGGAACTCGTGCTCGACGCGGTGAAGCAGGTCCGCCGGGTCGCCTGGATGCTGCTGCGCAACGCGGCCGTCCTCTCGCTCGACGACAGCATCCTGACCGTCCGCTTCGCGCGCGAAGGCGACATGCGGGGCTTCGCCACCAGCGACAGCGACGCCGACCTCAAGCGGGTCCTGGCCGACTCGTTCGGCCTGAAAGTGCAGATCAGAGCCGTAACCTCGGCCGATTCCGCCGGTCCCTCCGGCGGTAACGACGCCCCAGGTTCCGCCGCGGCCGGATCCAGAGATTCATCCCGAACGGTTCCAACCCCGGCTGCGCCGCAACAGCCGGCGCCGACCACCACGAGCCAGCCGCCGCCGGCCACGCCATCCGGTCCCGCGCAGGTCAGCCGCCATCACGGTGACGACGGTGACCCGTTCGACGTGACCGACCCGGACTCCTCGGTGGATCAGCCCGGCCTCACCGGCATGGACCTGATCAAGCGCGAGCTCGGCGGAGAGATCATCGACGAAATCGACAACGGCTGAGCCCTCGGCCGAGCCTTCGGCTCAGCCGGGGGTGGCGCGGCCATGTCCCCGCGAGGCCGTAGGCTCTGCATGACAAGCGACCGTACCTGCCGGACGCCGCGGATGTGAATGTGCGACCGGCGGGTCAGTGGCCGCGCCGGCTAGCTCGAGTGGGGGCACCCGTGGATCCAGGTGGCCAGTTGGACATGCAGCAGCTGCTCGCCGCGGCTCAGCAGATGCAGGAGCAGCTGATGAGCGCGCAGGCCGAGCTCGCTGAGACCGAGGTGTCGGGCTCGGCAGGCGGCGGCCTGGTGACCGCCAAGGTCAACGGCCAGGGCGAGCTTGTGGATCTCACCATCGCGCCGGGGGCGATCGACGCCGATGACCCGGCCGAGACCGCGCAGACCATCGCCGACCTGGTGCTCGCCGCGGTGCGCGACGCCTACCGGGCGGCCGGCGACCTGCAGCAGCAGAAAATGGGGCCGCTGGCCGGCGGACTTGGCGGGCTCGGCGGCATGGGCCTGCCGAGTGCCTAAGCCGGCGTAACCGAGGCCGAAGGCCGAAGGGGCTGACGTGTACGAAGGAGTCGTCCAGGACCTGATCGACGAGCTTGGCCGGCTGCCGGGAGTGGGCCCGAAGGGGGCGCAGCGGATCGCCTTTTACCTGCTGGCCGCCGATCCCGAGGACGTGCGCCGCCTCGCCGCCACGCTGGTCGAGGTCACCGTGCGGGTCCGGTTCTGCCGGACCTGCGGCAATGTCGCGGAAGAAGACGAGTGCCGGATCTGTCGTGATCCGCGCCGCGACCTGTCGGTCATCTGCGTGGTCGAGGAGCCCAAGGACGTCGCCGCCGTGGAAAAGATGCGCGAGTACCGGGGTCGCTACCATGTGCTCGGCGGCGCGATCAGCCCGATCGAGGGAGTAGGTCCGGAAGATCTCCGGATCAAGGAGCTGATGACCCGGCTGGCCGACGGCACGGTGACCGAGCTGATCCTGGCCACCGACCCGAACCTGGAGGGCGAGGCGACCGCTACCTACCTGGCCAGGCTGGTCAAGCCGATGGGCCTGCGGGTGACCAGGCCGGCCAGCGGCCTGCCGGTCGGCGGGGATCTGGAGTACGCGGACGAGGTCACGCTGGGCCGCGCTTTCGAGGGACGGAGGCTGCTGGATGTCTGACACGGTGCCTAATCCGGAGGGGGGGTCGGCGGCGGTGGAGGTTGAAGGCTGGAACCCGCTGGCCGACCGGATAGCCGTGAACGCCAGGGATTTCCTTGACGGCATCGCGGCGGTGGCCGGCGGCGAGGGCGGCGAGGAGACCGTGCCGCTGCTGCTGCTCGAGGTGTCCCAGGTCCTGCTGGCCGGGGCGCAGCTGGGGGCGAGCAAGGACGTCATCCTGCCGGGCAACTGGGAGCCCGAGGTGGGCGCGGACCCGGATCTCGACGCGCTGCGCAGCGGGCTGGCCCGCGGGCTGCGGCTGGTCGACGAGTACGGCGAGCTGTTCGATCCGTACGCGGACACCAAGGCGACGCCGTTCCGGCTGTCGGACGACCTGGCCGCCGTCGCCGCGGACTTGGTACACGGGCTCAAGCACTACGAGGCGGGCCGGTCGCTTGAGGCCGTCTGGTGGTGGCAGTACTCCTACTTCAACCACTGGGGCACGCACGGCGGCGCCGC
This sequence comes from Streptosporangiaceae bacterium, assembly GCA_036495825.1. Lineage (GTDB taxonomy): Bacteria > Actinomycetota > Actinomycetes > Streptosporangiales > Streptosporangiaceae > PALSA-505. The sequence continues at coordinate 3,846 of DASXME010000112.1, forward strand.
GCTGCGCGCCCTGCACGCCGTGGTCGCGCACGCGCGGCTCGACGTCGCGGAGTAGTCGCGGAATTAAAGGAGAACGGGCCGCTCGGGCCGGCTCGGTAAACTCGGGACGTCGCCGACGTCAGCCAGACCGGGAGGAGCGACGCCCCCGTGTCCCTTTTCGTGCAGAAGTATGGTGGATCCTCGGTTGCCGATGCCGACGGCATCAAGCGGGTGGCGCAGCGGATCGTGGCCACGAGAAAGGGCGGGCACTCCGTCGTCGTCGTGGTATCGGCGATGGGCGACAGCACCGACGAGCTGATCGACCTGGCCAACCAGGTGAGCCCGCTGCCTCCGGGCCGTGAGCTTGACATGCTGCTCACCTCGGGCGAGCGCATCTCCATGGCACTGCTGGCGATGGCCATCGCCGACCTCGGGCTGCAGGGACGGTCGTTCACCGGCTCGCAGGCCGGCGTGATCACCGACTCGGCGCACGGCCGGGCGCGGATCATCGATGTCACCCCAGGCCGGATCGCCGGCGCCCTGGACGAGGGGGCGATCCCGATCGTGGCCGGGTTCCAGGGGGTTTCGCAGAACACCAAGGACATCACCACGCTGGGCCGCGGCGGCTCCGACACCACGGCGGTGGCCCTGGCCGCGGCCCTGGGCGCCGACGTATGCGAGATATACACCGACGTGGACGGGATCTTCACCGCCGACCCGCGGATCGTGACCGACGCGCGGCACATCCCGCAGATCAGCTACGAGGAGATGCTGGAGATGGCCGCCAGCGGGGCCAAGGTGCTGAACCTGCGGTGCGTGGAGTACGCCCGGAGGTACGGCATCCCGATTCACGTGCGGTCCTCGTTCAGCAACCGCGAGGGCACCTGGGTCGTTCGACGGACTGGAGCCGAAGGGGCAGAGGGAGACGAGATGGAGCAGGCGATCATTTCCGGCGTCGCGCATGACCGGAGCGAGTCGAAGATCACGGTCGTCGGCGTGCCGGACAAGGTCGGCGAGGCGGCCAGGATCTTCGGCGCGATCGCGGACGCCGGCATCAACATCGACATGATCGTGCAGAACGTCTCGGCCGCGGCCACCGGCCGCACCGACATCTCCTTCACCCTGCCCGGCACGGACGGGCCCGCGGCGATGACGTCGCTGCGCGGGCTGCAGGCAGAGGTCGGCTTCGAGTCGCTGCTGTACGAGGACAAGATCGGCAAGGTCTCCCTGGTCGGCGCCGGGATGCGGTCCCACCCGGGAGTCAGCGCGACGTTCTTCGGCGCGCTCGCCGCGGCCGGCGTGAACATTGAGATGATCTCGACCTCGGAGATCCGGATCTCGGTCGTGGTCGAGGAAGGCGACGTGGACGTGGCGGTGAACGCGACGCACCGGGCCTTCGACCTGGGCAGCGACGAGGTCCAGGCGGTCGTCTACGGCGGGAGCGGGCGATGACTGGGACCCAGGCCGCCCGGCCGCGAGGCGGCGGACAGCCAGGCGGCGGACAGCCAGCGGGCCGCAAGCCGACCCTGGCCGTGGTCGGCGCGACCGGCGCCGTCGGCACCGTGATGCTCGACCTGCTCACCACCAGGTCCGACGTCTGGGGCGAAATCCGGCTGGTCGCCTCGCCCCGCTCGGCCGGGCGGATGCTGCGGGTGCGCGGCCGGGAGACCGAGGTCGTGGCGCTGGCCGAGGACGTGTTCGAGGGCGTCGACCTGGCCATGTTCGACGTGCCCGACGACGTGTCCGCGGCCTGGGCGCCCATCGCCGTCGCCCGGGGCACCGTGGTCATCGACAAGTCCGGGGCGTTCCGGATGGATCCCGACGTGCCGCTGGTCGTGCCGGAGATCAATCCCGAGCAGGCGGCGCGCAGGCCGAAGGGGATCATCTCGGCGCCGAACTGCACCACGCTGTCGCTGATCGTCGCGATGGCCGCGCTGCATCGCACCTTCGGGCTGACCGAGATGGTGGTCGCCTCGTACCAGGCCGCGTCGGGCGCCGGCCAGGCCGGCATCGACACGCTCTACACCCAGCTGGACAAGCTGGCCGGCACGCGGACACTGGGCCAGCGGGCCGGGGATCTGCGCTCGGCGGTGGGCGACCTCGGCCCGTTCCCCGCCCCGCTGGCCCTCAACGTGGTGCCGTGGGCCGGCTCGGCCCGCGAGGACGGCTGGTCCTCGGAGGAACTCAAGATCCGCAGCGAGTCACGCAAGATCCTGGGCCTGCCGGATCTGCGGGTCACCGCGACCTGCGTGCGGGTGCCGGTGGTCACCGGGCACTCCGCCGCGGTGCACGCCGTGTTCAGCCGCGAGGTCAGCTGCGCCGAGGCACGGCGCGTGCTGAGCGGGGCCCCCGGTGTCGTGCTGGCCGATCACCCGGAGCGCGGGGAGTTCCCGACCCCGGCGGACGTGGTCGGGACCGACCCGACCTGGGTCGGCCGGATCCGGCGTACGCTCGACAATCCGTGCGCGCTGGATCTGTTCGTCTGCGGCGACAACCTGCGCAAGGGCGCCGCGCTGAACGCCGCTCAGGTCGCCGAGCTTGTCGCCGCCGAGTTCACAGCCTCATAAGGACGCAAAGTTGCGGTCCGTGCACCGCCGCAGCCGCCACAATGAACCGGTGGATGAGCTGACAGCTAGTGATTCGCTGACGGAGGTGCCGTCGGCGGATCCGGCGGCGCCGGACCCGGCGCCGGCCGAAGGCGCGACAGGCGGCCGGGGACCGCTGCTCGGCCGGGTCGGCGAGACCCTGGCCGGGCTGTTCCCCGAGGCGCCCGAGCGGGCCGGCTCCCCGCTGCCCGCGGCCGCCGTGCCGGTCGGCTACGTGCTGGCGATCGTGGTCGGCGCGGTGGTCCTGCTGCTGCGCCAGTCCGGGCATCCGGCCTGGGACACGATGTGGGCCGAGGACCGGTCGATCTTCCTGCCCGCGGCGGTGCTTCATCCGTGGTCCAGCATCTGGCAGCCGTACGCCGGGTACCTGGAGCTGGTGCCCCGGCTCATCGCCGAGGTGGCCGCCGCGCTCCCGTTCGCCGATGCCGCGGTCTGCTTCGCGGTCAGCGGCGCGCTGATCGCGTCCGGCTGCGCGGCGCTCGTCTTTCACGCCAGCCGGGGTCACGTGCATTCCCCGGTGCTGCGGATGCTGCTGGCCGCCGGCGTCCTGCTGCTGCCGCAGGCTCTCATCGAGCTGACCAACAGCGGGGTGGACTCGCTCTGGTACCTGATGTTCGCGGTGTTCTGGGTGCTGTTCTGGCGCCCCCGCAGCCGGCTCGGCATGACGGTAGCCGCGTTGGTCGGCCTGGCCGCGGTGAGCTCGCAGGTTCTCGTGGTGTTCTTCGCCCCGATCGTGCTCGCGCGGCTGATCGCGCTGCCGCGGGTCAGGGAGCACGCGGTGACGCTAGGCCTGGTCGCGGGCGTCCTGCTGCAGCTGCCGGTGATGCTGGGGGCACCGCCGCTGCCGCCTTCGCCGGATCCGGCCAAGGGCAGCCACCTGGCGGCCGCGTCGGACTTCTACGTGCAGCACGTGCTGCTGGCCTCGGTGGCCGGCTGGCATCTGGCCGAGCGGCTCGAGGACAGGCTGGGGCATCTGGGCATGGTCGCGCTGGCCGCGGCGGTCGTCGTGCTGCTGGCCGAGTGGGCGTACCTGCGGGGCGGCTCCCGGGTGCGCATCATGGTCGTGACCACCCTGGGCTACGGCCTGGTGCTCTGCATCATCCCGGCCCTGCTGCGCCCCCAGGTGCTCAATCCGGCCGCCGTGACCCGGCTGTGGATACCAGGGACCCGTTACGCCATGGTCCCGGTCCTGCTGATTGATTCGCTCGCCGTTATCGCGGTGGACGCATTCCTGCGCCGGGGCCGCGCGGGCGGCTGGGACGCCCGCCGGGTGCTGGCCGTCCTGGCCCTGTTCGCGGTCCTGTCCGCCGGGTGGATCAGCGACTTCCGTGCCGCCAACCTGCGCGCCGCCAGCCCGCTGTGGCGGCAGGCCGTCAGCACCGCCCAGGCCACCTGCCGCGACCGGCCGCCGGGCAGCAGGGTCTGGCTGCCCATCCTGGGCACCCGCCTGCCCTGTGCGGCGGTGGACCGCTGACCAGCGCCGGCGGCGTTTGGGCGGCGTTAAGAATGGCCCGCCGGCCCGCTGCGCGCAGCAGGCACTCGCCACCCGTGGCAGGATGGTCAGGCCCGCAACGACCCGGCACGACCGTGCCGTAACCACGTGAGTTGGCACAATCCGCTCGCGCGAGGGCAGTCGCTTGAAACGGAGATCGCTGATCGTGGCTCGGGTAGGCTTGCCGTGGGTTGATCCCATGGGCCGCGCGGGCCCAGCTGACCAGATCCCGGGATGTTGACCCTGCCAGAACGTGCACGGCGCTGTAACGAATCGCGAAGCCCCGGGAGACAGCCGCCGGCGCGATAGCCGCCTAACCGCGACATAGCCCGCCCACCTTGTCTGGATGACTTCATGCGAATGCCTAGGACGGAAGCGGGACCAGTGGCCACCTCCGGCCCGCGAACGTCCCGCTGGGTGACCGCGCTGCGCCATCACTGGCTGCTGACGCTGCTGCTCGTGGCCGGGCTAGTGCTGCGGATCCTGACCCAGATCGCCTACCGGCCGGCGATCCTCTACATCGACTCGATCAAGTACCTGTTCGGTGCGTACGCGGGCAATGACCCGCCCGGCTACCAGCTCGTGCTCAAGCCCTTCCTCGCGATAGCGAACCTGGACATGGTCGCCGCGGTGCAGCACCTGCTCGGGCTGGGGATGGCCGTGGCGCTGTACGTGCTGGTGCTGCGCCGCGGAGCGCCGCGGTGGCTGGCGGCGCTGGCCGCCGCTCCGGTCCTGCTGGACGGTTACCAGCTGGAGTTGGAGCAGACGGTCATGCCGGATGTGCTGTTCGAGGCGCTGGTGGTGGCCGGCCTGCTGGTGCTGCTGTGGCGGACGAAGCCGACGCTGGGGCAGATCGTGCTGGCCGGGCTGCTGCTCGGCTCGTCCGCGCCGATGTGGGAGCCGGGAGAGATCCTCATCCTGCCGGCCGTGCTCTATGCGCTGATCGTGGCGTCCGGCTGGCGGCGCAGGCTGGTGCAGGCCGTGCTGATCTGCCTGGCGTTCGCCGCGCCCATCCTGCTCGTCTCCTACCGTAACCAAGTGGTGCTCAACCACTTCTCGCTCGCTCCCTTCGCGGCGAGCACGATCTACGGGCGAATGGCGTACGCGGCGGACTGCCAGACGCTGACGCTGCCGTCGTACGAGCGGCCGCTGTGCCCGCCGCGGCAGCTTGCGCTCAGCCTCGGCCCGGACGGTCTCGATCACGCCGCGACGTCCCCGATCAAGAATTTCGCCGCGCCGGTCGGGATGGTCCGGCGGGACGTGGCCACCGACTTCAGCAAGCGCGTCGCGGAACAGCAGCCGCTGCGCGTGACCGGATCGATCCTGCATGATGCGGTCAAGCTGTTCGAGATACACCGGTTCACCAGCCCGGGCGACACGCTGATCTCGCGCTGGCAGTTCCAGGCGAAGTTCCCGCAGTTCCCTCCGTATGAGTTCATCGACAGCGCCGGCCAGTTGCGGTTCGGCCAGTTCACCAAGGCGGGCAACACGATCTTCCCGCCGAACTGGCAGCACGCCAGCGGTGGCCACCCGCAGGTCATCAAGCCGCTGGCGAAGTTCCTGCGCGCCTACCAGCTCGACGGCGGGTACACGCCGGGACCGGCGCTGCTCATCGCGCTGCTGGCCGGACTGGCCGGGTCGGCCACGCTGCTGGTGCGCCGCCGCAAGAAGGCGGGCCCGGTGGACCGGAGTGCCGTAGGGCGTCTCTCCGGCCAAGAAAGTACCGCCGTAGGGCGTCTCTCCGGCCGAGAAAGTGCCGTAGGGCGTCTCTCCGGCCGAGAAAGTACCGCCGCCGCGGCCTGCTGCTACGTGCTCGCCACCGGGGTCGTGGTGCTGCTGCTGTCCGACACGTTCGAGTTCTCCTGGCGCTACCAGCTGCCCGCCCTGATTACCCTGCCGCCGGCCGGCGTGCTGGGCATCACCGCCCTGATCGGCCTCCTCAAGAGCTACCGCCGGGGCGGCACGCCGGCGGTGGCGGACGGTCCGACCGTGATCGCAGCCGGTCCGGCCGTGGCGACAGCCGGGGCCGATGGCCATTCCGCTGCTGCCGTGGCCGCGGGCGAGCCGGTCGATGGCACCTCCGTGACGGTGAACGGGTCCGCCGACGACAGCCCCGAGACGGCGCCCGAGGCGCCTGAATCGGCCGAATCGGTCGAATCGGCCGACGGCCATTCCGTGGCGGCTGGCGGCCTGCCCGAGCCCGCCGAGCCGCAGGCCGCCGGGGAGAGCACGGAGCATCGTGAGCCGCAGGGCAAGAATCACGCGTCAGCGGGATAAGGCGAGCCCGCCGGAGGATCACGCCGCCGGGAGCGGTCCCGGCGGTGAGCGTGCCAGTATCGGCGAGCACAGTACCGGCGAGCCCAGTACCCGCGAGCCCCGTCGCGGCCCGGCCGGCCTGTCTGGCCGGGTGATCACGCCGCGCGCGGTCGCCGCCCGGCTGCGCCGTCACTGGCCGCTGGCCCTGCTGCTCGCCGCCGGGCTGGCGCTGCGAATCCTGACGCAGCTCGCCTACCGGCCCGCGCTGCTGTACATCGACTCCTACAAGTACCTGTACCGGGCCAGCGGCAACGACCCGGTCGGCTACCGGGCGCTGCTGCGGCCCGTGCTCGCCGTGGCGAACCTGGACACGGTCGCCGCGCTGCAGCACCTGCTCGGGCTGGCGATGGCCGTGGCGCTGTACGCGCTGGTGCTGCGCCGCGGGGCGACGCGCGGCGCGCCGAGCACGCGGTGGCTGGCGGCGCTGGCCGCCGCTCCGGTCCTGCTGGACGGCTACCAGCTGCAGATGGAGCAGACGGTCATGCCGGACGTGCTGTTCGAGGCGCTGATGGTGGCCGGGCTGCTGGTGCTGCTGTGGCGGCCCAGGCCGGCCTTGTGGCAGGTGGCGCTGGCCGGGCTGCTGCTCGGTGCCACCGCGACCGTTGCCCAGGTCGGCGAGATCTTCATCCTGCCGGCCGTGGTCTATGCGGCGATCGCGACGGACGGCTGGCGGCGCAGGCTCGGGCACGCCGCGGCGATCTGCCTCGCGTTCGCCGTGCCGATCCTGGCCTACGACACGACCGCCTACGCCGTCGCCGGGCGGTTCAGCCTGGCCAACGCCGGGATCACCACGTTCTACGGGCGGCTGGCCAGCGCGGCGGACTGCCAGACGCTGAAGCTGCCCGCCGATGAGCGGGCGCTCTGCCCGTCGCGCGCGCTGGTGGCCAGGCTCGGCATCGACGGTCTCGAGCATGCCAGCGACTCCCCGCTGCGGCCCTACTACCGCAAGCTGCCGTCGCACACGGCGACCAGGCTGGTGTCGGCCTTCAACCGCAGCGTTCTGCAGCAGCAACCGCTGCGGGTGGCCGGGTCGGTGGCGAGGGATGCCATCAAGGCGTTCGCGGTGCAGCGGGTGACCAGCCCGGGTGACACGCCGATCTCACGCTGGCAGTTCCACACCGTCTATCCGCTGTTCCCGCCGTACGTCGCAGTTCGCGGCGGCGTGCTGGCGATCGGGGAATACTCCGCTTCGGGCCGCCGGGTGGTGGTGCTGGGCACCAGCCGGGACATCGGCGGCGGCCCGGCGGTCGCCGCGCCGGCCGCGAGGTTCCTGCGCGGCTACCAGCTGGACGGCGGCTACACGCCGGGGCCGCTGCTGCTCGGCCTGCTGCTGGCCGCGGTCATCGGCTCGGCGTTCCTGATCCGCCGCCGCGCCGCGACCAGCCCGGCGGACCGGGACGCCGCGCGGGCGTGCGGCCTGCTGCTGGCCGCGGCGTTGCTGGTCGTTCTCGCCTCGGACGCGACCGAGTTTTCCTGGCGCTACCAGTTGCCCGCCATCGTGACCCTGCCGCCGGCCGGTGTCCTGGGGATCACCGTCATCATCGGGTACGTCCGCCGGCTGCCGTTGGCTGGCCGCGAACGGCTGATACGGTCCTGACCGCCGTATCGGCACCGCCGGGACGGAACCGGTACACCAGCACGTGGTAGGCCCTGTAGTCGAAGACAAAGCCGGTGTCCTTCAGGTAGCTCGCGATGGTCGGCGTCTGGTCCCAGACCAGGGCCCAGCCGATATCCATCCGCTGGGCGTTCAGCCGGTCGGCGGCGAGCTCGGCCAGGGCCGCGTGCTGCCCGTGCCTGGCCGCCTTGAGCAGCCGGGACAGCGTCCTGGGCTCCTCCTGTGCCGCCAGCAGCCCGGCGTAGAACGGCTCCCGCTTGATGGCGGCCAGCGTCGGCTCCGGCGTCCTGGACAGGAACCCCACCGAGCGCGGGTGGCCGTCCGCGGTCGCGAGATTCTGCGCCTCGGGGGCGAACTCGGCGCCCTCGCCCGGCAGCGGCACCCCGCCCCTGACGCCGAACGGGACGTCCAGCACGATCGAGTCCGAGTGGTCGGCGGCGATCGGGCGGTCCAGCGCGGGCATCGCGGTGGGCATCGTGACGACGCCGGGGTTGCCGTTCCAGCCCGCCTCGAGTATCGCGAGCGCCAGCACCACGACCAGGGCCGGTGCCGCGTGATAGCGCAGCCAGTTCACCGTGGCGCCGGCCAGCAGCGCGGCCGGCGCCATGCCCAGCATGGTGATCCTGGCCGCCTCGCGGAAGCCCTGCAGGCCCGGCAGCCTGACGAACCAGGAGTACGGCATGACCCCCGATATCGGCACGCCCGCCCAATGGTGCGTGTCCGGAATGTAGGTGTGACCGCCGATCTTGAAGGACGCGCCGAGGGCCAGCACGCAGCAGCCGAGCCAGAGCGCCATCAGCAGCCAGGCGCTGCGCCGCCGCCAGCACAGGGCCAGCCCGGCCAGCGCGAGCACCGACACCAGCAGGCCGAAGGTGGGCACTCCGTCGTGGATCGGCCCGCTGTAGGTCAGGTGGTCCGCCCAGCGCAGCCCGAAGTCGTTGATCCTCGGCGAGATGCCGAACATCCGGGGAAACACGACGCCCGATTCCACGTAGTCGACGGCGAGCTGGCCGGGTGGTGACGTCGCGCCCCCGGCCCGGGTCTGCTGCACCATGGCCAGGATTTGCGGGCTGGCCACGACCACGGCCACCAGGCCGGCCAGCGCGAGCGGCCAGATCCGGCCGGCGGCCGACCGCGTGAGGCGCCTGGCCGTCGTCCCGGCCCGCGCCGGTCTGGACGGCGGAGCGAGCCGGACGGGCCCGGCCGCGCCGTCCGGCTCGCCTCCCCCGCCCGGCTCCGCCGTGCCGGGGAGCGTGACACCCCGTATCGGGCCGCCGGTCTGCGTGCCGCCGTTCGCCGACGGGCTCCCGACGGCCTGAGCGACACTCTCGGCCCGGGCGGGGCTCGCCTTCGCGGGGCTCGCGGCCGGCCGGGAGAGCCGGGCCAGCGGGGAGCCGAAGAACAGATAGGGCAGCAGCGCCGCGACCGTGGCCAGCAGGACCAGGATGGCCGACTCCTGGTCGGTCAGCAGCGCGCCGCCCAGGACCACGCCGAGGATCACCGCCCGGCCCCAGGTGGGCCGCCGCCGCAGCCGGATCGCCGCTTCTAGGGCGATCGGGATGAACAGGATGCCCATGGCGAGGTTCAGGTGGTACCAGGACCGCCAGACCAGCATGGAGGACAGGCCGAAGAACGCGCCGGCGGCGATCGCGCCGGTCTGCGAGGGCAGCCAGAGCCGCGCGACCCGGTACATCGCGTAGCACAGCAGGCCCGGCACCAGCGTGGAGAGCAGGTTATAGGAGGCCGACGGCCCGAAGGCCATCGTGACCGGGAGCATCAGCACGCCCTCGAGCGGCATCAGGGCGTGATAGCCGAGATCCGCGCCGACCGGCGCGGCGATGGAGTGGGTCACCCAGGGGTTGGACAGGTGCCGCACGGATCGGGCCATCCACCAGAAGCCCCAGACGTAGGACGCGGAGTCACGCGACGCCGGCAGCTGGTGGTGCAGCAGGTAGCTGGCCCGCGGCCACGCGACGGCGATCCCCGCGCTGATGTAGCCGGCCAGCACAGCCAGGTGCACGAATACGGGATTCGATACTATTCCTTGAATTCCCGTTTGCCCGTTCTTGGTGAAATTCACCGAAAAGGGCAAGCGTTTTCTGAAGCCATGACTTTTTCCCCCGGGCATGACATGTGATCATGCCGTGTAACCGACATTATTCGGGTTACGGATACGGCATGATTTGGTCATGAGAATAGCATGACCAGGCAATGAAGCAGCTCAGACAGGCCGGTACACCAGCACGCCATCCGCGCGATAGTCGAACCGGAAGCCTGTGTGCTGAAGGTAATACAGCACCAGCGGGGTGCTCTGCCACACGACAATCCACCCGATACCCATCTGGCGGGCGTTCCGCCGGGCCGCATTCAGCTGAGCCTGCGAGATGGGATTGCTGTTCTGGGCATTCAGCAGGCCGGCGTAGAACGCTTTGTGCCTGATTCCGGCCAGCGTCGAGTCGGGCACCCGGGCCAGGAAGCCGACCGCGCGCGGGTGCCCGTCCGCGGTCCCGACGATCTGCGCCTCGGGGTCGAAGGCCGCGCCGCCCCCCGGCGTCGGGACGCCGCCCCTGATCCCGAACGGGACATCGACGACGATCGACCCGGAGTGGTCGGCGGCGATCGGCCGGTCCACGGCGGGCATGGCGGTGGGCATGGTGCCGATGCCGGGCGTCCCCGACCAGCCCGCCTCGAGCACGCCGAGCACGAGCACCGGGATCAGCATGAACCTCATGTGCTGGCGCAGCCAGTCCACTGCGCTGCCGGCCAGCAGGGCCGCGGGCACGATGCCCAGCAGGGTGAGCCGGTCGGCCTCACGGAAGCCCGACACCCCGGGGAGCTTGACGAGCCAGGTGAACGGCAGCACCGCTGAGATGCGCACGCCGTGGTCGACGAAGGCGACCGGGATAAACGAGCTGTTGCCGATGTGCAGCACGGATCCGAGGGCCAGCACCGCGCAGCCCAGCCACAGCAGCGCGAGCAGCCGGGCGTGCCGCCGCCGCCAGGACAGCACCAGCCCGGCGAGGGCCAGCACGGTCAGCACCACGCCGAAGGTCGGGATCGTGTCGATGGTCTCGTGCTGGTAGTACAACTGAGCGAGGGAGTGCAGACCGAACAGGGAGACCCGCGGCGAGGGCGCGAACATGCCGGGGAACCTGAGCCCGGACTGGGCGTAGTCCACCGCCAGCGGACCCGGCGGCGATGTCGCGCCGCCGGACTTCGCCTGCTGGACCATGGCGACGATCTGCGGGCTCGCCGCCACCACGGCAACCAGGCCGGCCAGCACCGTGACCCGGATCTTCGCCCAGGCGGGATGGGCGGCCAGCCAGGGCACCAGCGTCAGTGCGAGCACGATCATCACCAGGATCGTGGACTCCTGGTCGGTCAGCAGCGCCGCGGCCACGATCACGCCGAGGATCACCGCCTGGCGCCGGGTCGGCCGTCGCCGCAGCCGGATCGCCGCCTCCAGCGCGATCGGGATGAACAGCGGCCCGACCGCCAGGTTGATCAGGTACCAGCTCTGGTAGACGAGCATGGACGACAGGCCGAAGAAGGCGCCCGCCGCGATCGCGCCGGTCTGCGAGGGCACCCACAGCCGTGCGGCCCGGTACATCGCGTAGCAGAGCAGGCCCGGCATCAGCGCCGAGAGCAGGTTGAAGGACGCCGACGGGCCGAAGGCCAGCGTGACCGGCGTCAGCACCAGGCCGGGCAGCGGCATCAGGGCGTGATACCCCAGATCCGAGCCGACCGGCGCGGCCTGGTAGCGGGTGAACCACGGGTTGGACAGGTGCTCGACCTGCCGGGCGATCCACCAGAAGTCCCAGACGTAGGCCCCGATGTCCCGCCGGAACGCGGGCAGCTTGCCGGTGAACAGGTAGCTGGCCCGTGGCCAGCTCACCGCGACCCCGGCGGCGATGAAGCCGATCAGGACGGCCAGGTGCGTGCGGACCGGATGCGTCGCCCGGCCCGGCGCAACTCCGGCGTCGGCGGCGGTCCCGGTCTCTGCGGCGGTCCCGGCACCTGCGGCCGTTTCGGCGGTCTCGGTGTCTACGGCGGTCTCGGTGCTTGCGGCCGTTTCCGCGCCTGCGACGGTCTCGGTGTCCCCGGCCGGGCTGGTCTGACCTGCCTTCGGGTCGGCCGCGCTGCCGTCTTCGGGCTCGCGCCCGTCAGTCTCGGCGGGGCCGTCGGCGGGCGCCTCCCCGTTCGGAAGGGGGGTGTTCTTGCGGCGATATCCGGTAGCCGCCATGACGGACGTCAGCCGGTCACGGCCCGCTCGGTACACCGGTCACCTCATTCGCCAACTCGCGCTAACTAGCGCCATCTCGAGCCATCTCGAGCCATCTTGAAACGCCGCTTCCCGGCGGGCGCCGCGACCGTTCATGCTATCCGAGGGTGAATGGATCACGGGCGCCGCCGGTTGTTCCGCCGGTTAGCCCGAGCTCAGCCAGGATCGCCGCAGTGTGCTGGCCGGCCGCGGGGACGTCGCCCATCGCGGCCTCGCGGCCCGCCGCGGTGACCGGCGGCAGCAGCGCCAGCACCGGGCCGCCCGGGGTCTGTACCTCGCGCCACCGGTCCCTGGCGGCGAGCTGGGGATGCGCGGCGAACTCGGCGGGCGTCCTGAGCCGGGCGGTGGCGATGCCGGCCTCGTCCAGCAGGCCGGTCAGCCGGTCGGCCGGGACCGCGCACAGCGCGACGTTGATGATCTCGGTCAGCTCGGCATCGTGCGCCAGCCGGTCCGGGTTGCTGCGGAACCGCGGGTCGCTGACCAGCTCCGGTCGGCCCAGCAGCTTCTCGCAGAAGGCCGCCCACTCGCGGTCGTTCTGCAGGCCGATGAAGACCTGGCTGCCGTCGGCGGCCGCGTACGGGCCGTACGGGGAGATCGAGGCGTGCCGCGCGCCGGTCCGGCGGGCCGGCTCACCGCCGTAGACGGTGTAGTAGAACGGCTGGCTCATCCACTCGCCGAGCGCGTCCAGCATGGCCACGTCCAGGCTGGCGCCGCGGCCGGTCCGCTCGCGCTCGTACAGGGCGGTGAGCACGCCGCTGTAGGCGTACATTCCGGCGGCGATGTCCGCGACCGAGATGCCGGCCTTGGCCGGCTCGTCCGGCGTGCCGGTGACCGACAGCAGCCCGGCCTCACACTGGACGAGCAGGTCGTAGGCCTTCTTCCGGCGGTAAGGACCCTCGGTGCCGTAGCCGGAGATCGCGCAGGTGATCAGCCGCGGATGCCGGGCGCGCAGGCCGTCGGCGGCCAGGCCGAGCCGGCCGGCGGCTCCGGGGGCAAGGTTGTGCACGAAGATGTCGGCGCGGGCCAGCAGCGCGGCGAGCACCGCCTGGCCGTCATCGGTCTTGAGGTCGAGCTCGATGCTCTCCTTGCCCCGGTTCAGCCAGACGAAGTAGCTGGACTGGCCGAGCACGCTGCGGTCGTAGCCGCGGGCGAAATCGCCGCCGGGCCGCTCGACCTTGATCACCCTGGCGCCCAGGTCGGCGAGCTGGCGGGTGGCGAACGGCGCGGCCACCGCCTGCTCCAGCGCGACCACGGTGACGCCCGCCAGCGGGAGGGCTGACGGCGCCTGCGGCTGCGGCTGCGGCTGCGGGCCGCCCTGGCCGCCGGCGGCCTCAGCCGCGGTCACGGCGCGACCTGGCTTCCTGCTCCCGCAATCGTGCCTCCTGCTCCCGCAGCAGGCCCGCGGCGGCGGGCCAGGTCAGCGCCGCCGGATCGACGTCCAGGCCGGCCAGGCAGTCGGCCACCTTTTGGCTCAGCTGGTCCGGCGTCGGCGGCCGGGCCGGGGATCCGGGCGGGAATCGCAGGCTGGCCCGCGCGACCTGGCCGGCCGCGGTGTGCACCTCCGCGGTCAGCTCGCCGTCGAGCAGGCCGCCGCCGCCCGGGTCGAGCTTGACCTCGACGAGCGCGGCTAGCCGCCGGGCGGACTCGCGGCGGACGCTTGAGTCGGTGAAGCTGCCGAGCCCCGGGTACCCGTCCAGCAGCGCCGCCGCCGCGGCGTACTCCAGGCTGAACTTGCCCTGGAGCCCGGTGTCCGGCCGGTGGTGGATCAGCGGCGTGACCGCTGACTCGGGGGTACGCAGCACGATCCGGCGCACATCGGCCGGGTCCAGGCCGGCCGCGGCCAGCTCGGCTAGCGCGCTGATCGGCCGCTGCAGCGCGTAGCAGCACGGGTAGATCTTGACGGCCAGCCCGCCCGGCACGGCCGGCCCGGTCAGGTCAACGGCCGCGGGGTCGCCGCCGACCAGGCCGAGCCACTCGTCCAGCGCGGCCGGGTCTGCCTGCGCGCCCGCCGCGGCGAGCGCCGCCGCCCGGATCCCCGCGTCGACCGCGAAGCCGACCTGCAGCGACTTGGCATCGGTGCCGAAGGCGCGCTGCACGCCGCCCGCGGCCGGGATGGCCAGCGCGATCGCGGTCGCGATCCGGTCGGCCGGCAGGCCGAGCGCCACGGCGGCGCCGGCCGCCGCGGCCGGCGCGCCCGCGGTGCAGGTGGCATGCCAGCCTGCCGCATAGTGCCGCCAGCCCAGGGCCGTGCCGAGCCTGGCCATCACGCCCGCCGCGGCCAGGTAGGCCCGCGCGTCGCCGCCCGCCGCAAGCACCGCGGGCACGCACACCGCGCTGATGTGCGCCGTCGATTCCAGGTGCAGGTCGTCGAAGTCCAGGACGTGGCCGGCGACGGCCCAGCGGCCGGCCTGGGGCAGGCTCCCGGCCAGCCGGGTGACCGGGTGATCGCGCGCGGCCAGCATCACGGCCAGCGTGTCGAGCAGCGACCGGTCGGCCAGTTCCAGGTCGGCGGGCTCCGGCTGCAGGTCATGCGCCCAGTCAGCCAGCGCGACCGCGGTCACGGTCATGAGATCCCTCCCGGGCCGGGTGATCTGATGCTACGTCGCCCGGCCCGGGCCATCTGGGGCCACCTGGGGCCACCTGGGGCCGCCTTGCCTGGCGGTCAGCCGTGACTCTGCGCCGCCGCGCCCTTGGGCAGCCAGCGCAGCCAGCGGGGCAGGTACCAGCACCGCTCGCCGAGCAGCGACATCGCGGCCGGCAGCAGCACGCCGCGGACCACGGTGGCGTCGATCAGCACCGCGGCGGCCAGGCCGATGCCGAGCGTCTTGGTGTCCACGATCGGCAGCGTGGCCAGGATGGAGAACACGGCCACCATGATCACGGCGGCGCTGGTCACCACCCCGGCGCTGCTGGAGATGCCGCCGACCACCGCGTCCGGAGTGCTCGCGCCCCGCGTCCGCAGCTCGCGGATCCGGCTGAGGATGAACACGTGGTAGTCCATGCTCAGCCCGAAGAGCAGCACGAACATGAACAGCGGAATCCAGGAAATTATCCCTCCGAACGAGGTGTAGCCGAGCAAGCCTTGCAGCCTGCCGTCCTGGAAGATGAGCGTGATCAGGCCATATGCGGCCCCCACCGACAGCAGGTTGAGCGCGATCGACACCAGCGGGATCGCGAGCGACCTGAACGCCACCAGCAGCAGGCCGAACGCCAGCAGGATCACGAACGCGAACACCAGCGGCGTCGTCGAATGCATGGCCGCGATGTCGTCATGGTTTTGCGCGGTGTCGCCGGCCACGGCGTAGCTGATCCCGCCGACGTGGCCCAGCGTCGCGGGCAGCGCGTCGTGGCGCAGCGCGAGCAGAGCGTTGTCCGATGTGGTGTCGCTGCCGTTGCCGGCCAGCGGGACGCTGATGATCAGGCCGCGGCCGCGGTCGGCCGTGGTGACCGTGACCGGCGGGCGGATCGGGCCGGCCGGGCCGTCGTGGTCGGCGCGCGACTGCAGCGAGGCGATCGCGTGCTGCACCTGCGGGCCGGTCAGGTCCCGGCCGGTCACCACGACCTGCGCGGGCGATGGCGACTGCGGGAAGGCGGCGGAGATTTGATTCATCGTCTGCACCACCGGTGACTTGGCCGGCAGGTCGATGGCCGGGCTGCCGAGCCGCATCCCGAGCGCGGGCGCGGCCAGGGCCAGCAGGGCGATCGCCGCCGCGCCGCCGTAGATGGCAGGGTGCCGGACCACGCCGCGGGCCAGGGCGGCCCATGCCTTCGACGGCCGGGCGGCGGTCCGGCGGCGGCCCAGGAACGGGACCCGGCCGCGCTCGGCCTTGCCGCCCAGCCAGGACAGCAGCGCGGGCAGCACGGTGAGCGAGCCGACCACGGCCACGCCGACCACGGCGATGGTGCCGATCGCGACCCCGCTGAACACGTCGTAGCCGGTCAGGAACAGCCCGGCCAGCGCGACCATCACGGTCAGGCCCGACACCGCGATCGCCCGGCCCGAGGTGGCCGCGGCGGTCCGCAGCGCCTGATCCTGCGTGGCGCCCGCGGTGCGCTCCTCGCGCTCGCGGCGCAGGTAGAACAGCGAGTAGTCGACGCCGACCGCCATCCCGACGATCAGCACCACCTCCGACGTGCTCGATCCGACCGGCAGCCAGCGGCTGATCACCGTCAGCAGCGAGAGCGCGGTCATCACCGACGTGATGGCCAGCATCAGCGGGATCCCCGCGGCGACCAGCGCGCCGAACACGAGCAGCAGCAGCACCAGCGTGACCGGCACCGAGGTCGTCTCGGCCCGGCGGAAGCCGTCGCCGAGCACCGAGTTGATGGCCCGGCCAAAGCTGGCGTCGCCGCCTTCGGCGATGCGCAGGTCCGGGTGCCGCGCGGCGACCGCGGCGACCGCGCGGATCGCCGGCGCGACCGCGGTGGTCTGGCTGTCCGCCGGGCCGGGGACGCCGAACGTGACCAGCGCGCTGCGCCCGTCGGCGGAGACCAGGCCGTGGCTGCCGGGCGCGAGCGGCGAGCGGACGTTGGCGGCCGCGTGCGGCAGCGCGGCCAGGGCCGCGGTCACCTGCCGGGCCGCCTGCCGCATCTCCGGGTCGGCGGCGAACGTGCCGCCGTGGGCGGCGTGGTTGGCGTGATTGGCCGGCCCGCGGGCCTGGATCAGCACGTTCTCCACCGCCGGGGTGGTGACGCCGAGCCGGTGCATGGCCCGTTCGGCCTGCCCGGACTGGCCGGCGTCGTAGCTGGGCAGGCTTTTGGTGCCTAGCGCCTGGCCGGCCACGAAGATCACGGCGACCAGGGCGAGCCAGCCGAAGACCGCGGTCTTGCGGTGCCGGGTGCTCCAGCCGGCGATTCGCTCCACCATCGGCGCCCGAACGCGAGCGCTGGCGTGAGCTTGGGGCGGTGGTGTCTCGGCGGTTTCTGGCCATGCTGAACGGAACGACTGGCGCATGATGCCCTCGCTTGGGGGTGTGAGGATTTTTAGGCGTGGTCAGGCCGGTGAGCGGCGCGCTGGCCACTCCCCGTTCGGGAAATCAAGGTCTTTCGGGCTGACCGCGGCCTGCGGCAGCCTGGCGGGATCAGCTCGGGGTCAGGCGGGAAGCTCCGGGCGTGGGGTGATCTGTCAGCGAGCCCAGCGGGCCCGGGCGGTTCAGTACCTCCTTGGCTTCGGCCAGCGGATCTGCCGGGGCGCGCAGCAGCGAGCGCGCGATGCGGGCGTGTGCCCGTGCGGTGAGGACCAGGACATAGTTGAAGATCAGGAACAGGATGAGGAAGATCGCGGCGGCGAGCAGCGCCTTGGGCAGCGTGTCGATGTAGAGGCCTTTGGCGCCGGGGCCGTGCGCGCCGTGCGGGAAGTAGCCGAGCGCGACGCCGTTCGTGCGCGGGCCGTTGACGTAGCCGACGGCACCGTTGCCGCGCGGCGCCCAGTACCAGGCCGGCAGGGTGACCCCGGCCAGCAGCGTCAGCCAGACGGTGAACACCAGCGTGTCCAGCGCGAACAGCGGCACCCAGAGCCCGGTGAGGTAGGACACGTCGCGCCAGGTGGCCCGGTCGCGCCAGCGGGTCTTCGCCTGGGCCACGATGCCGGGCTCGGTGACCGTACGGTAGCCGCCGCGGACCGGGTCGGGCAGTACCGGCCGCAGCCGGGCGCGCTCGACGTTGGCGCAGCCGCGCACGACGCCCGCGGCGGCGGCCAGCAGCGGGATCCCGGCCAGGGTGATCAGCAGGCTGGCGGCCGTGACCGTCGCGGTGAAGGCGACGGCGAACAGCAGCCAGCCCGTCACGAAGACGTACCCCGCCAGGTACCAGGCGGCGCGCCACGGGCTGGCCGACAGGACGAGCCGCAGCGGGTTGCCGCGCAGCCGCAGCCGCGTGTCGTGTGCGGGCAGTACGCGGCGGCGGCGCGCCGGCGCGGCGTCCGCTTGGTGCGTGCCGGGCTGGGGCGGAAGAGCGTTCATCCGACGTCCCGCATCAGCTGCTCGACCGCCTGCACCTTCTCGGTCAGCCGGACCAGCTCGGCGCGCAGCTCCTGCTGGTTGGCCACGGCGTCTTCGGCGAGCTTGCGGTAGTGGGCCAGCGCTACCGCGTCGGCGCGGTGACCCTGCAGCCGGAAGTAAGAGGCCACTACCACCGCGATCACTGCGCCGATGATGAAGACGATGCCGACGGCGATGATGACCGCGGTGTAGTTGGTTCCGTGGGCGGTCGCAATCGCCATGCCGCTCATGTGTCGCTCTCTTTCATATGGTCATCCAGTTGCTCGCCGGTCTGGCCGGTCTCGCCGGCGCTGTCGTTGCCGCTCAGCGCGGCGATGATCGTTTCCGCGGTCAGCCGCAGCTCGAACGGTGCCAGCTCGAAGTACTTCATCGCCTTGCCGTCGTCGGACAGCTCCAGGTGACCGGTCACCAGTCCCGCCTTCTCCAGCTTGTCGAGGTGCATGTATAGCAGCGGCCGGGACATGCCCAGCCTGCGGGCCAGTTCGCTGACGTGCACCCGGCCCTGCGCCAGCGCCGCGATGACCCGCAACCGCAGCGGGTTCGCGACCGCGGTGAGCACCGCGAGCAGTTCTGCTTCGCTAGACAGGGCCGTCTCCTGACTGTCTTCCATGTGTCAGGAAAAACTTACATGTGATGCTTGCGTCTGTCTAGTGAGAATCCGCTCTCTGGTCCGGCGGCAAGGCGGTCAACGCGCCATCGACACCCACCCGTGGCGGTGAAGGGCACATCGACCGCCTGGAGCGGGGGTTGATTTGGGTCCGGCTGGGCCGCTCTGCCATGGGCGAATCTGCTGCGGGCCAAGAAACCGGATGCGGCCGCCGCACCGGGCCGAGAGTGGACACATCGCGGCCAACGGCGGCCGCACGTTAAGGAGGTCCGATGGCACTACTGTCCGCCGGCCGGGACCAGGGCCTGAGCCCGCGAGCCGCCGAGGGCGATACCCTCCCGACGCGGTTCGACGACCACCTGGCCGCTCAGCTTCTCACCCAGCGGATCGTCTTCCTCGGCACCCAGGTCGACGAGGTCTCGGCGAACCGGATCTGCACGCAACTGCTCCTGCTGTCGGCGGAGGACCCGCGCAGCGACATCAGCCTGTACATCAACAGCCCGGGCGGGCTGGTGACCGCGGGGCTGGCGATCTACGACGTGATGCGGCTGATCCCGAACGACGTCTCGACGCTCGGCATGGGCCTGAACGCGAGCATGGGGCAGTTCCTGCTCGCCGTCGGGGCCAACGGGAAGCGCTTCGCGCTGCCGAACGCGCGGATCATGATGCACCAGCCGTCGGCGGGCGTCGGCGGGACCACCGCCGACATCGCGATCCAGGCCGAGAACCACGAGTTCATGAAGAAGGCCATCGAGCGGATCACCGCGGAGCACACCGGCCAGAGCGAGGAGACCATCTCCAGGGACGGCGATCGCGACCGGTGGTTCACGGCCGAGCAGGCGAAGGAGTACGGCATGGTCGATCGCGTCCTTGAGTCGCTGGATGACGTCCGCCCGGCCGGCTCGCGGCGCCGGATGGGCCTATGAGCGTTATGCGACACCAACTCTGAAACGAGGCAGCGACATGGCCCAGTACACGATCCCGACGGTTATCGAGCGCACGCCGCAGGGCGAGCGCGCGTTTGACATCTACAGCCGGCTGCTGTCCGAGCGGATCATCTTCCTCGGCACCGAAATCGACGACGGGGTCGCCAACGTCGTCATCGCGCAACTGCTCCACCTGGAGGCTTCGAACCCCGAACGCGAGGTCTCGATCTACATCAACTCACCGGGCGGCTCGTTCACGTCGCTGATGGCGATCTACGACGCGATGACCTTCGTCAGCGTGCCGATCTCGACGTTCTGCGTCGGGCAGGCGGCCTCGACCGCGGCGGTACTGCTGGCCGGCGGAGATCCCGGGCAGCGTTTCGTCCTCGAGCACGCGCGGGTGCTGCTGGGCCAGCCGGCCAGCGGCGGCCAGCAGGGCGTGGTCTCGGATCTCAGCCTGCACGCCAGGGAGATGCTGCGGATCCGCTCCCAGGTCGAGGAGATCCTGTCCCGGCACACCGATCACGACGTGGCGACGCTGCGCGCGGACATGGACAGGGACAAGGTCTTCAGCGCCGCCGAGGCCGTCGCCTACGGGCTGGCCGACGAGGTGCTGACCAGGCGGGTCGCGGCGGCGTGAGGTTGCCGGGTGGCCGCCGGTCCTCGGTTGTCGCCGCTGGTCAGGCGGCTAGGCACATGTCGCGCAGCTGGGAAGTTACCTGCGTCTCGGGCTGCGTGCGGTCCAGCTGTGCACCGGAGAGCACGGTCGCGTCCTCGCTGGCTGGGGTGGCGGAGTGCTCGGTGCCGGTGCCGGGCACCGGGGCGACCGGCGCGACGTTGGTGCGGG
Organism: Streptosporangiaceae bacterium; assembly: GCA_036495825.1. Taxonomy (GTDB): domain Bacteria; phylum Actinomycetota; class Actinomycetes; order Streptosporangiales; family Streptosporangiaceae; genus PALSA-505. The sequence continues at coordinate 24,515 of DASXME010000112.1, forward strand.
CGCGGGCCCGGCCCGCCCTGGGCCGGGCGAGCCGGTCAAGTTCGCCTTGGGCCAGGCCGAGCAGGTCGGCCAGGCCCAGGCCGAGAGCACGGGCCGCGGCCGCGAGGACCTCGGACGAGGCTTCCTTGCGGCCGCGCTCGATCTCGGAGAGGTAGGGCATCGAGATGCGTGCCGTGTCGGCGACGTCCTTGAGCGTGCGCTCCTGGTCGAGCCGCTCGCGGCGCAGCACGTCGCCGACGATGTGCCGCCAGAGGGGCTCCCTGGTCGCGGCGGCCGCCGGACGCAGCGGAATGACGCGGGCTTGGTCTGGTGCGTGGCTGCTCACCACTTCAGGTTAGGAGCGTTCGGTTCGGCCGGGACGAAACGGCGTTCTGCCCTCGGCGAACCGGTCGGGTACATCGCCGACTACCAGGGGGCGAAACAGGCAGGGTCAGCGCGCGGTCTCGGACAGCGTCAGCCCGACGAAGGCGAGCACGAACAGGATGATGAACCCGCCGTAGAAGGTAAGGAAAGCCACGCCCAGCCCTGGTGAGATGAGCGCGCACGCGCCCAGCAAGACAAGCTTCCGGCTGACCTTCTTGCGGGCCGGTGTCTGCTCTGGCACCGGCCCGGGCAGTGCCGGTGCCGGTGCCGGTACTGGCGGGAGCGGGGGACTGAACCGTCCGGTGGGCAGGTCGGCGGTTATCGCGGTCAGCTCCGCGTAGGTCCGTGACGCGAACGCCAGGCCCGCCCGCATGACAAGCTCGTCCATGGTCAGCCGACCCTGCGCGTACGCGGTCTTGAGCGCGTCGGCCACCTGCTCGCGGTCGGCATCGGAGGCCCGGAACGGACCGCGGCCTGCCGCGTCCGCTGCTCTCTGATTGTGCGGCCCTGTCGTCACCAGCGCCTCCCGCCAGCCCAATGCAAGAAAGCGTAACCCGGCCGCACGCTGGTCGTCATCCCGACTTAGTCCACCATAACGGCCGGCCGGACTACGACCCACCGCTTGGGACGGCCGTCGTTCGTCACGGATGGAGAGTCCTCGACAAGCTCGAAGCCGAGCACGCCGGTGAAGAAGGCGATGGCCGGGTCATACTCCTTGACCACGATCGCGACCAGACTCAGATGCACCGGACCCTGCCAGTCTTGCCTCGATCAACATGGTCATCCGGGCCCAGGCAGGCTTGCCCTCCTCTCCGTGGTGGCTGAGCACCTCGTTGCGGGTCGCGCCGTCATCGCGGGCCTGGAGCCCGGGCAGGGTCGGCACCAGTGAGGGATTGGCCAGGAGGTGATCGGCCCAGGCTGTGGCCAGTTCCTCGACCCGGGGGTCATCGGGGGCCCAGTCGCCAGCGACCGACCAGCGCTGGATCAAGGACACGTAGTGCGGATCGTCGATGGTGCGTTCGATCAGGGCGAGGTAGTCCTCGAAGTTCTCCGGTACCAGCGTCCTGACCAGCACCAGACCCTCCCGGGCCGTCGTCACGAGGTCGTCGGTGAAACCGAGACCGGGTAGCCGGTCCAAGATCGCGCAGGCGCGGTCGGGCAGCAGAACCCGGTCGCCGCCGGAGAGCCGGTGCAGCATGTCGCGCCGCGCGATCAGCTCGTTGATCCGCTCGGTCAGGCGTCGTTCGACCTCAACGAGCGCGGCGGTGAACCGATCCGGATCGGCATCCAGGATGGGCGCGATCTCGGCCAGCGGTACCCCGGCGTCGGCCAGCGTCCGGATCTGAACCAGCCGCAACAGGTCGGCCGATCCGTAGCGTCGGTAGCCGGACCTGTCACGGTCGGGTTCATCGACCAGGCCGAGCAAATGGTAATGCCGGATGGTCTTGATCGTGACCCCGGCAAAGGCCGCGGCCTGACCGATGGTGATTCCGTCTGTCATACGGTCAGCTCACTCTGGTGAGGGGGCGCCCCGGCGACCTCCCGGACGGCCGCGGCGATGGCACGGAAATCCTTGCGCACGATTCCCGTGTGGTTGCTCGCGACCGTCGCGCTCACCTGGACGTTCGGGTTCCGGGCGAGCACCGGACCCAGCGTGGCACGCATCGCCGTGTGTCCTTCCTCGGTGGCACCTAGGGCACCGCCCTCGCCCACCACAAACCGCATCGGGAAGGTCACGAGATCGAAGAGGGGGTCGCCGACAGCGACGATCTCATTCAGCTCGATGTTGAGCTCGGCCTGCTGGGCGGCGCTCATCCGTGCGCCTTTACCCGTCAAGCGGGCCAGCGGCATCACCCAGCGGTA
>DASXME010000113.1:0-2373 GCA_036495825.1 Streptosporangiaceae bacterium
AGCCTCGGCCTGCGAGCCAGCCGGGGACCGCCTCATCGTCGCGAATCCGAGGGTCCATGCGCGTCTACCTGCCGTCCACGATGCCGGCCCTCGCCGCCGTGCTGCGGGCCGGCGAGATCGGCCCGGCGCCGCTGGCCGGCTTCGCGGTCACGCCGATGCTGCGCGAATGGTACGCCAGCGGAGATCTCGAGGAGCTGGAGTACGCCGCGCTGGCCGTGGCGGCCAAGGCGTCGCTGCGGCTGATCGCGGCCGACCCCGCCGCACCGCCCCGGCGGGTCACGCTGGCCGTCGAGATCCCCGACGACCAGGTCAGCAGCTGCGGCGGGCTGGACGACCCGGCCGCCGTGCGGCTCAGCGCGGCGGTGCCGGCGGCCCGGCTGGCGTCCGCGCACATCGACGACGAGGACGCCGTCGCGGATGTCCGCGCCGCGGCCGCGGCCCTGGATGCGGCCGATCTCGGCGACGAGGACGCCAGCTTCACCGTGGACGGCGCGGAAGGCCACGAGCTGCTCTGGTACGCCGCGCAGGAGCTGCCCTACCTGTTGGACTGAGCGGCATGGCACCATGAATGCTGGCCGCCAACGATGTCGGATAACAGCCGGGAGCTAACTTTCATGGACGCCGTGACCAGCGTGCCGGTACCCGCCAACGAGCCTGTCCGGCAGTATCCGCCGGGCAGCCAGGACAGGGCCGCCCTGGAAAGCAAGATCAAGGAACTGGCCGGCGGCCAGACCGAGCTGACCATGACCATCGGCGGACAGCGCCGGATGGGCGGCGGCGAGACGATCAGCGTGGTCCAGCCGCACAACCACCGGCACGTGCTCGGCCAGATGGGCAACGCGACCGACCAGGACGTCGCGGCGGCGGTCGACGCCGCCAGGCAAGCCGCCCCGGGCTGGCGCGCGCTGTCCTTCGACGACCGGGCCGCGATCCTGCTCAAGGCGGCCGACCTGCTGGCCGGCCCGTGGCGGTCCACGCTCAACGCGGCGACCGTCCTCGGCCAGTCCAAGTCGCCGCTGCAGGCCGAGATCGACGCGGCCTGCGAGCTGATCGACTTCTGGCGGTACAACGTCCACTTCGCCCGCGAGTTGCTCGCCCAGCAGCCGCAGTCAGGTCCCGGCGTCTGGAACCGGCTGGAGTACCGCCCGCTCGAAGGGTTCGTGCTGGCGATCACGCCGTTCAACTTCACCTCGATCGCGGGGAACCTGCCGACCGCGCCCGCGCTGCTCGGCAACACCGTGGTGTGGAAGCCATCGCACACCCAGCAGCTGTCCGCGCACTTCATCATGCGCGTGCTGGAGGCGGCCGGCCTGCCGCCCGGCGTGATCAACCTGGTCACCGGGTACGGCCAGGCGCTGTCCGGCGTGGCGCTGCCGCACCCGGACCTGGCCGGCATTCACTTCACCGGCTCGACCCAGACCTTCCAGCACCTGTGGCGGACCGTCGGCGAGAACATCGCTGGCTACCACAGCTACCCGCGGCTGGTCGGCGAGACCGGCGGCAAGGACTTCGTGATCGCGCACCCGTCCGCCGACCCCGATGTGCTGGCCACCGCCCTGGTCCGCGGCGCGTTCGAGTACCAGGGCCAGAAGTGCTCGGCCGCCTCCCGCTGCTACGTACCGCGCTCGATCTGGGCGCGGGTGCGCGACGACTTCATCGGCCAGGTCGAGTCGCTGACCATGGGAGACGTGTCAGCGGACCTGTCGCTGTTCATGGGCGCGGTGATCGACGAACGGGCGTTCGCCAAGCACGCGGCGGCGCTGGACCGGGCCCGCGAAACGCCGTCGGTGCGGGTGCTGGCCGGCGGCCGGGCCGACGATTCGGAAGGCTACTTCGTGCCGCCCACCGTGCTGGAGTCTGCCGACCCGACCGACGAGATCTTCAGCACCGAATACTTCGGGCCGATCCTGGCCGTCCACGTCTACGACGACGCCGGGTACGCCGACATGCTCACGCAGGCGGCCGGCGTTTCGCAGTACGCGCTGACCGGTTCGATCATCGCCCAGGACCGGGCGGCGATCGCCGACGCCACCGAGGCCCTCAGGTTCGCGGCAGGCAACTTCTAGATCAACGACAAGCCGACCGGAGCGGTGGTCGGGCAGCAGCCGTTCGGCGGAGCCAGGGCGAGCGGTACCAACGACAAGGCGGGCTCGATCTTCAACCTCATTCGCTGGGTCAACGCCCGAACGATCAAGGAGACGTTCGTGCCGCCGGTCGACCATCGCTACCCGCACATGGGCTAGGGCCAACCGATCCTGAGCTGGGCCGGAATCGCGGGCAGGAACTTACGTCGCACCACGCGCGTTAGCCGACCGCCGGCACGTGCGTGCTCGTCGCGCACCGCGCGCATGGTTCCGTTGTGCGCGGGCACTT
>DASXME010000114.1:0-9783 GCA_036495825.1 Streptosporangiaceae bacterium
GTGAGCCGGAAGATGTACCCGGCGTGGCTGCCGTCCTCGATCACCACCGGGTCGCCGGCGATCTTGTCACGGAGGCGCTCGCTGATCCGCCTGGCCTCGTTCAGCTTGGTCTGCGGGAACAGGACGGCGAACTCGTCGCCGCCGAACCTTCCGGTCAGGTCGTAGCCGCGCAGGTTCTCGCGCAGCGATCCCGCGATGTCGCGCAGCACCCGGTCGCCGGCCGGATGGCCGACCGTGTCGTTGACCGTCTTGAAGTGGTCGATGTCCACCATCGCGACCGCGAGCGGCGTGCCGGTCCGCTGCGCCCTGGCGAACTCGACCTCGGCCTCGTGCTGCCAGGTGCCGGCGTTGAGCAGGCCGGTCTTCGCGTCGATCCTGGCCTGGGTGACCAGCTGGGAGTGCATCAGGTAGCGCCGGTAGAGCACGATCGACGGCAGCGAGAGCGCCATCAGGACCGGGTTGATCGCGACCACCAGCGACAGCGAGACGGCGAGGGTCAGCTCGATCAGGTCAGAGGTGAAGGCCTCGCGGTTGGCGAACATGTCACTGACCCTGGCCCGCCAGTCGTCCAGCTTGATCGCGCCGAGCAGGAAGCCGTTGTTGATCATCCAGGCCACCAGGCCGCAGCCGGCCACCAGGCCGGTCCAGGTCAGCACGTGCAGCCCGGCCTCCGGCCGCGGACCCGCCACCGAGCCCGGGAAGGCGCGGAAGATGACCGAGGCCGCGCCGTAGGCGAGGCTCAGAGTGGCGTTGCTGAACACCCGCCGGTACATCAGCCCGCTGCGGACCCGCCAGAGCCGGTAGGCGCCCAGCGGGATCGGCGCCAGCATGGCGTACACCGGCGGGAGCGTGATCGCCATCGCCAGGTACCAGACCGTCAGCAGGTCCCGGCTCACGGTCCCGTGCACTTCCCGCACGCCGCGGGAGGACTCGATAGTGATCGCCCCGCAGGCCAGCAGGGCCGCGAAGACGGCGGCGTCCGAGGCGTGCCAGCGGGTATGCGCCGGGGCCACCGCGATCGCCGTCGCCGCGATGGCGATCACGGCGAGCAGCAGGCTGCGCAGCGGCTCGGCCAGCTTCCAGATCTGCCAGCCGGAGACGCTGCCCGCGGCCCGGCGCAGGGGGACAGGCACCCCTCCTGGCAGGCGGATAGCGGCCATGTGCACTCCCGGCAGGAGGGTAGACGGACGAGAAAACACTATCTGTACGTAACTACAGGTAAGGAACTAATGCCGCATGGTCACAGAAACCTGACCGGCGTGTCAAGGATGGATGGGCGATTTGCGGCTAATGTCCTTAGGCTAGGCATTCAGGGGTTATTAGTACAGCACGTCGGGCAGATGGGAGGCCAGCATGCGCAACGAATGGCAGTAGTAGCCGCAGCCGGAAACCGAATTCGTACGGGACCTAATGAGAGACAGGAGTTTGCTATGCGCAACGAGTGGCAGTAGGGCAGTGCAGGGGCCGCCCCGGGGTGGGGTGGCGCCCCGCGCGTATTACCCGGACAATCTCTCTAAGATGGACAAAAGCCTCCTGGAGGGACTACATGCCCCGACGCGCCGCGAGGGCTGGCACCTGGGCGGCGGGCCTGCTGGCGATCGCGGTCTTGCCGGTCGCCGCGTCCGCTCCGGCCCCCCACGGCGCGGCCAGGATCGCCCTGCGGATGGCTTCGGCGATGAACTCGATACCGAGGAAGGCGGCACCTGCTCCGCCCGTCAGGGCCGCCGGCGAGCCGTTCGGCGGCACGCCCGCCGTGGGCGCGCTGTTCTCCACCACCCGCAGCGGAGGCCTGGGCACGCACTTCTGCACGGCCAGCGTGGTGCATAGCCCGCACCACGATGTGCTCATCACGGCCGCGCACTGCCTGGCGCGGCACAGCGGCCGCATCGACTTCGTGCCCGGGTACTCGGCCGGCCGCGCTCCGTACGGAATCTGGACTGTTACCAGGGTTGTCGCCGACCATGCCTGGCTGACGTCGGCCAGCCAGGACGACGACGTCGCCTTCGCGGTCGTCAGCCAGCCGCGCACCGGGCTGCGGATCGAGGACGTCACCGGCGCGGAGCAGCTTCGCATCGGCGCGCTGGGCCACCTGCCGGTCCAGGTGATCGGGTATCCGGACGGCGCTGGGCAGCCGATCACCTGCCAGGGCCGGACCAGCGTGCCGATGTCGCGCCAGCTTGAGTTCGACTGCCGCAAGTACACCGGCGGCACCAGCGGCGGCCCGTTCCTGCTGAACGTCGATCCGGCCACCGGCGACGGCTCGGTGATCGGCGTCATCGGCGGGTACGAGCAGGGCGGGGACCTGCCGCAGATCTCCTACGCCGCCGCGTTCGGCGCGAACATAGCGGCGCTCTACCAGACGGCGATCAGGCAGAGCTGACCGCCGGCGGGACCACCCGGTCGATCCCGGCCAGCTGATCCGGCGCCGGAATCCACTCGCCGGCCGCCGCGTTCGCCTTGACCTGCTCGGCGGACATGGCGCCGGCGATGACCGAGGTGCAGCCGGGCCGGGCGGCGAGGCCGCCGATGGCCACGTCGAGCAGCGCCGCGCCCTGCGTGTCCGCCCACGCGATCAGCGCCTCGACCTTGTCCAGCTTCTCCTCGGTGATGTAGCCCTCCCGGCTGGCCAGCCTGCTGCCCGGCGGAGGCACCTGGCCGCGCCTGACCTTGCCGGTGAGCAGCCCGTTCGCCAGCGGGAAGAACGGCAGGACGCCGAGGCCGAACCGCCGGGCGGCGGGCACGACCTCCGCTTCGGCCCCGCGCTCGAGCAGCGACCAGTGATTCTGCGCGGACACGAACGGAACGGCGCCCATCCGCTCGGCCACGTGGGCCGCGTCCGCGATCTGCCAGCCGGACAGGTTGGAGTGGCCGATGTAGCGCACCTTCCCGTCCCTGACGAGCTCGTCGAGCGCGGCAATCGTCTCCGCTATCGGCGTGACCGGGTCGACCGTGTGCAACTGGTACAGGTCAATGTGGTCGGTGCGCAGCCGGCGCAGCGACGCCTCGACGGCCCGGCGGATGTACCCGCGGCCGCCCTTGGCCCCGGCCGCGGCGCCGTAGCCCATGTCGAACCCCTGATGGCCGAACTTGGTCGCCAGCACCACCTGGTCGCGCCGGCCCGCCAGCAGCTCGCCGAGCACCTCTTCCGAGCCGCCGCCCCCGCCGTACATGTCGGCCGTGTCGAACAGGGTGATGCCCGCCTCGATCGCCGCGTCGACGACGCTCCTGGCGCCGTCGGCGTCCAGCCTGCGGCCGAAGTTGTTACAGCCGAGGCCCACCACGGAGACCTGCAGCCCGGAGTCGCCAAGCGGTCGGTAGCGCATGAAGGAAGCCTAACGATCGCGCACCGGGCTCCAGCACGCCCCCGCACGCAAAGGCACCCGCGATCGTCAGGCGCCGCAGACCGCAAGCGGCGGCGGCTGACCGATCGCGGGTGCCGGCTCCTAGCGTCTAAGCCCCGGGCGGATCGAACTCTCCGTTCTTGGCCCCGGCCAGGAAGCACTGCCACTCGTGACGGGTGTACACATGCGGTGCCTTGCCTCGGTCCTTCGTGTCGCGCACCGCAACGCCCCCGTCGGGGAGATGCGCTACCTCGACACAGCCGTTGGTAGTGCTGGCACTGCTCTTGAACCATCGGGCGCCTGTGAAGTCGGGCGTCATCCGCCTCTCCTTCCGTTGATCACGTGACACTGGGTGGTCACGTGAACTCCCCCTCGGCCATCTTGCTGGCCAGGGCTGCCGAATCGCCCGGCGACATCGCGGCCGCACGGAGCCGGTCGAATGCCTCGGCGCAAGCCCGGACGTCCCGGTCTTTTTCCAGGTAGATGGGCCCTCCCCAGGAATCGAGGTAAACGACGTCCGGATCGCTGCGCTCGGGGAACTCGATGATGGAAAACGGTCCGCACAGCGCCGGGTGCGCGCCGGACGAGAAGGGGAGCACCTGGAGGGTGACGTTCGGCCACTGGCTGGCCTCGGCCACGCGGTTGAGCTGCTCGCGCATGACCTCGGGGCCGCCTATCGGCCGGCGAAGCACCGCCTCGTCCAGGATCAGCCACAGATCCGGCGGATCCCCCCGGTCGAGGAGCTCCTGGCGCTTCATCCGCAGCTCGGCCAGGCGCTGCAGCTGCTCCGGGCTGTCCCGCTTGTGGACCTCCTTGAGCACCGCCTTGGCGTAGTCGGCGGTCTGCAGCAGGCCGTGCACGGCCTGCGTCTCGTAGACGCGCAGCCCGCTGGCCTCGGCCTCAAGGCCGACGTAGATCCCGAACCCGGTGGGCAGCACGTCGTCGTAGACAGCCCACCAGCCCTTGCGGTGCCCCTCACGGGCCATGTCGATCAGGATCTGCCGCTGCCCGGGGTCGGTGACGCCGTACATCTCCAGCAGCGAGGTAAGGTACGCGGTCTTGGTCGGTGCCTTGCCGGTCTCGATGCGAGACAGCGTCGAAGCCGCCAGGCCCAGCTGGTCCGCGACCTCTTCGAGCTTGATCGCGCGTGCTTCTCGCAGGCGTCGCAGCTCGCTGCCGAGCCGACGGCGGCGCACGGTCGGACCAATCGCCACGGCGGCTCACTCCTCTCCCGGGGTGCAGAGCGGCCTGCCTCGGCGGCCTGAACCCGCGCCCGAAGACGCCCGGAGACGCCCGAAGACAGTGTCCAGCGAGCGGGGTCGGACCGTGATCGCATATTACCTAAATATGTGCGTGATGTGAAATCCTATCTGAGATTGCGCGAGATACACTTGTGTCAGGCACTTGCATCAGCCCTGATGCCGCCCGCCACCTGGAGCCACCTAGAGCCACCTGGAGCCCTCCGGAGCCACCTGGAGCCGTCTGGAGCCCTCCGGAACGCCGAGGCCCGGCCCGCCGGCCGCTCTCTAATGGTCTGTGTCGCATTTTCGTCGCAACAAGAAGCTGCACATTTGCCCCGGACCTGTCGTCTCACCGGAACGGCGCCACGGCCTACCCGTACCGCACCATATTCCCCCGTCGCCAGCGAGACCGCGGTGCGGGATAACGTACCTTTCCGGACCTTTACCCGGCTTCCCGGCTGAGCGCGGACGCGGCCGGCCGCAGGCCGTCATGGTGCAGAAACGGCACGCTGGCCCAGATCTGCCCCGGGATAACCGAACGTTCCGGGTGGTGTCACGAAATCGTATATGCGATATCATGAGCCAGTTAACGAAAGAGGCAAACCCGCGACGCAATTGCCTGTACGCAATTGCGTCGGCTGAAACAGCAGGTTATCCGGATAAACAGTCAGGCAGTAAAGGCTGGCGAGGAAGGTCGGCAGCGATGCGAGCGGAATTGCGTCTATGACATCGGCGGGCCTGCCAGGGGGTCCCACCGTGCTGCGCATCCTGCTCGGCAGCCAGCTGCGCCGCCTGCGCGAGGGCCGGGGCATCAGCGCCCAGGACGCGGCCCGCGCGATCCGCGGCTCGGAGTCCAAGATCAGCCGGATCGAGCTCGGCCGCAACGCGGTCAGGGAGATCGACGTCGCCGACCTGCTCACCCTCTACGGAGTGTCCGACGCGACGGAGCGGGAGCAGCTGCTCAGCCTGGCCAGCCAGGCCAACCTGCCCGGCTGGTGGTACCGCTACAACGACATCCTGCCGCCCTGGTTCCAGGCCTACATCGGGCTTGAGGAAGCCGCCGAGTCGATCCGCATCTACGAGGCCCAGTTCATTCCCGGCCTGCTGCAGACCGAGGAGTACACGGCCGCCGTCATCGCACTCGGCGACATTCCGCCCGAGGAAGCCGAGCGCCACGTCATCCTGCGCAAGGAGCGGCAGCGCCGGTTCGAGGCCGGCCAGGTGCGGCTCTGGGTCGTGCTGGACGAGGACGCGCTGCGCCGCCCGGTCGGCGAGCCGCGGGTCATGCGCGACCAGATCGAGCACCTGCTGGAGGCCAGCGAGAACAGCCGCCTCACGCTGCAGGTGACGCCGCGCAATATCGGCGGCCACGCCGCCCCCAGCGGGTTCAGCATCCTGCGGTTCGCCGACTCGCAGATGCCGGACATCGTCTACGTCGAGCAGCTGACCAGCGCTCTGTACCTGGACAAGCGGCTGGAGGTCGACCGCTACCTGCTGGCCATGGAACGGATGAGCTTCATCAGCGCCACCCCGCAAGCCTCGGCCCACCTGGTCCGGGCGGTCCTGGAAGAGATGAGGAGCACATCTTGAGCAGCACTCGCAACGGCATGCCCGCGACGAGCCTGCCTGATGCTGTCTGGATGAAGAGCAGCTTCAGCGGGCCGACCGGCGGGAACTGCGTGGAGTTTTCCCGCCTGGCCGGCGGCGAGGTCGCCGTCCGCAACTCCAGGCACCCGGCCGGTCCCGCGCTCATCTTCACCCCCGCCGAGTGGGACGCGTTCCTGCTCGGAGCGAAGGACGGCGAATTCGACCGGCACTAGCTGGCTAGCGCCGCCGCGCGCGCGGCGGAGCAGATGAGGGCAAGATCTTCATCTGGGGTGACGTACGGCGGCATCGTGTAGATCAGGTCGCGGAACGGCCGCAGCCAGACGCCCGCCGCGACGGCGGCGGCCGTGGCCGCGGCGATGTCGACCTGATGGTCGAGCTGCACCACGCCGATCGCGCCGAGCACCCGCACGTCGGCGACGCCCGGCAGGCCGGCGCAGGGCGCGAGCCCGGCGCGCAGGCCGGCCTCGATCCTGGCCACTTCGGCCTGCCAGCCGCCGTCGTAGCCGCCGAGCAGCAGGTCAATCGACGCGTTCGCGATCGCGCAGGCCAGCGGGTTGCCCATGAACGTGGGCCCGTGCGCGAGCACCGGCAGGTCGCCGCCGGAGATGCCGGCCGCGACCTGCGGCGTGCACACCGCGGCAGCGAGCGACAGGTAGCCGCCGGCCAGCGCCTTGCCCAGGCACATCACGTCCGGGCTGACCCCGGCGTGATCGGCCGCGAACAGCGCGCCGGTGCGCCCGAACCCGGTGGCGATCTCGTCGAAGATCAGCAGCACGTCCCGCTCCGAGCAGGCCGAGCGGAGCACCCGCAGGTAGCCGGGATCGTGGAAGCGCATCCCGCCCGCGCCCTGGGCCACCGGCTCGACGATCACCGCGGCCAGTTCGCTCGCGTGCTCGTCGATCAGCGCGCGGAGCGACGCGGCGTAGCCGGGGTCAGTCCCGGCGGCGATCCCGGCCGGCGGCCGGTCCGCGAAGACCTGCCGGGGCAGCACGCCTTCCCAGGCGCGGTGCATGCCGCCCGCCGGGTCGCAGACCGACATGGCCATGAACGTGTCCCCGTGGTACCCGCCCCGCCAGGTGAGCAGCCGCCGCTTTCCCGGCCGGCCTCGCGACATCCAGTACTGCAGGCACATCTTGATCGCGACCTCGACCGAGACCGAGCCCGAATCGCACAGGAACACGTGCTCAAGGCCGGCCGGCGTGATGCGGGCCAGCCGCTCGCTGAGCGCCACGGCGGGGGCGTGCGTGAGCCCGCCGAACATGACGTGGCTCATCCGCCCCAGCTGGGCCCGCGCCGCCTCGTCCAGCACCGGGTGCCGGTACCCGTGGATGGCCGCCCACCAGGAGGACATGCCGTCCACCAGTTCGCGCCTGCCGCCGGCCGGCTCGGCCAGCGTCAGCCGCACCCCGGACGCGGACCGCACGATCAGCGGCCGGTGCGTCCCCGGCATCGGGGCGTATGGATGCCAGGCGTGCCTGGCATCGAGGTCACTCAGTCCGGCGGTCAGCATGGCTCAGCGGGCGGCGGACTGACGGCTGCCGCGCTTTTCCCGCACCCGGACCGATATCTGCACCGGGCTGCCCTCGAAGCCGAACTCCTCGCGCAGCCGGCGTTCGATGAACCGGCGGTAGGACGCCTCCAGGAAGCCGGACGTGAACAGCACGAAGTGCGGCGGCGCCGAGCCCGCCTGGGTGGCGAACAGGATCTTCGGCTGCTTGCCGCCGCGCACCGGCGGCGGCGTGGCCGCGACCAGCCCGTTCAGCCAGGCGTTCAGCTTGCCGGTGGGGATCCGGGTCTGCCAGCCGGCCAGCGCCAGCTCGATCGCCGGCGCCAGCCGGTCCAGGTGCCGCCCGGTGGTCGCCGACAGGTTCACCCGCGGCGCCCAGCGGGCCGTGTACAGCTGCCGGTCCAGCTCACGGTCGAGGAACAGGCGGCGGTCCTCCCCCACCAGGTCCCACTTGTTGCAGGCCAGCACCAGGGCCCGGCCGGCGTCGACGACCATGCCGACGATCCGCAGGTCCTGCTCGGTGAGCGGCTGGCTCGCGTCGATCAGCACGACCGCGACCTCGGCCCGCTCCAGCGCGCCCGCGGTCCGCAGCGCCGCGTAATAGTCGGCCCCCTGGCTCTCCCGGAAGCGCCGCCTGATGCCCGCGGTGTCGACAAACCGCCACGTCGTGCCGGCCAGCTCGATGAGCTCGTCCACCGGGTCGCGGGTCGTGCCCGCCACATCGTGCACCAGCGCGCGCTCTTCGCCGGCCAGCTTGTTGAGCAGGCTGGATTTCCCCACGTTCGGCCGGCCGATCAGGGCTACCCGCCGCGGCCCGCTTTCTGTCTCGAACGGTGCGGGCGGGCCGTCAGGCAGCGCGTCGAGCACCGCGTCCAGCAGGTCGCCGCTGCCCCGCCCGTGCAGCGCGCTGACCGGCAACGGCTCGCCCAGCCCGAGCGACCAGAGCGACGAGGCAGCGAGCTCGCCCGCCGTGTCGTCCACCTTGTTGGCGGTCAGCACCACCGGCTTGCCGCTGCGCCGCAGCACGGCGGCCACCGCCTCGTCCTCGTCGGTCGCCCCGACCACGGCGTCCACCACGAACAGCACCGCGTGCGCCGCGTCCACGGCCACCCGCGCCTGCCAGGCCACCTGGGCGGCGAGCCCGCGCGCGGACGGCTCCCAGCCGCCGGTGTCCACCAGGGTGAACGCGCGGCCCCGCCAGATCGCGTCGTAGGCCACCCGGTCCCTGGTGACGCCCGGCGTGTCCTGCACGACCGCCTGGCGGCTGCCCAGGATCCGGTTGACCAGAGTCGACTTGCCGACGTTGGGCCGCCCGACGACCGCGACCACCGGCACCGGCCCGGCAGCATTCGGGCTGGGTTCGTTCGACATGATCACGCTGTCCTTGTGCCGCGGTCCGCGCCGGCTTGCTTGGAGTCGGTCAGGGCCACGATCGCGGCGACGACCTCGGTCACGCCGAGCGCCGTGGAGTCAATGTGCACGGCATCGGTGGCCTGCTCCATCTGCGGTGCGTCCAGCCGGTCCCTGCGGGCCTGCTCGGCCTTGGTCAGCTCGACCGTCACCGCGGGATCGGCGGCCAGGTCGGCCGTGCGCCGCCGGGCCCTGGCCGTTTCGCTGGCCGTCAGGAACACCTTGACGACGGCGTCCGGCGCGACCACCGTGCCGATGTCGCGTCCTTCGGCGACGATGCCGCCGGCCTCCGCGCACGCCTTGGCGATGATCTCCCGCTGCCGGGCGATGAGATGCCTGCGCACCGCGGGGACCGAAGCGACCGCGCTGACCGCGTTGGACACCGGCCGGTCGCGGATCGGGCCGGACACGTCGACGCCGTTCACGGTCACCAGCGGCCCGGCCGGGTCGGTGGTGACCTCGATGGACGGGTGCTCGGCGCGCGCTGCGACCGCCACGGCATCGGTCACGTCGACGCCGTTCGCCAGCAACCACCAGGTCAGCGCGCGGTACATCGCGCCGGTGTCCAGGTAGCGCAGGTCGAGCGCCGTCGCCGCGCCGCGCGCCGCGCTCGACTTGCCGGATCCTGAGGGGCCATCCACCGCGATGACAAGGCATTCAGCCACGAGGCGATGCT
>DASXME010000115.1:0-4086 GCA_036495825.1 Streptosporangiaceae bacterium
GGGCGGCCGGCAAGCCGATCAGGCTGGCCAGCAAGTCGGTCCGCTGCCGGGCACTGATCGAGCAGACGCTGCGCGCCGACGGCTTCCGCGGCATCCTGGCCTTCACCCTGCCCGAAGCCATCTGGCTGGCCCGCAGCGGCAGCGCCGGTGACATCGTGGTGGCCTACCCCACCGCCGACCGCACCGCGCTGGCCGAGCTGGCCGGCACGGAGTCGCTGGCCGCCGCGATCACGGTCATGGTGGACAGCCCGGCGCACCTGGACATGATCGAGAAGGCCGCCGCGGCCGCCGGCGGCGGGCAGCGCGTCCGGGTGTGCATCGACATCGACGCCGGCTACGCCGGCCTGGGCGGGCTGCTGCGGGCCGGCGCGCGCCGCTCGCCCGTCCGGACGCCGGGGCAGGCCGCGGAGCTGGCCCGCGACATCGCCGGCCGGCCGGGGCTTCGGCTCACCGGGCTGCTGGCCTACGAGGGGCAGATCGCCGGGGTCGGCGATCGCCCGCCCGGCCGGCCGCTGCGCGCGGCGGCCATCCGGTACATGCAGCGCAAGTCCGCCGCCGAGCTGGCCGCCCGCCGGGCCGCGATCGTGGCCGCGGTGCGCGCGGTCGCGGACCTGGAGTTCGTCAACGGCGGCGGCACCGGATCGGTCGCGGCGACCGCCGCCGAGCCCGCGGTGACCGAGATCGGCGCCGGCTCCGGGCTCTTTCACCCGCTGCTCTTCGACAGCTACCGCGCCTTCACCGGCAGGCCGGCCGCGCTGTACGCGGTGCCGGTGGTGCGCAGGCCGGGCCCCGGCGTGGTGACCGTGCTCACCGGCGGCTATCCCGCCTCAGGCCCGGCCGAGCCCAGCAGGCTGCCCCGGCCGGTGCTGCCGTCCGGCCTGAAGCTGGACCGCGAGGAGGGCGCGGGCGAGGTGCAGACCCCGCTGCTCGGCCGGGCGGCTGACGCGCTGCGGATCGGCGACCGGGTATGGTTCCGGCACGCCAAGGCCGGCGAGCTGTGCGAGCGCTTCGCCGAGCTGCACCTGATCGACGGCGACCAGGTAGTCGCCACCGTCCCCACCTACCGCGGCGAAGGCCAGACCTTCGGCTGATCATGATGAGCGGGAAGGATCCTGGTCGCCATAGCGACGACAATGCTTCCCGTTAAGGCGAGGGACCCGCCGGGCGGCGGGTTACTTGCGGCGGCGCCAGAGCAGCACGACGGTGCCGAGCACGAGCACGGCTCCGGCCGCCGCGGCGTAGCGCGTGTCGATCTTGCTGGCTTGCTCGCGCACCCGTTCCATGGCGCGCCTGGCGTTGTTCGCGGGGCTCACCCGGTCGGCGATGGCGTCGATGGTGCGAGCCAGGTTCTCGCGGGTGCGCTCCATCTCCGTGACCAGCGTGTCCGGATCCCGCACCTCGAGCGCAGTGTCCGTTTCGGCCATCGCAAGCGTCCCTTCTCCCCTGAACGGCTGCCCAGGACATGCACGGCAGCTCGCTGGGTAAGTCTGTCAGTTCCCCCCTCCCCCCGCCAATCCAGGGCCAAGCCGGCCAGCCGCGGCTTCCCCCAACGGGTCAATCGCTCAGCGATACGCAGCGCCCGTGCCGGTAACAAGCCGGCCAGCCGCGGTTGGCCCAGCGGTGACGGCAGGTCGGGAGTGCGACATTCGGCGAAGCCCGACGTCGCACGGACGACCTGCCGCCACCGCCTCTCAGCAACCGGACGTGCTGGCCTTGTAGATGTACTGCTGCGTACTGCTCAGGTTCTGCGAGCTGATGGCGATCAGCGGCGTCGGGATGCTGGCCGTCACCGGCTTGCCCTCGATCGCGTTCATCGCCTGCTGCACGCCGTCGGCGCCCTCGATCGCGGGCTCCTGCGCGATGATCAGCTGGGCTACGTTGGACTTGAGCATCTGCACTTCGGCGGGCTCGGCGTCGAACGTGACCATCTTGACCTTGCCGGCCTTGCCCGCGTGCTGCAGGCCCGCCGCGGTGCCCTGCGCGGTCACCGTGTTCGCGGTGAAGACGCCGCTCAGAGTCGGGTGCGAGGTGATGTCGCTCTCGATGAACGTGGTCGCGGCGGTGGTGGTGGCCGCGACGTCGTTCTGCTCGGGGAGCAGCGAGATGCGGGGGTACTTGGCCGACATCTCCTGCTCGAAGCCCTGCACCCTGGCATCGGTGGTGGACGTGCCCTTGGCCATGCTGATCACGGCCACCTGGCCCTTGCCGCCGAGCAGCTTGCCGAGGTTGTCCGCGGCCAGCTGGCCGCCCGCGGCGTTGTTGGACGAGATGCGGGACTGGCCGAGCGACGTGTTGCTCGACGAGGTGTCCACGAAGATGAGCTTGGTGCCGTTGCCCTGCACCCGCTGCAGGTCGGAGTCGAGCTTCTGGGTGTCGGTGGGCGCGACCAGGAGCGCATTCGGCTTGGTCACCTGGGCGTTGTCGATGAACGGCTTCTGCTGGGGCACGTCGAAGGCGGCCGGCCCGTTCATCGTGAGCTTGACGCCGAGCTTGGCCGCCTCCTGCTCCGCGCCGCACTCCATCGTGACGTAGAACGGGTCGCTCGCGTTGCCGACGGTCAGCTGCATGGTCTTCTTGCCCGAAGACGACGACGTCGAGCCGGAGCTCGGGCCCGAGCTGCTGCATGCGGCCAGCCCCAGCGCGGCTACCGCGATCACGGCCACGCCGGTGAGCTGCGCGGGGAATCTTGGTGACATTCGTTCCTCCTGAATGTTGTGCTGCTGCGCACTTCTTGTCTTTCAGGCGCCTCTGTCTTGCAGCCTGCGGCGGAATTGATCGAGGTAGACGGCGCCGACCAGGACCGCGCCGATGGCCACCTCTTGCCAGTACTGGTTCAGGCCGATGATCTGCAGGCCGCTGTTGAGCACCTGCGGGATGAAGATGCCGATGAACGTGCCGAGCATCGAGCCGCGGCCACCGAACAGGCTGGCGCCGCCCAGCACCACGCCGGTGATCACGGTGAGGTTGTCGGTCGAGTGGCCGGTGATCGTGGTGCCGTTGTAGAAGGCCAGCGACATCAGGCCGGCCAGCCCGGACAGCGCCCCGGCGAGCATGTACACCTTGATCAGGTGGCGGTCCACGGCGATGCCCGCGCGACGGCCCGCCTCCGGGTTCGAGCCGATCGCGTAGGTATACCGGCCGAACCTGGTGTACGCCAGGATCAGGCCGAAGACCAGCGTGACCAGGAAGCTGATCACGATCAGCCAGGAGACCCCGGCCACGCTGCCCAGGCCGATCGTGTTGGCCAGCGGCTTGGGCGGGCTGCCGAGGTCGGTACCGCCGGTGATCAGGTAGCCGACTCCGAGCGCCGCGCCGAATCCGCCGAGCGTGGAGATCAGCGGCGGGATCTTGGCCTTGGCCACCAGGAAGCCCTGCAGCGCGCCCCAGCCGCCGCCGGCCGCGATGCCTGCCGCCGCGCCGATGATGACGGTCAGCCAGCCGCCGGCCGCGGCGCCGTGGGCCTGGTAGTAGTCGTCGGCGACCACGCTGGCCAGGATCAGCACCGAGCCGACCGACAGGTCGATCCCCGCGGTGAGGATCACGAACGTCTGGCCGACCGCCATCACCAGCAGCGGCGAGGCGTTCTCGGCGATCAGCGAGAGGTCGTTGGTGGTCAGGAACTGGGTGGGCCGCTTGATCGTGAAGAACGCCATGATGATGATCAGCGCGAAGATCGTCCATGACTCGTTCGTCGTGATCGTCCGGCGGGCGAGCCTGCGGGCGGTGGCGGCCGCCCCGGCGCGTTCGGTGCCGCCGCTGCCGTCATCCGGGGTTGTGGCCGCGACGCTGCCCGGCCGCGTTTCGCGGGTCACTGGTCGCTCCCGGCGCTGTCGGCGGGCGGGTCGGCGGGGGGCGTGGTGGAACCGTTCGGAAAATCCGGGGTTGAACTACCTCGCACCTCGAGGGCCCCGGTCATGGCGCCGACGAGTTCTTCGACCGAGGTCCGCGCGGCGTCGTACGTCGCGACCATGCGGCCCATCCGCAGCACCTCGACCCGGTCCGCGACGGCCAGCACTTCCGGCATGTTGTGGCTGATCAGGACCACCGATATGCCGCGATCGCGGACCCGGCGGATCGTGCCCAGCA
>DASXME010000116.1:0-4570 GCA_036495825.1 Streptosporangiaceae bacterium
CTCGTCGAGCAGCCCGTTCGTCTCCTCGGCGAGCCCATCGATCGCCGTCCGGTGGCTGAGGTCGAACGGCGGGGACTCGCCGTGCCCGGGCAGGTCCACGGCAACGACGTCGCGGTACGGCGTCAGCCGGTCGAACACCGCATCCCAGGCCTGGCGCCGGTGCCCGATCCCGTGAAACAGCACGAGCGGCGGCCCCTCGCCGGCGCGCTTGTACGCAAGCCCCACCACGGCCTCCCTACTAGCGAGTAACCCAGACGATACACCGCCCCGCCAAATGTTTCACCCCGCCCGCCCTACCCCGCCTGCTTCGCCGCGCTCGCCACCCGCCCACGAAGTTGATCAACACCAAAGTGACAGCGACGGTCATAGAAGAACAGCAAATTCACATCCACGTTCATCGGCGGCGGGACTGCCGAGTGCCGGGTGGACGATTTGCGGCGTTTGTGTAGCCCGCCGCGGCCCGTGGCCCGGCGGGACCGCATCGGAGGGAATGGCGGGGGAGGGGCTTCTGGTGGCGGGGGGCCGCAGTCAGGGAACTGGACGGGCGGGCGTCACCGTTCGGAATGCCCGTCTTTGGGGGATCCGTCGGTGCCGTCCGTGACGAGCAGGGGAGAGGGAGCGTCGCTGTTCAGGCTTGCCCCGGCCGGTTCCGCGTGAGTGTGGGCGCGGCTCATCGAGGACGGCCACCAGTTCCAGCGGCCGAGCAGGACGACGGTGGAGGGCACGAGCAGGGTCCTGACCAGGAAGGTGTCCATCAGGATGCCGAGGCCAAGGCCGACGCCGATGTCCTGGACGTAGCTGGCGCCGGGCCCGCTGCCCGCCACGATGACGAGCACGCCGAACGTGCCGGCGAGCACCAGCCCGGCCGAAGTTACCGTGGTGCCGGTGGCGCTGATCGCGCGCGTCACCGCCTGCCGGAGCGGGAGTTTGCGCGCCTCCTCCCTGATGCGCGTCATCACCAGGATGTTGTAGTCCTCGCCGAGGGCCAGCAGGAAGATGAACATCAGGAACGGCAGGAAGAAGGTCAGGCCGCCCTGCCCGCCGATCTCGATGAACAGCAGCACGGACAGGCCGAGCGCGGCCAGGTAGGAGATCGCCACCGAGGCGATCAGGTACAGCGGGGCCACCAGGCTGCGCAGCACCAGGGCCAGCAGCAGGCCGATCACCACGATCGCGATCGGTATCACCCGGACCAGGTCGCTGTCGGAGATGCTGCTGATGTCGTAGAACGCGGGTGCTTCGCCGCCGACGGCCGAGTCGCTGGCGCCGATCGACTTGGCCGTCGCGGTGGTCACGGTCCTGATCGCCGGAACGGCGTTCATCGCCGGGGTGCCGCCCGCATCGCCGGCCTTCAGGCCGGTCTCGAACTGGAAGGTGCGCCCGTCCGGGCTGACGTAGTTCGCAGTGGCCCGGTAGATGTCGTAGGCGGCGGCCGGGATGCGCAGCCCGGGCGGGGGAGCCGGCGCCAGGGCCCTGGCCGGGCCGAGCAGCGAGTGCAGCCCGGCGAACTGGCTCGGCGTCAGCGTGACTCCTGCCGGGTTGAGCGGCCCGGTGACCTGGGTGAACAGGCCGCTAGCACGGAGCTTGGCCGCTGCCTGCGCCAGCACGGCCGGCTCATCCCAGACCGGCTTGTCCAGCTTGAAGATGACGTTGGTCGGGTTGGCGGACGCCTGCGGGAAGTGCTTGGCCAGCAGCGCCGTTCCCTTGGCGGAGTCGGTGCCGGACGGCGCCGACGTCGTCCCGCCGAACCCGGCGGCCTTGTAGCCGGTCACCGCGGCGGCGAGCGCGCCGAAGAAGATGACGCC
Source organism: Streptosporangiaceae bacterium (assembly GCA_036495825.1). Classification (GTDB taxonomy): domain Bacteria; phylum Actinomycetota; class Actinomycetes; order Streptosporangiales; family Streptosporangiaceae; genus PALSA-505. The sequence goes on from DASXME010000116.1 coordinate 1,806, forward strand.
GATCAGCAGGGTGGCCAGCGGGCGCTGCACGATGCGGCCGGAAACCCGGCCCCAGACGCCGGCCGTGCCCCTGGTCTGGATGCTCCAGCGGATCAACTGCTCGCGGCGGAAGACTCGCCGGAACAGCTTGCGCTTGAGAACGATCAGGGTAAGCCGGATGGACAGCAGGGCCGGCAGCAGCGTGAGCCCGGCGATCAGCATGACGCCGATGCCGATAGCCAGCGGGATGCCGAGCTGGGAGTAGAACGGGAACGTGGCGGCGAGCAGCGTGACCAGCGCAGCGATCACCGTGGCCGCGGAGAACGTGATCGACTCGCCGACCCTGGTGATCGATTTGATCACGGCTTCGTTGGCGGCCAGCCCGTTGCGCAGTTCCTCGCGCACCCGGAAGACCAGGAACAGGCCGTAGTCGGTCCCCGCGCCGAGCACCAGCACGATCAGCAGGAACTGCGCGATCGGGGAGACCTTCAGGCCGTGCTCGCCGGCCAGGCCGACCAGCGGCCCGGAGATCGTGATGGCCAGGAAGGCCGGGGCGAGCGTGATCAGCGCGAGCGAGAGCGACCGGAAGATCAGCACCAGCAGCACGATGATGAACAGGGCCGACAGCGACTGCAACTGGTTACCGGTGTTGCCCGATGCCTTCTGCTGGTCGACCTGGACGGCGAGGTCGCCGGCCAGGTGCACCTGCAGCCCGGCGGGCAGCCCGGCCTGCTTGATCTTGCCGCGCAGGCCGTCCACGAGGTTGGTGTCCGCGTTCGAGTCGCTGCTGAACTTGGCCAGCACGACGAACTGCTCGGCCTGGCCGTCGGAGGAGCGGCCGAGGTCCCGCACCGAGGTGACGTTCGCGACCTTGCCGAACTGGCCGGTCAGCGCGGTCAGCGCCGCTACGTCGGCGGAGCTGAGCGGCCCGCCGGAGCGCGCCGCCACCACCGGGACCGGCTGCACGTTGCTGGTGCCGAACGGCTGGGCCAGCGTCGCGGCGTGCTGGCTCGGCGCGCTGTCCGGCAGGAACTTGGTGTTGTTGCTCTGCGTGACGCTCGACAGCGAGGGCAGCAGGCCGACGGCGACGAACGCACCGATCACCCACGCGGCCACGACGATCCACCGGAACCGGACAACAAAGCGCCCGATGGCGCCGTACACCGCGTCGATATGCATGAGACGCGATGGTACGCGATGCAGGTTACCGTTCCCGAACGGCTCTCAGCGTCCTCACAGCCGCCGTCGGCCGTAATCCGTTTACCAGCAGATATGCAAGAGCGAAACTAGCTTACGAAACGAACTCGACCCCGCCGGTGTCCGCTTCGCTGCCGTCGGCCCGGATCAGGTAACCCTCGTACCCCGCGACCAGGCCGACCGCGGCCAGCGCCTGGTCGCCGCCCGCGGCCAGCGCGGTGGCCAGCGCGTCGGCCAGCGCCAGGCTGGGGCCGGTGACTGTGGCCGAGGCCACGCCGCCGGCCGGGCGGCCGGTGGCCGGGTCGATCAGGTGAGCGCCGCGTTCGTAGCTCCCTGACGTGGCGACGGCGGCCCGTACCGCCACGATGCAGGCCAGCGCGTCCGGCCGCCACGGGTGGCGGATGCCGGCCCGCCAGCGCTGCCCGGCGGCCGGTGCCCCGAAGGCGGCCAGGTCCCCGCCGCCGTTCACCAGGGCGGCGGCCGCCCCGGCCTGGCGCAGAACGTCCGCGGCCCGCTGCACCGCCCAGCCCTTCACCAGGCCGGTGGGGTCGACCCCGCCGGGCAGCGCCCACGGGTCGAACCAGCCGCGCGACGCCGCCTTGGCCAGCCGGCACAGCGCGAGAACCTCGGCCACGTCGGCCGGCATCATGGCCAGCGTGGCCTCGCCGCGGCGCAGCCGGCTGACCGGGCTGCGCGGATCCCAGGTGCTGAACACCGCATCGGCCTCGTGCAGCACGGCGCAGGCGCGCTGGACCGCCGCCCGGGCCGCCGGGACCGGCAGGTCGCCGGCCAGCACGGTGAACGAGACGGTCGTGCCCATCACGTGTTCGGTGTGGGCTAGGGGGAGGGCCGCGGCCTGGGTCATGACGGCCGTCATTGCAGGGCTGTCATTGCAGGTGCAGCGTGTCCAGGGCCGCCTGCAGCGACTTAACGTAGCCCTCGCTGGTGTAGGACGCCCCGCTCACCCCGTTGATCTGGACGCTCTGGGCGGAGAGCACCTCGGAGCGGAGTATCGGGATCGCCTGCTCGCAGATCAGCTGGGACTGCGGCTCCAGCGGATTCAGGACGGGCACCGTGACGGCCGTGATGCGGTTCCCGACGACGGTGATCCGCACCGCGATCGAGCCGTAGCCGAAGTTCTCGACCGGCCCGGTGGCGGATCGCGCCCGGCCGCCGGTCGGCGCGGCGGGCGAACTAGCGCCCGGCTGGGCGGCCCGGCTGCTCCCGGTGGCCGGCTCGGTCGCCGCGGCCGGGCCGGCCGCGCCGATCCGCGGCGCGGGTGCCCGGCTGGGCAGGCCGATGACCCCGCCGAATCCGGCGACCGCCCCGGTGATCACCAGCAGCGGGACCTGCTTCAGGCGTGCGGTCTTCGTCTGTGCCGTCTTCATAGCGCGAACGCCTCGTGGTGGATGGCGTCTTCGGGGAGGCCTAGCCGCCGGACAAGATCGGCCGTCTCGGTGACGAAGCCCTCGGGCCCGCAGACGAAGACGTCCCGCTCGGCCAGGTCGGGAACGAGCCGCGGCAGCGACTGCGCGTCCAGCGGCGCCTGCTCGCGGGATCCGACCAGCTCGTGGTACCGGCCGTGCTGG
>DASXME010000117.1:0-13607 GCA_036495825.1 Streptosporangiaceae bacterium
GAGGGCTCGTCCCGACCGCGAGCTCAGCAACGCTCCCGCGCCGGCCACGACGAAGAACGCCAGTACGCCGAGCGCGGCCGAGCCGCTGAGCGCGCTCAGTCCGATGCTTCCGCTGATGAGGTGCAGCCCGAGATCGCCGAGCCCGACGACAGCGCCGGTCGCTACGGCCGGCGTCCACGGGGCAGCGGACATCGCCGCGCTGGAGACCGCAGCCTCGTCACGCCTGGACAGCCCGGGCTCGTCGGTGCGGGTTGGTGCAGACATGGCCACTCCCTGCTGTCAGAATCCTGATGGCGCGGCCACCGGTCGGCTAGATGTCTAGCCGCCCGAGCGGCGCTGCCGCGAACTCACCACTCACGTTATATCGTGAATGTACCTTAGGCAACGCGCCACGAGGGACGTCGCCGTTTATCCAGGTCACAGGACTGCGTCGATCCCCGGTACGCGTGATCTCCGTCACGTCCGGCCAATCCTCAGGAGGCGTTCAGCGTAGGTCCAGGCAGATTGGGCTAACTAAAGGAAGAGCGCGGGCCAGACCTAGGGCCCCGGCCGACGGATAGCCGGGACCCGAACGGGAATTACGCTAGTTCCGGGCAAGGTGATTCAGATGCACGAAGAGCGCAACGACGGCGAGCAGCAGCCACCGGAGTTCGACAGCGCCTGGCCGGCGCCGCAAGACGGATCCGCCGGATCCGCTGGATCCTCTGGTGCCGACCCAGACGCCACGCCGGCGGCCGACTGGGTCCCGGCCCAGGCGCCGGACGCGACCCCAGCGACCCCGGACGCCCCATCAGCCCCGGACGCCCCAGCGGCTGAGCAACAGCAGGCCGCGGCGACCGGTCTGCCGGCTGACGGCGCCGCCAGCGCCAGCCTCGGCGACACGCTGTCGCCGGACGCCGAAGCGACCGGCGAGAACGCTCCCCTGCCGTCCGCCCCGGGCTACTACGGCCAGCCCGACTACGGCCAGGGCGGCTACGCCCAGGGCGGCTACCCTCCGGGCCAGCAGGGCCCCTACGGCTACGGCCAAGGCGGCTACGCTGCGGGCCAGCAAGGCGGCTACCCTTCGGGTCCGCAGGGCCCCTACGGCTACGGGCAGGGTGGCTACGGTCCCGGCTACGGCCAGGAAGCGTATGGCCCGGGCGGCTATCCTCCGGGCCCGCAGCCCGGATACGGCCCGCCCGGCGGATACCCGCCCGGCGGGTACGCGACCGGCGGATACCCGCCCGGCGACATCATCGGCGGCTACGGCCAGGAGCCGCCCCGGTCGCGGGGCGGCAGCCGGATTCTCACCTACGTTGTCGTCGCCGCGCTGGCCGCCGGAGTCGGCGCCGGAACGGTGCTGGCCCTCAAGCACAACAACACGTCGAACAACAACAGCTCGTTCGCCAGCCCAGGATCCGGCAGCGGAGGGGGCGGGATCGGCAACGGATCGGGCGGCAACAGCAACGGCCCCGACAGCGCGCTCATCCAGTCCGTCACCAGCAAGGTCAGCCCGGGGATCGTGGACGTGATCTCGACCGCCCAGTACCAGGGCAGCACGCTCGAGGGAACCGGGATGGTCCTCAGCTCAGGCGGCCTGGTGCTGACCAACAACCACGTCGTCGAAGGCACGTCCAAGATCGAGGCGAAGATCGCTAACACCGGGCAGACCTTCTCCGTCACCCTGCTCGGCACCGACAAGGCCGACGACGTCGCGCTGCTCAAGCTGAACGGCGCGTCCAGCCTGAAGACGATCCCGCTCGGCGACTCGAAGTCGGTCAAGGTCGGCGACCCGGTCGTGGCCCTCGGGAACGCCGAAGGCCAGGACGGCGCCCCGGCCGTCGTGAGCGGCCAGATCACCAACCTGAACCAGTCGATCCAGGCGTCCGACCAGGGCGCGAACACGACCGAGAACCTGCACGGGATGCTGGAGACGAACGCCGCGATCGTGTCGGGCGACTCCGGCGGCGCGCTCGCCAGCGCGCAGGGCAAGGTGATCGGCATGAACACCGCCGCCAACACCAGCTCCGGCCAGTTTGGCGGCCAGGGCGCCAGCATGGGCTTCGCGATCCCGATCGACCGAGCCCTGTCGATCGCCGACCACATCGAGTCGGGCGACAACTCGGCCGGCATCCAGCTCGGCTCGCCCGCCTTCCTCGGCGTGACGGTGGCGACGACCGGCGGCACGAACTCCGCGCCCAGCAGCTCGCCCAGTCCGGCCACCCAGCTGCACCAGATGCAGATCGCAGCGAACGACCAGCAGAACGGATTCGGCGGATTCGGCGGCGGCGGGACGGGGAGCCCGTCGGGCTGCCTGACCGCCAACCAGCTCACCGTGCCCAGCAAGATCCCGAACGTCAGCTCCGGCACGCTGATCGGCGGGGTGCTCTGCAACACGCCGGTCAACTCGGCCGGGGTGACCTCCGGGTCGGTGATCACCGGCATCGACGGCCAGGCCATCACCTCGCCGCAGACGCTGACCAACGCGCTGACCAAGTACCACCCGGGCGAGACGATCACGATGACCTGGGTGGCACCGAACGGCCAGCACCACACGTCCTCGCTGACGCTGACCTCGGGGCCGGCCAAGTAGCGACAGCGAGACGCGCGACCTGGCTGGCGGGCTAGCCCGCCAGCCAGGCGCGCATCCTGGCCTCGCACTCGGCGATCTTCGGGATCTCCACGTATTCGCCCTTCGTATGCGCCATCTCGGGCTCTCCGGGTCCGTAGTTGACGGCGGGTATTCCGAACGCCGCGAAGCGGGCCACGTCGGTCCAGCCCAGCTTGGCCCGAGGTGCGCCGCCAACGGCCGCCACAAATGACGCGGCGGCAGGCCGGTCCAGGCCGGGGCGGGCGCCAGGAGCCACGTCGAGGACCGTGACCGGCCAGCCCCCGAACACCTCGCGAACATAGTCTTCCGCCTGGTCCGGGCCGAGATCGGGCGCGAACCTGAAGTTCACCGTGACCGTGCACCGGTCGGGGATCACGTTGCCTGCCACCCCGCCGCTGATGGCCACCGCGTTCAGGCCCTCCCGGTAGATCAGGCCGTCCACGTCGGGCTGGCGCGGCTGGTAATCCCGCAGCACCCGCAGGATGCCGTCGGCCTCATGGATCGCGTTGCGGCCCATCCAGGCCCTGGCGCTGTGCGCCCGCTCCCCCGCCGCGACGACGTCGGCCCGCAGCGTGCCCTGGCAGCCGCCCTCGACCACGCCGCCGGTCGGCTCCAGCAGCACCGCGAAGTCCCCGGCGATCAGGCCGGGCTCGTCGCGGCTGAGCCGGCCGAGGCCGTTGCGCTCCGCCTCGATCTCCTCGCAGTCGTAGAACACGTAGGTGACATCACGGACCGGGCGGTCCAGCGTCGCGGCCAGCCGCAACTGGATGGCCACCCCCGACTTCATGTCCGACGTGCCACAGCCGTACAGCCGGCCCTGTTCGGAATAGGAAGGAAGATTGCCCGCGACCGGAACCGTGTCAATATGCCCGGCAAGGGTCACTCGCTCCGGCCGGCCGAGCGAGGTGCGCGCGACCACGCACGCCCCCGACCGGTGCACGGTCAGGTGCGGCAACGGGCGGAGCGCCGCCTCGATCTGGTCGGCCAGCGGCGCCTCGCCCCCGCTGACCGACTCGATGTCAACCAGCGCCGCGGTGAGCGCCGCGCCGTCAGACAGGAGGTCAAGAGCCATCGGGCGCATCCCCGGTGGCCAGCGACCAGGCCGCCGCCGCGCCCGCGACCGCAGCCCCGCCGGCCGACAGCGCCACCAGCCACCGGCTAGCCGGCAGCCTGCGCCAGGCCACGGCCGTGGCCAGCAGGTCGAACGCGTCAGCGACCGCAGCCACGCCCACCCAGGTAGCGGCTGGCCGGGCGGCGGACGATCCGGTGACGTCTGCTCCGGTGGCGGCTGGTCCCGTGGTCGCCGGCCCGGCAGCGGCCGAGCCGACGGCGATAGCGGGAGCGTGCAGCGCGGCGAGCGCGCCGATGCCGAGCGCGAGGTCGCGGCCGCCCAGCGCACGGGCCAGCACGCGCCCCTCGGCGCTGTCGGCCATCGGGCCAACCCAAGGGCGGGCGACGAGCGGCGGCGCGGCCAGCGCCACCACCCCGATCGCCACCCGCCCGGCGGCGACCGCGGTCGCCCCGCGCCGCAGCCATTCGCTGATCGTTGCCGTCACGGCAAAACCGTCCCTTCCACGCTGGCCAGCTGACCGTGCCCAGGGTAGCGAGCGCCCGAGGCCGCCCGTCGTGATGATCGCGGCCTCACATCTTCATGATCATTTCGACTTTGCACGCGCTCTGACCATTTCGCGTCCGGATATATCAGGATTTGCGAAGCAAGAGCGCATGCTAAGTGGGATTTCCCTCATGATCGTTTCGACTTTGCACACGGTAAGACCAAAACCAGGGGTGGTTTGTCCCGGTTCTATGGTCGCAGCGTGTGTAAAGTGCCACATTCAGGGGACAAAGTGGTGCATCCGGGGGTCCGAAGGGACCTCATCCGGCGAGGCCGCGCGGGCGTGGGCGATGCGCGCACCTAGGCTGAAGGGCCGGGTCCGCTCGCCGGGTCCGCCCGCCGGACCCTCACGGAGATCGCCGCTGATCCGGCCGGGGACCGCCCGGCGCCAGCCGGGCAGAGAGGTTCCTGGCCGCGGCGTGCAAGGCCGTCAGGACGACCGCGATCGCCGGACGCCGCACGCTCGAGGCCCTGGCCACCGCATAGACTTCCCTGGCCGGCGCGGAGGCCGGCAGTTCACGCACGGCGACCCGGCCCGCTCCGGCGGCCAGGGCCAGCCGCGGCACGGCGGCGATCCCGATCCCCCTGGCCACCAGGCCGAGGATGGTGCCGAGCCCCTCGAATTCCCACGACACCGGCGGGGCGCCGCCCGTGTTCGCGAACATGCGGTCCACCGCCTGCCGCGACGGCTCGCCCGCCGGGGTGACCATCCACGCTTCCTCCCGCAGCCGGCGCAGTTGGACACGCTGCTCGGTGGCCACCGGATGCGCTCGCGGCACGACGAGCACCAGCGGATCCCGCAGCAGCGGGTAGTAGCTGAGCAGTCCCCCGCGGTCCTGCGACTGCGACTGCGACTGAGGCCGCGGGCCCGACCAGTCGTCGATCAGCGCGATGTCCGCCTCCCCGGACCTGACCTGGCGCAGGCCCTCGCCCTGCTGCGCCTGGCGGAGCAGCAGGGTCAGCCCGGCATGCTCGCGCAGGCTCCGGGCCAGGGCCGGCGCGAACGCCACCGCCGCGGTCGGGAACGCGGTCACCACCACCCGGCCCTCGGGCTCCTGCGCCTGTGCGGACAGGTCGGCCTCCGCGGCCTCCATCAGCGCCAGGATCTGCCGCGCGTGACCGGCCAGCCGCCGCCCGGCCCCGGTCAGTTCCGCGCTGCGGGCCGTCCTGTCGAGCAGCGCCGCGCCTGCCTCCCGCTCCAGCATCGTGAGCTGCTGCGAGACCGCGGACGCCGTGTATCCGAGCGCCGCCGCGGTGGCCGCGATGCTGCCCCGCTCGGCGAACTCGCTGAGCAGCCTCAGCCGGTGCGCATCGAGCATTAGATTATCTTAGCCTCTCCTTCAGGGAGCACCGATTTCACTTATTCTTCCGTACGCTGGGGTGCGCGTCCAGCCGTCGCACGCCCGCCGGGCCGGCCGCCAGGCGCCGAAGCGCTCCGCCCTCCCCCGCACGAGGAAGTGATCCTGACCGTGGCTGCCCTGGCCATGCGATCCGTCCTGCCCGCATCCGTGTCCGCAGCCCCCGCGGCCGCGCGCATCCCGGCCACCGTGCCGACCACCGTGTCGGCCACCCTGGCCGCCAACGAGGCGCTTGCCGCCAGGAGACGCCGGGGTGAGCGCGTGCTCCCGCTCGCGTTCGGCGAGGCCGGGCTGCCGGTGCATCCGGCCCTGCGGGCCGCGCTGGCCGAGGCGGCGGGCCGCGGCGGCTACGGCCCGGTGGCCGGGCTAGCCGGGCTGCGTGAGGCCGCGGCCGGCTACTGGGCCCGGCGCGGCCTGCCGACCGGGCCCGAGATGGTCGTCTGCGGACCCGGCAGCAAGCCGCTGCTCTACGGGCTGCTGCTCGCGCTCGGCGCGGATGTGGCCGTGCCCAGGCCCAGCTGGGTCAGCTACGCCGCGCAGGCCGCCATGATCGGCATCAGGCCGCACTTCGTCCCGACGCGGCCGGGCGAGGGAGGCGTGCCGGACCCGGTCCTGCTGGCCCGGGCGGCCGCCGGGGCACGGGCCCACGGCCGGCGGATTGGCTCGGTCGTGCTGACGCTGCCCGACAACCCGACCGGCACCGTGGCCTCGCCGGCCGTGGTCACGCAGCTGTGCGAGGTCGCGGCCGAGCATGACCTGATCATCATCTCGGACGAGATCTACCGCGATCTCCTGCACGACCCGGCCACGCCGTTCATCAGCCCGGCCGCGATCGCGCCGCGTCGGACCGTCGTGACCACGGCGCTGAGCAAGAGCCTGGCCCTCGGCGGCTGGCGGATCGGCGTGGCCCGGCTGCCCGATGCCGGGTGCGCGGTGCCGTCGGCGGCCGGCCTGCGCGACCGGCTGCTCGGCATCGGCAGCGAGATATGGTCCGCGCCGTCCGGCCCGATCCAGCAGGCGGCCGCCTTCGCGTTCGGCGAGCCGCCCGAGATGACCAGGCAGGTCGCGGCCAGCAGGCGGCTGCACGCGGTCGTGGCCCGCGCCGTCGCGGCCCGGTTCGCCGCCGCGGGCGCCCCCGGACCCGTCCCGCAGGCGGCCTTCTACCTGTATCCGGACTTCGGCCCGCTGCGCGAGCTGCTGCGCGGCCGGCACGGGGTGACCAGCGGGCCGGGGCTGGCCGCGCTGCTGCTCGACCGTTATGGCGCCGGCGTGCTGCCGGCCAGCGCGTTCGGCGAGGAGCCCGCGGCACTGCGGCTGCGGGTGGCCACCGGGCTGCTGTACGGCGACAGCGAAGCCCAGCGCACGGCGGCGCTGGCCGCAGCCGACCCGCTGGCGCTGCCGTGGATCTCCGCCGCGCTGGCCGAGATCGAGGAGATGCTGGCGGATCTCACCCGATGAGCAGTTAGGGACCGGCGATGACCGGATAGGCGGCCGGGCCGTCCAGGGGGAGCAGGTCGGGACGCTTGGGCGGCACGTCGTCGCCGGACGAGGCGCCCCGGATCCGCCGCTGCACCCACGGCATCGCGTGCACCCGGGCCCAGCGCGCGTCCACCCGCCGGGCCGCCAGCCAGGCCGGACTACCAGCAGCCGCCGGCAGCAGCGGCTCACGCCAGTCGGCGGCCAGCGGCGCGCCGACCGCCTCGCAGGCCCGCAGCGCCACCCGGCGATGCCCCTCGGCGCTCAGGTGCAGCCGGTCCTCGCTCCAGACCCGCGGGTCGCACAGCACCGGCATCGACCACAGGTCCACCACCGTGCAGTCGTAACGGTCCGCGATCCCGCGCAGGTGCATGTTGTAGACCGCGACCTTGCCGCGGATCCAGCGGATGACCGGAAACGTGCGCGGATCGAATCCGGTGAGGATGATCACCCGGCAGCCGGCCTCGCGCAGGCTGGCCACGGCGCCTTCGAACACCACCGCTAGCAGGTCGGGGTTCCCGCCCGGCCGCAGCAGGTCGTTGCCTCCCGCGGCGATGCTGACCAGCTCGGGTGCCAGCGCGAGGGCGACGGGCAGCTGCTCGGTCACCACCTCGCCGAGGGTCTTGCCCCGGACTGCGAGGTTGGCGTACCGCAGCCCCGGGCGGCGGTCGGCGAGGTGCGCGGCGAACCGGTCGGCCCAGCCGAGGTAGTGGCCCGCGGGACCAGGGTCATCTAGGCCCTCGGTGAAGCTGTCACCCAGTGCGACGAACGAGCCGACCGGCGCGGGCGGGCCCGCTGCCCCTGTGGCCCCTGCTGCCTCCATGGGCTCATATTCTGCCAGGCCAGGTGATGCCGGATTGTTCGCATCCCGGCGTCCGGCGCAATAGCCGGTCCGGGCGGTTGTCTCTATCGTGAGACTTGAACCCTTTGCCATGTTTGCGAGGAGACCTATGTCCAGATTGAGGATGCTCGTCGCGGCCACCGGCGCGACCGCGGCGGTCATCGGCATGACGGCCGGCGCGAGCGGGCTGGCCCAGGCGTCACCGAGGCCGTCCGAGACGATGCTGGCGGGCAGCGCCGCCTCGTTCACCAGCGGCACCCCGGCCACCGGCGACGTCGCCGCGGCCACCCGGCTGACGGTCCAGCTCTGGCTCAAGCCCGACACCGCCGCCGCCGAACGCTACGCCGTCGCGGTCAGCACCCCGGGCAGCCGGACGTTCCGGCACTTCCTGAGCCCGGCCGCCTACACCGCACGGTTCGGCGCCACCAAGGCCACGGCCGGCCGGGTCGAATCGTGGCTGCGCAGCCAGGGCTTCACCGCCGTCCGCACCGACGCCCAGCGCAGCTACGTGCGCGCCACCGCGTCCGCCGCCACCATCAACGCGGCCTTCAGGGTGCAGCTGAAGACCTACCAGCGCAGCAAGTCGGTCAACGCCGGGCCCTACGCGCTGCGGGCCAACGACCGCGCGGTCTCGCTGCCCTCCTCGCTGGCCGGCCGCGTCCTCGGCGTTACCGGCCTGGACAACCAGGCCGCCATCCAGCCGCTGGACGCCCCGGGCGCCGCGCCCGCCCGCGTCAAGACCACCGCCAAAGCCAGCGCCGGGCCGCCCTGCTCGGATTACTACGGGCAGCAGATGGCCACCGGGCTGCCCGAGCAGTTCGGCACCACGTCGTTCCCGACGTTCATCTGCGGGTACACCGGCGCCCAGATGCGGGCGGCCTACCGGGCCAGCCCGGCCATCACCGGCAAGGGGCAGACGGTGGCCCTGGTCGAGCTGGGCCTGACCAGGGACATGTTCGCGACCCTGCAGGACTACGCGGCGGCCAATGGCGTGGCGGCCCCGTCCTCCGAGCGGTACGCGGAGCTCTCCCTCGGAGCGAACAGCTGCGGCGACCCGTTCGACCTCGAGGAGCAACTGGACGTCGAGGCCTCCTATGACATGGCGCCGGGCGCCAACCAGCTCGTGGTCGGCGGCGACAGCTGCAACAACGGCGACTTTGGCCTGCAGGGCCTGTTCGACGCCGACATCGCGGTCATCGACGGCGCGGACGGTCACCCGCTGGCCACCGCGGCCTCCAACTCCTGGGAGAGCGGCGGCACGCGCCAGCCGGCCTCGATCAGCAAGATCGAGCACGCCTACCTGGTCCGCTCCGCGGCCGAGGGCGTCGGCATGTACTTCTCGGCCGGCGACGGCTCCGGCGTCCTGCTGCCCTCGGCCGACCCGTTCGCCATCGCGGTCGGCGGCACCTCGCTGGGCATCGGCCAGGCTGGCAACCGGCTGTTCGAGACCGGCTGGTCCACCGGGGACTCCCTGATCAAGAACGGCAAATGGGTCCTGAAGGGGGAGGACGGTGCCTCCGGCGGCGGCAACAACACGCTGTACGCCCAGCCGGCCTACCAGAACGGCGTGGTCCCCGCGTCGCTGGGCACCGACCGCAGCGCGCCGGACATCGCCGCCAGCGCCGACGCGTTCACCGGGATGGCGCTCGGGCTGCTGGCCTTCAAGGCCGGCTCCCCGCCCGCGTACCACCAGATCCCGATCGGCGGGACGAGTGAGTCCGCGCCGCTGGTGGCCGGCATAGTGATCGCGGCCCAGCAGGGGCAGTCGGAGCCGTTCGGGTTCATCAACCCGGCGATCTACCGGCTGGCCGGGACCAGCGCGTTCTTCGACACGCTGCCGCTGACCGACAGCAGCCCCGCGCTGTACCGCGGCGTCGAGTGCGACGTCCTGCTGTTCGCCAACATCTGCGGCAACCCGCCGGTGCAGAACCTGACCACGTTCGACGACCAGAGCCCGCAGATGCGCGGCTACACCGGCCAGGTGACCCTGCCCGGCTACGACAACATGACCGGCCTCGGCGCCCCCGACGGCCCGAAGTTCATCGCCGCCCTCCGCAAGGTGGACGGCTAGCCCCAGCCGCTAGGTCAGGGCCGGACCCGGTCCGGCCCTGACCAGCTGGAAGGGCTAAAAAGATCATTTCTTCCGAACGGTACGCGGTGAGATGCCCGCCTTCGCACGCCAGCCCGGTACCGGCTGACCGCGGGCAGCCGCGTCGCCGGGCTAGCTGCGCTCCAGGGCTTCGGCCATTTCGTCGCGGCTGGTCACGCCGAGCTTGGCGTAGATGCTGTGCAGGTGGTTTTCCACCGTCCGGGGCGACAGCTGCAGGCTGACCGCGATCTGCTTGCTGCTCGCCCCGGCGGCGGCCAGGCCGGCCACCTCGCGCTCGCGCTGGGTCAGCCGCCCGGCCTGCGGACCGCCCGAAAGGCCGGGCGTGCGGACCGCGCCGCACCTGGCCGCGAGCTCGCTGGCCTTCCTGGCCGCCGCGCTGGACCGCCGCGCCAGGCCCTGCGCCCGGTAGCCGGCCGCGGCCGCGGTGCCGGCCTCGGCCGCGAGCAGCCAGGCCCCGATGGCTTCGAACTCCTCCGCCGCGGCCTCGAGCCCGGCCGCCGACGACTGCGCCGCGGCCGCCGCGTGCCGGGCGAACGCGCCCGCCAGCCTGCCGTCGATGATCTTCGCCAGCTCGGCCAGCCGGGCCGCGGCCGGGCCAGGCGGGCCGATCCTGGCGCTGTCGTGCCGAAGGTGCGCCTCGGCCACCCACAGCTGGCCGGCCGCCGCGCGCTGCGCGGCCGCGCCGAGCAGGTCGCGCGCCAGGGACAGCCGGCCCGCCGCCACGCTGGCCCAGGCCCGGCCCCGGTCGATCAGGTCGGCCTCGAACATGGTCGCCGAGGCCGTCGGGGCCTGGTCCAGCGCGGCCACCGCGGCCTGGGCGGCGTCCCGGTGGCCGGCCATCCCCTCGGCCAGCGCCAGCCCGCCCAGGCACCAGCGCAGCGCGATGATCTCGTGCAGTTCGCGGTTGATCGCCGCGCCTTCGCGGAACGCCAGCGCTGCGTCGGCCAGGCGGCCCTGCCCGGCCCACGCCCAGCCGCGCAGCAGCGAGAACGTGGCCTGCCCCTCCTGGTCGCCCGCGTCGATGCAGGCCTGGTAGCCGGCGGTCGCGTCGGCCTGCGCCCGGCCCGGGTCACCTCCGGCCGCGTGCCCCAGCACGGCCCCGATGAGCTGCACCTCGGGGAGCTGGATCCCGTCGCTGGACCGCCAGCGCCGGTGCATCTCCAGGCCGCGCCGGGCGACCGAGACCGCCTCCTGGGTGCGGCCGGTCAGCGCCAGGGCGATGGACGAGACGTAGCTGCCGCGCCCGGCGACCTCCGGATCGTCGTGGCCGAGCGTGTCGGCCACCGCCGCCAGGGCCGCCGCGGGTTCCCCGGCGAACAGCCGGTTGACCGCCATCCGCCCGGTCAGCCGCAGCCGCGCGGCCGGGTCGGTGATCGCCGCCAGCGCCTCGTCGAGCACGGCCGCGGCGGCCGCCGGGTCACCCATCAGCGTGCCGAAGTTGTACGACCGGGCGTTCGCCACCCGGGCCAGCTCGGCGTCGCCCGAGCAGAGCGGCACCAGCCCGGCCAGCACCGCCTCGGCCTCGGCGTGCCGCCCGGACGCGAACTCCGCCTCGCCGAGCACGACGCCGGCCTCGACCCCGCCGCCCGCGCTGAACGCGGCCCGGGCCAGCCTGGCCGCGAGATCCATGTCGAACATCTGGCGCGCCCGCCGGGCGGCGCCGACCAGCAGCGCGGGGTCGCCCGCGACGCCGGCGTCCAGCTGCCAGCGCCCGACCCGCAGCACGTCCTCACGCCGGCGCGCCCCCGTCTGCTGCACCGCGTCGGCCAGCACGGCCCACAGCCGGCGCAGCCGGGAACGCGGCATGCGCTGGCGCAGCACCTCGCCGTAGACCGGGTGCGCCAGCCGGGCCTGCGCGCGGGCGCCGTCCTGGCCCACCTCGATGAGCCCCTGCCGCTCGGCGTCCTCCAGCGCGTCCGGCACGGTCAGCGACTCCAGCAGCGCCAGCCCCAGCGGCTCCCCCGCGGCCAGCAGCTCGACCACCGCGACCGTGCCGGGCGCCAGCCCGGCCAGCCGGGCCGCCACCAGCTCGGCCAGCCGGTCGGGCGCGGTCAGCGGCAGCCGCAGCGTCCACATCCCGCCGTCATCGGCCAGCGCGCCGGAGGCGACCGCGCCGATGAGCAGCTCGCGCACGCACAGCGCGTTCCCGCCGCTGGCCTGCCACAGCCGGCGCACGCTGGCCCCCGCCACCGGCCCGCCCAGCACCCCGGCGGCCAGATCCTGCACCGCGGCCTCGGTCAGGATGTCCAGGTCGATCCGCTCTGCCAGGCCCTCCTTCCACAGAGCGGTGACCGGATCCGGCGCCGGGCCGGGGGTGCGCACGCTGGCCAGCACGCTGCACGAGCCGGCCTGCACGATCTGGTGCACCAGGGCGGCCGAGCCGTCGTCGAGCAGGTGGGCGTCGTCCACCACCAGGACCAGCCGCCGCCGTGGCCCGGCCCGCTCCGCGATGGCCTCGCTGGCCTGGCGCAGCAGGCCGAGCAGCCCGGCCGGGAGGTCCTCGGCGTCGGGCAGGAAGGCGGCGAACGGCCCGAACGGGATAGACGCCGCCGACCTGGTCGCGATCACGTGCGCGGTGGCGTGCCCCAGCCCGGCGGCTGCCTTGGCCGCCTCGGCCGCGAGCCGGCTCTTGCCCACCCCCGCCGCTCCGGCCAGCACGAACGCCCGCGGATCCGTCCCGGCGACGGCCGAGACGATCCTGTCGAGTTCCATCGTCCGCCCCACCAGTGGGAACTCGCCGATCAGAGGCCGTGCAGCCGACACGAGCCCAGGGCCTCCCGTCCCGCCGCGTCCAGCGGCTGGTCGAGATGCAGACTACCGCGCAGCGCTCCTCGCGGCCGGTGCTGCGCATCGGCATCAGGTGCCCGCGCAGACGACGGCCGCCTCGATGTCCCGGCCGATCGTCTCGCCGTCGTTCTCCGCGATCGCCCACTGCGAGCTGCCTGGCGCCCAGCTGGAGTTCATGTCGATGGCGTCGTCGCTCGTCGCGAAGCTGGCGAACCCGCCGCCGCCGATGACCACGCTGGCGCCCGGGCAGCTGACCGAGGCGTCGGTTTCCCCGCCCGCCCCGGCCAGGACCGGGGCGCCGAACTGGATCGAGTAGCCCACAGGCTTGGGCCGGCAGACCGCGTACACGTCGAAGTCGGACTGCGTGGCGTCGCTGCTGCTGATCGCCACCCGCCAGGCCGTGTGGCCGCCGGACAGCTGATTGGGCACGGTGGAGTCGATGTCCACCGCGGTGCTGGAACTGTTGGACACCGCGCCACCGCCGACGACCTTGGTGCCCGCCGGGCAGGTCACCGCCCACGATGCCGTGTCGTCGCCGACCGTCCCTGGGAACGAGCTGTTCACCACGGTGTAGCCCGCCGAGTAGGCCAGGCAGACCGCGTACACGTAGTACGTGGTGTCGTTGCCGCTGGCGTTGTTGATGTCGACGTCCCAGCTCTGGCCGCTCGGGTAGGAGCTGTTGATGTTGTCGGCGAGGTCGTCATGCTCGATGAAGGCCCCGCCGCCGGACGGCTGCTCCTTCCCGGGGCAGGTCACCGATCCGTGCGTCTGCTTCCCTGTGGGCGCGTCCAGGAACGCGGTCACGATCGTGTAGCCCTTGGGCACGGCCA
>DASXME010000118.1:0-17955 GCA_036495825.1 Streptosporangiaceae bacterium
GCGTCGAGGTTCCACCCGGCGCACGCGCAGATCAGCCGGAACACCTCGGCGTGCGCGGGCAGGGTGAACGCCTCCTCGCCGAGCGCGGCGAAGGCGGGCCCGCACAGCCCGGGCCGCTGCACGGCCAGCTTGAGCGCCTCGCGCTCGGTCTGGACGGCCGGATCGTCGGCGTCACCGCGGCCGCTGCCGTTCCGGGCCGGACCTGGGGCCGCCGCGGTGCCCGCTGGCATCGCCCCGGCCGGCCACGGCCCGTCCTGCGGCGGAGGGCTGGGCCATGACCCGCCCGGCCGCGGCCCGCTGCTCGGCTGCCGCGGCACCGGCCCGGGCGGGCGGACGGAGCGCCCGGCGTGCTCGCGGACCCGGGCGAGCACGAAGCTCTCGTCCATCATGCCGAGCCAGCGGTCCACGCTGATCGCGTACCGCTTCCTGAGCCCCTCGTCCTTGATCCGCGCCACGATCGGCGCGGCCGCGTCCAGCGCGGCCATCCGCCCCTCGATCGTGTCCAGGTTGTACTGGGTCACCGCGCTGCGGATGGCGAACTCGAACAGCGGCACCCGCCGCGCCACCAGGTCACGCACGGCCGTGTCACCACGGGCCAGCCGAAGGTCACAGGGGTCCAGGCCATCCGGCTGAACGGCGACAAACGTCTGGGTTACAAACTTTTCTTCCATTCCGAACGCTCGCAACGCAGCCTTCTGCCCGGCGGTGTCTCCATCGAACGTGAAGATGACCTCGCCGCGGAACTCGCTCGCGTCCATCAGCAGCCGCCGCAGGATCTTGACGTGCCCCTCGCCGAACGAGGTCCCGCTGGTCGCGATCGCGGTCGGCACCCCCGCCAGATGGCAGGCCATCACGTCGGTGTAGCCCTCCACGATGACCGCCTGGCGGCGCTGCGCGATCTCCCGCTTGGCCAGGTCGGCGCCGTACAGCACCGAGCTCTTCTTGAACAGCGGGGTTTCCGGGGTGTTGAGGTACTTGGGGCCGTCGTCGTCGGCGTCGAGCTTGCGCGCGCCGAAGGCGATCACGTCGCCGGACAGGTCCCTGATCGGCCAGATCAGCCGCCCGCGGAAGCTGTCCACCGGCCCGCGCCTGCCCTGCCGGGCCAGGCCGCCGACCAGCAGCTCCTGGTCGGTGAAGCCG
Source organism: Streptosporangiaceae bacterium (assembly GCA_036495825.1). Classification (GTDB taxonomy): domain Bacteria; phylum Actinomycetota; class Actinomycetes; order Streptosporangiales; family Streptosporangiaceae; genus PALSA-505. The sequence goes on from DASXME010000118.1 coordinate 1,141, forward strand.
CGCCCGCGCAGGTGCCCGGTGAGCGCCTCCCACGCCGCGGGCGCGTAGCCGACACCGAACTGATCCGCCTGCGCCAGGTCGAATCCGCGTGACGTGAGAAACTCCCGCGCGTGAGCAGCATCCTGCGAGCGGAGCCGTTCGGAATAAAATTCGGCCGCGACCTTATGCGCGGCGATCAGCCGTCGCCGCTGGCTCTGCTCCTGCCCCGGCACATGGCCGCCCTGCTCGTAGCGCAGGTCGATGCTGGCCCTGGCGGCCAGCCGCTCGACCGCCTCGGTGAAGGTCAGGCTGTCGACCTTCTGCACGAAGGAGATGACGTCGCCGCCTTCGGTGCAGCTGAAGCAGTAGTAGAGCCCGCGGGCCGGCGTGACGTTGAACGAGGGCGTCTTCTCGTCGTGGAACGGGCACAGGCCCTTGAGGGATCCGCCGCCGGCGCTGCGCAGCTGCAGGTACTCCCCCACCACCTCGTCGATGGGCGAGCGCTCGCGAACCGTGGCGATGTCTTCGTCGCGGATCCGGCCAGCCACGTCCGCCTCCGCCCTTCCCGCTTTCGGCCCCGTTTACCGGGCCGAGTCTAGTCCTCCGCCGGGCGGCGAGCCCCGGATCGGGCTCGCCGCGCGGCGGAGGTTCATGGCCTCATCAGCCGGACGCGAGCGCGAGCTTGACGCTGCCGGTGTTCGCGCCGGGGTCGGCGCCAGTGGGCGTGACATCGACGGTGTAGGTGCCCGTGCCAGGCAGCGTCGTGTCGGCGAGGGAGCCGCTCTGCGCCATGCAGCCGGCGTTGCCGACCTGGCTGCCGGACGGGCTGAGGATCTGCGTCTCCAGATCGCAGTCGCTGAGGAACGTCCCGTTGCTGAAGGTCATGCTGATGACCTCGCCGGCCGTACCGGAGAACGTGAAGTCCTGGCCCTGGCCGGTGTGGCTGGCGGTGAACGTTACCGGGGCCCCGTTGGCGCTGATCGTGCTGTCGGCCGGATCGGACGACAGCGACAGGGTGACGCTGCCGGTATTGGCACCGGGGTCGCTGCCGGTGGGGGTCACCCTGATCGTGTAGGTCCCGGCGCCGGGCAGCGGCGTCTCGGCGATGAAGCCGCTCTGCGCCGTGCAGCCGCCGTTGCCGATCGAGTGACCGGACGAGGTGAGAAGCTGCATCTCCAGATCACAGGCGCTGAGGAAGGTTCCCCCGCTGGCGCTCACGGTGACGACCTCGCCGGCCTTGCCGGTGAAGGTGAAGTCCCGGCCCTGGGCGGTGTGGCCGGCGGTGAAGGTGACCGGCGTCCCGTTGGCCTTGATCGTGCCGTGGGCGGAGTCGGACGACAGCCACAGGGTGACGCTGCCGGTATTGGCGCCGGGGTCGCCGCCGGTGGGGGTGACATGGACGGTGTAGGTCCCGGCGCCGGGCAGTGTGGTCTCGCCGAAGAAGCCGGTCTGCGCCATGCAGCCGGCGTTGCCGATCGCGTTGCCCGCCCCGTCGAGGAGCTGCGTCTCCAGGTCACAGGGGCTGAGGAAGGTTCCCCCGGCGGCGCTCAGCGTGACCACCTCGCCCGCCGTCCCGGTGAACGTGAAGTCCTGCCCCTGGCCGGTGTGGCCGGCGGTGAAGGTGACCGGCGCCCCGTTGGCCGTGATCGTGCCGTCGGCCGGGTCGGCGGACAGCCACAGGCTGACCTTGCCGGTGTTGGCACCAGGGTCGCTGCCGGTCGGGGTCACATCGACGGTGTAGGTCCCCGCGGACGGCAGGACCGTCTCGGCCAGGAAGCCGCTCTGCGCCATGCAGCCGGCGTTGCCGATCGCGTTGCCCGCGGGGTCGAGGAGCTGCAGCTGCAGATCGCACTCGCTGAGGAACGTCCCGCCGGCGGCGCTCACGGTCACGACCTCGCCGGCCTGGCCGGCGAAGGTGAAGTCCTTGCCCTGGGCGGTATGGCTGGCGGTGAAGGTGACCTTGGCCCCGTTGGCCGTGATCTTGCCGTTGGCCGGATTGGCCGACAGCCGCAGCGTGACGCTGCCGAGGTTGCCGTCGTTGGGGCTCAGCTCCAGCGTGTAGGTGGCCGCGCCGGGCAGCGCGGTCTCGCCGGTGAAGCCGCTCTGGCCGGCGCAGCCGCCGCTGGCCACGGTGCTGCCGGTCGGGCTGAGGATCTCCAGGTTGACGTCGCACTCGCCGGCGAACGTGCCGCCGCTGGCGCTCGCGGTGACGATCTCGCCCGACGTTCCGGCGAAGGTGAAGGTGGCGGGCACGTTCGGGCTCGAAACCGTGGCCACGACGGCGGCGCCGTTGGCCGTGATCGAGCCGCTGTTGGCCGGGGCGGCCGCGGTCGCGGCGGCCGCGGTGGTCGCGCCGATCGCGAGGGATGCGGCAGGCGCGATGAGGCACGCGGCGATCGCCGCGAGCCAGCGCCGGGCGGTGCTGTGCCTGGTCGTGGGCTCGGTCTTGATGCTGTTACTAGTCATGGTCTCCCCTTACTGTCTGCCTGCGGAGTCACCGTCGGCCTGGCCGGCGGCGAGCAGGAAGGCGATCAGGTCATCGGCGCTGCGGACCGGGGCGGTCAGGCCCGTCTCGATCGCCCGGGCCTGGCCCACGATGCGGGACTCAGCCAGGGCGCTGGAGACCAGCCGGACGAGGAAGGAAGCAGTCACGGGACGGACGGTAGGCAGCCGTGGTCCAACCAGGGTTAAACGGCTCAATCCGGGTTAAACAGCCCGGCCGCGGCTAGCCGCCCGGCGGCGGGGCCAGGCCGAGGTCGTCAAGCATCGCCCTGGCCCGGCGCAGCACGGCCTCGGCCGACCCGGAACGGCCCTGGCCGGCCAGCAGCGCCGCGAGCCGGGCGTAGCGGCGCTCGTCGTAGGGCTCGGCGTCGATCGCCCGCTGCAGCAGCCGCGCCGCCTCATCCGCCTCGCACGAGGCCTCGGCCTGGCCGGCCAGCAGGTCCAGCAGCTCGAGGTACAGCAGGCGGAGCCGTTCCCTCGGCTCGGCCGCCCAGCTCTCGTACGGATCCTCCGGCAGCAGGTCACCGCGGTAGCGGTCCACCGCCGACCGGGCGAGCGTCGCGGCGTTCAGCCGGTCTCCGGCCGCCAGCGAGCTGACCGCCTGCCTGGCCTCGTGCTCGAACCGGCCCGCGTCCGACTCCGATTCCGCCGCGAGGGCGATGGCATCACCGTCCCTGACCAGCACGTCGCCCACCGCGGCCCGGAGCCTGCTGAGCAAGTTCTTGAGCCGGTTGCGCCCGGTGTCGCGGCCGGCGTCGGGCCACAGCGCCTCGATCAGCTCCTCGGCGTGCAGCCGCCCGCCGGCGGCCGCCACCGCCCTGACCGCGGTAGCGGGCCGCCCCGGCGGCGGCGCCAGCCGCTGCCCGCCCCGGCGCAGCTCGAAGCCGCCGAGCAGGCGGACCGAGAGCCTGCCGCCGCGGCCGAGCAGGGTGACCGCCGCGCCGGATCCGGCCGCGGCGGCCAGCGGCAGCAGCACCTCGCAGGCGGCCGGCTCACGCCGCAGCGGCGCTTCCGGTATGCCCAGCTCACGGCAGGTCTCGAACGCCCGCGCGGCCAGCTCCCCCGCGGCCGGGTCGCCGGAGCGCGCCGCCGCGTAGGCGCGCAACAGCAGCAGCGGCCAGCGCTCCTGCGGATCGAGGTCGGGCCGGGTGAGCGTCGCGTCGATCACCTCGGCCGCGCGGGCCGGGTCGCCGGAGCGGCCGAGCATCGCGGACTCGCAGACCCGTACGACCCGCTCGAACCCGGACTGGCGCTCCGTGGCCTGCTCCAGGTACCGCGCGGCCATCGCGTGCTCGCCCACCCGGTCGAGGAAGTCCGCCGCGGTGGCCAGGAACTCTACCCCGGGGGTCTCGTCGAACCAGGCCGCCCGGTGCTGGTGCACGGCCGAGACCGCGCGCACGGTCCGCTCTTTGTCTCGCAGCGTCGCCGCCAGCTCGGCCTCGGACCACCAGGCGTAGGCCGACAGCCAGTCCTCGCCGAGCGCGCGGGCCAGCTGGTGCATCTCGGTCAGCGTCGCGGCCGCTTCGGCGTAGCTGCCGAGCTCGCACAGCACGCTGGACCGGAAGGCCATGATCACCGCGCGGAACTGCCCGCGGGCCGGGAACAGCACCAGGCTCTGGTCCAGCGTGGTCAGCGCCCGCTGGTACCGGCACAGGCCGAAGTGCACGCCCATGGCCAGCGGCACCAGCGCCCGGGCCGCCCACACCGGCTGGCCGATCCGCCGGGCCAGCCGGGCCGACTCCTCCAGCAGGTCCACGGCGTCGTCGTGCGGGCCGTCGTCGCTCCACCAGGAGCGCAGCCGGCCCAGGACGTCAAGCGCCCGGGCCCTGGCCACGATCTCGTCCTGGCCCGCGTCCCGCACGACCGACGTGGCGAGCGCCCGCGCCTCCTCCCTGGTGCGCTCGTCCCCTACGAGATCCCTAGCCTGTTCGGCGAGGATCTCGCGCCGGACGGCGCCGGCCGGGCTGGGGCCATCGGCCGGGACGAGCGGTGTCAGCCGGGCGAGGGCCTGGCGCCGCACGTCCATCCGGTACGCCGTCTCCGCCGTCCTGGCCAGGTGCAGCAGGATTCTCGGCTGCTGCCGCACGGTGCCGTCCGGCAGCAGCTCGATCGCGTTCCTGATCTCCGCCCAGCCGAGATCCTCGGCCTCGGTCGGGCTCAGGTCCGCCAGCAGCGCGGCGGCTTCTTCGTCGTGGCCGGAGTCAAGCAGCATCCGGATCGCCGACGGCAGGCTGCCGTCCCTGCGGTAGATGGCGGCCGCCGCGGCCGCCGCCTGCGGCGCGAGCGGCGCGAGGCCGGCCAGGTAGCCGGTCACCGGTCCCGGCATCTCCCAGCGGCCGGCCGCCGTGTGCAGCAGCGGCACCCCGGCCGCCACCATCCGCTCGAACATGTCAGCCGTGCCGGTCAGCGCCCCGGCGATCTCCGGCGAGAGGTACGGCAGGTGCGCGATCTGGCCGAGCCCGTTCCGCTCGGCGGGGGCCAGGGACTGCAGGATGCCTTCCATCACGGCGGCGATGACGCCGCGGCCGGTCGGCAGCGGCGTGTGATCTTGGCGCACTCCGCCGGGGTATCCGTCGTCGCGCATCGTCCGGACGCCGAGGACCAGCGCGCTGGCCCAGCCCCCGGTGGCCTCGAGCAGCGCCCGCACCGCGCGGTCGGACGGCGGCCGCCCCGGCACGTCGCTCGCCAGCTCCGCGGCCTCCGCGAACGTGAACGCCAGGTCCTGCACGCCGACGCAGGCGGCCCCGACGACCGCCCGCGGCAGGTCGAGATGAACCGGCATCCGCCGGGCGGCGACCAGCAGCCGGTGCGGCAGGCTGATCCCCTTCGCGATCCGCGTCACCAGCGCCGCGGTGTCCGGCCCGCGCAGATGATGCACGTCATCGAGCACGACGAGCAGCGGATCGGCCAGGTCGGCCAGCGCGTCGAGAAACCTGTCCGGCCAGCGGTCAGGGTCGCCGTCCTCCAGCGCCGAATACAGGTCAGACAGCCTGGCCGCCCGCAGTGCACGTCGCATCGATGAGATCAGCACGCTGACGTTATCGTCGGGCGGACCGAGCGACACCCAGGCGCAGGCGATGCCGAGCGCGGCGTGGTACTCCCCGGCCAGCACGGATTTCCCGTAGCCGGCGGCGGCCTCGATGACCCCGACCGGAGCACCCAGCAGCTCGGTGACCAGCCGGGCGCGGGCGACGTGCTGGCGAGGTCGCCTGATCCCGTCCCGCTGCCCCGACGCCATCGTCCACAGCATGCACCCCGCGCCGTTCCTTTGGATAGGGCCCGCGGGCGGGCCCCCGGGGCCTCGTCGTGCCTGGCGGGCCTAGCGGCCTGGTACCGTCGCCGGGTGCGCAGGCATCTCGTGCTGTGGGACATCGACTACACGCTGATCGACGCGGGCGGGCTCAGCCGGAACCTGTACGGGACCGTGTTCGCCGAGATGTTCGGCCGCGAACTGCTCACCGTCGCCCCGATGGCCGGGCGCACCGATCGCGCCATCATCACCGAAACGCTGACCGGGATGGGCGTCGAGGACCCCGGCCGCCACGTCGCCGCGTTCATGCTCGGCCTGACCGCGGCGGCGCCCGCGTTCGGCGAGCGGGTCAGGGCCCGCGGCTGCGCGCTGCCCGGCGCCGCGGCGGCGCTGGCCGCGATGTCCGCCCTGGCCGACGCCGACGGCAGGCCACGCGATTCCGGTGAGCTGGCCGGGCGTCTCATTGTTCAGTCGGTGCTCACCGGCAACATCAGGCCGCTCGCCGAGGCCAAGCTCGGCGCGCTCGACCTGACCCGGTACCTCGACCTGGACGCCGGGGCGTACGGTGACGCGCACGAGAACCGGCCCGAGCTCGTGCACCTGGCCCGGCGGGCGGCGAGCGAGGCGTACGGCGCGGATTTCGGCGGCGAGGCGACCGTGCTCATCGGCGACACGCCGCTCGACGTGGCCGCCGCCCTGGCCACCGGCGCCCGCGCCGTGGCCGTGGCCACCGGCGGCTTCACCGCCGCCGAGCTGGCGGCAGCCGGCCCGCACGTCATGCTGCCCGACCTGACCGACACCCCCCAGGTGATCACCGCCATCCTCGGTCATACCGAGTAGCGCCCACCCGATCCACCGTGCCCGGCCATCCCCGCGGCTCAGCCTCTCCTACGCTCTGCCGCCACTTTGCACACGCTGCGACCATGGAACCGGGACAAACCGACCCCGGTTTTGGTCGTAGCGTGTGCAAAGTCAAGATGATCATGAGCGAACACCATGATCGTTTTGACTTTGCACTCACTCTGACCAACCCGTGCCCCATTTTGTCTGGGTATGTGCTCACCGAATGCGTGCAGAGTCGTCTCAGGGGGCGGCTTCAGCGGTTCGCCGCCCAGGACCTTCAGCGTGGTCGACTTTCACGTCGTCGGCGAAGGATGGCAGCGGTTCCAGCCGCTGACCTGCGCAAGCCCGCGGGTTAGAGCGCGGCGTAGAGAGCGCGCTCGAAGTCGTTGTAGAGCGCCAGGGCTTGGGGGGGCGCGAACGGCAGGAAGTTGCTGTAGATGGAGGCGCAGATGCCGGCGGCCGGGTCCACCCAGAAATGCGTGTTGCACAGCCCGGCCCACGAACCGGACCAGGCCCGCCGCATGCCGGGCGCGTCGGCGGTGTTGAGCAGGAGACCGTAGCCCCACTTGAAGCCGGGGCCGATCCGGAAGTCATGGCTGGAGGCGGGGTCGGCGCTGTCGATCTCCGCCGGGAAGTCCAGCTCGCCGATCTGGTTGCGGAACGCCGCGTCGACCGTGGCCTGCCTGAGGATCCGGGTGCCGTCCAGTTCGCCGCCGCGCAGCAGCGCCCGCTCGAACTTGATGTAGTCGCTCGGCGGCCCGTACAGCCCGTGGCCGCCGGCCCAGTAGTCCGGCGACTGGCTGAGCACCTCGCCGATCGATATCCAGGTGCCGTCCTCGCCCTTGATGTGCACGGGCGTCGAGTTCGGCCGCTGCTCGTCGTTCATCAGGAAGGTCGTCTGGTCCATCCCGAGCGGGCCGGTGACCCCCTCCTTGATGGCGACGTCGAGGCCGGTGCCGGTGACGGCCTCGATGACCTGGCCGAGCCAGTCGAGGTTGATGCCGTAGATGAACTGCGTGCCGGGGTCGGCGAGCATCGGCGCGGTGAACGACGCGGCAGAGCCGGCGACAATGTTGGGCGTGCCCGTGATGCTCTCCCAGCGCACCAGCCGGTCACTCCAGAACCAGTAGCCCAGCCCGCTGGTGTGCGTGATCAGCTGCCTGACCGTGGCCTGGCTGGCCGGCGGCCGCAGCACCGGGGTATCCCCCTCGATGCCGGTCATCACCTGCACGCTGGCGAACTGCGGGCAGTATTCGGCGACCGGGGCGTCCAGGTCGAGGGTGCCCTGCTCGGCCTGCTGGAGCGCGACCACCGTGCACGGCATCTTGGTCATCGACATGATCCGGAACAGCGTGTCGACGGTGACCGGATCGCTCTCGCCGACGGCGCGCGGCCCGGCCGCGCCCTGGTAGATGACGCCATCGCGGTCGGCGGCGATGGCGGCGACGTGCGGCACCGCGCCGGACGCGACCGCGTCCCGCAGCACCGTGTCGATGGCCGTGGGATCGATGGCGGTAGTCATGGCCTCATTCTGACGCAGAATGGGATTCGTGGAAATATTCGGGGATGATCGCAAGAATCTGGCGCGGCGTGGTCCGAGCCGAGAACGCCGCCGCCTACGCCGACTACGTGAAGCGGACTGGTTTCGAGGAGTACAAGGAGACCGCGGGCAATCGCGGGGCGTGGCTGCTGCAGCGGGTCGACGGTGACCGGGCCGAGCTCATCACGATGAGCCTCTGGGAGTCGCGCGAGGCGATCGTGGGCTTCGCCGGCCAGGACATCGACAAGGCGGTCTACTACCCGGAGGACGAGCGGTTCCTGATCGAGCGCGATCTCACCGTACGTCACTACGAGGTGATCGACTCGAAGGACGACCAGCCCTAGCCAGCGATTCCTTATGGGTTAGTCGTCGTCGGCGCTGTATGCGGCGTTCATGGCGGCGGCGATGGGTTCGAGGTCGGCGATGAGCTGGTCGAGCTCACTGCGGTCGAGGGCGTCGTAGGCCGGCCCGGCGAGGTCGTCGGTGAGCGCCTCGATCCGCGCCTTGGTCGCGCGGCCGTCGGCGGTGAGCCAGCCGTCGGCGCCGATCAGGCCGCGGTCGCGCATGCCGCCGGTGACCGCGGCCAGTTGCGCGGGGGGCAGGTGCCAGACGCGGCCGAATTTCTCGGCCGGCATGCCCTCCGACAGCGCGTGCAGCACGTGCGCCTCGGTGCCGCCGATGCCGTTGGCGGCCAGGGCGACGTTGTGGCCGTCGCCGCGGTGCTCACGCAGCAGGTTGCCCGCGTACCACAACCGCGCCAGCGGCTCGGCCGGGGCCGGCAGCGTCCGCAGCGCCGCGTAGAGGGGACGCCCCTCCGTCCGGGGGGAGGTGGCCGCCTTGACAGCGAGGTCGGCAGCCCGCGCGACGCCGGGGCTGCCGGCCAGGTCGCCGAGCATCCGCCGCAGCGCCGCGACGCACCCTCGGTCGCGCGTCGCCAGCGCCGCCTCGGGCGTGATCAGGTCCCAGACCCGCGGGATGTGGCGGGCCGCCTCGCCCGGGGCGAAGTTGTAGAAGATCGCGTGCACGACGCCCGCCGGGACGTCGCGGCCCAGCGGGGCGGCCCGCCCGGCGAAGTAGGTGTCCCAGTAGTTGCCCAGGCCGAGCGCCATCAGTGCCTCGGACGGCTCGGCAGCCGCATAGGGGATGAGGCCGACCGGCTCCACGAGCCCGAACATGCGGCGGGCAGTGGCGCCCGAGGTGAGCGGTGTCATGATCGCAAGCCTTTCATCCGGAGTATGTCCCTCACTACTGCAACGAACATCCCGGTCGCGATCCGACACTCAGCTCGACCTGGGTGACGAATCATCGATCTAGGGCCGGGACCGGGCGCGGTCGAGGATCGCTACCGCCGCGCGGAACGCGGGGTCCCGGCCGGCCGCGAACTGGCCGGCTGTCAGCACCGGAATCCGGACGGCCGGCGCGATGCCGGTGATGTCGTAGGTGCGGCCGGACGGGGTCAGGTACTCCTCGTTGGGCAGACCGAACCACCAGCCGTTGGGCAGCTGGCGGGTGAGCAGGTCGGAGAACACGCCCTGGGTGTTCTCGCCGATGAGCACGGGCCGCGGCGTGCGCTGCAGCATGGCCTGGGTGAAGGTCTCGCCCGCGCTGACGGTCGAGCCGCCGGCCAGGATGACGACAGGGCCGGTGTAGCGGGGCGCGCGGGCGGGCCGGACCCAGAACGGCTGCGGCGCGGTGAACCGGCCCGGGCGGGCCGGGTCGTTCCTGGCCTGCTTGGCGTAGCCGAAGAACGTGCGGCCGGTGAGCCGGGCGGCGATGGCGAGGCCGAGCGGGTCGCCGCCGCCGCCGTTCGGGCGCAGGTCGATGACGAGGCCGCGCAGCCGGCCGGGACCCGCGGTCCTGGCTGTCGTGAAGATGGCGTCGAGCGCGTGACGCAGCGCGGCCGCGTTCGCGGCGAAGCTGTACGGCTCGGTATAGCCGGTGAACCCGGAGATGCGCAGGTAGCCCAGGTGACCGGGCAGGCTGGCGTAGCCGATCCTGCCCCGGCACCAGGTGCGCAGGGCGTGCTGCAGGTCGGCCCGCTCGACCAGGGCGCGGGCCCTGGCGTCGAGCTGCGGGGTGGGGATCACGGTGCCGGGGCGGTCGAAGGCGACGACCGTCTGGCCGGCCACGATGCCGACGTGCTCGTCGTGCAGCGGCCTGATCATGTCGGCGAAGATGGCCAGCAGCTGGGTCCTGGTGGTGTGCGCGGTGACCCGCGGCCGGTAGGTGCGGTAGACCCGCGGCCAGCTGACGCCGCGGCGGGCGAAGAACGGGTAGTTCTCGGCCATCGTGTGCCAGAAGATCTCGAACGCCTCGGCCGGCGTGTCCGGCGTCGGCCGGGTGCAGCGGGCCGGCAGCCGGGGCAGGCGCCGCAGGATCCGGTCGCTGAGGTTGGCGTCGATGTGCCAGCGGGCCTGGCCGGGCCGCGCGCCGGCGGTGAAAGTGGAGACGGTGCCGTCGTTGTCGGTGAAGCGCCGGGATCCGCGGCTGGCGCCGGAGCCGGCCGCCGTGCCCGCGAGGTCGTTGCGGAGGCAGCTGATCGCGGTCGTGTCGTACGTCTGCATGGTGTGACCGGTGATCACCACGATCGTGCCGTAGCCGTCGGTTAGCCACGCACCGTTAAGGAGGCTGCTGTTTATCGAGGCCGGCCGCGCGGCCAGGGTCACCGAGCCCTCGGCGGCGGGCGCGCAGGCCCCCGCCAGGACGAGGGCCGAGGTTGCCGTGAGCGCGGCGAAGCGCTTGTGCTTGATCATGGGTTCCATGATCTGCGGGCTGGCCTGGCGGCGGAATCAGGCCAGCCCCCGGATTCTGCTGGGGATAACCTCAGCGGTCAGCGCAGGTCGGCGAGCGGGACATCCGGGTCGGCGAGCCGGGCCGGGTCGGGGTGCAGGCCGGCCGCTCCGGCCCGGATGAGCGCCTGGATGTCGTCGGTCACGTCCCAGACGTTCACGTTCATCCCGGCCACGACCGCCCCGCCGGACAGCCAGAACGCGATGTACTCTCCGCTATCGGGGTCGCCGCGGTAGAGAATCTGGTCGTAGCCGCCGGGCTCGGGGACGCCGGCCGTCTCCATACCGAGGTCGTACTGGTCGCTGTAGAAATACGGCACCGGATCGTGGCTGACGTCCTGGCCGAGCATGGCGCGCGCGGCGGCCGGGCCGCCGGTCAGCGCGTTGCCCCAGTGCTCGACCCTGATGCGCCGGCCGAGCAGCGGGTTGAAGGCGTTCGCGACGTCCCCGGCGGCGTAGATGTCGGCATCGGAGGTGCGCAGCGACGCATCGGTCAGGATGCCGTTGTCGGTGTCCAGGCCGGCGTCCTGGGCCAGGGCGGCATTCGGCACGGCGCCGATGCCGACGACCACGATGTCAGCGGGCAGCTCGGCCGCCGACGGCGTGACCGCGGCTTGCACCCGGCCCGCACTGCCGCGGAACTCGCTGACGCCCTCGCCGAACAGGAACCGCACCCCGTGGCTGCGGTGCAGATCCGCGAATCTGCTGCCCAGCTCGGGACCGAGCGACTGGTGCAGCGCGCCGGGCGCGGGCTCCACGATCGTCACCTCGCAGCCGAGCTCGCGCGCGGCCGCGGCGGCCTCCAGGCCGATCCAGCCGGCACCGGCGATCACCACGGTCCCGCCGCCGCGGAAGGCAGCGGAGAGCCGCTCGGAGTCCTGCACGGAGCGCAGGTAGAGCACCCCCGCCAGGTCAGCGCCCGGCACGGCGAGGCGACGCGGCGAGGCGCCCGTGGTGATCAGCAGCTTGTCGTAGCCGACCGCGCCGCCGTCGGCGGTCCGCACCTGGCGGGCCGCCCGGTCGATGGCGGTGGCCTTCGCACCGAGCCGCAGGTCCACGTCATGCTCGGCGTACCAGCCTTCGTCGTGCACGTAAATCGACGTCTTCTCGTCCCGGCCGAGCAGGTAGCCCTTGGACAGCGGCGGGCGCTCGTAGGGGCGTTCCAGCTCGTCGCCGATCAGCACGACCGGCCCGGCGAATCCTTCGTCGCGCAGCGTCTCCGCCGCCTTCGCCCCGGCCAGGCTCGCGCCGATGATCACGTATGCAGGCTCAGCGGCCATGGTGACGCTCCTTCGTTGGTTACCGGCATAGCCTGCGGTGCCAGGCGATGGCGGACGTATCGGTCAGCGAGGCAATCTGGTCTATCACGACGCGCCGCCGGTCCCGGCCGGAAGCCGCCAGCTGCCAGGCCGGCCGCAGCACCGGGTCCAGCGTGCCGGGCGCGCCCAGCTCGATCGCGGCGGCGAGGTCGGCGACCAGTTCGCGTTCGGCGGCCTGCGCCGCCGCGGCGCCGGCCCGGCTCATCACGTAGTACGCGGTCACCCCCTTGAGCAGGGCGCATTCCAGCCGCTGGGCGCGGGGCACGATCAGGTCCGCGCCGTACCGGGTGAGCTGGCCAGGCCCGGCGCCGTTGGCGCCCATCGCCGCGGCCAGGGTGGCCGCCTGCGCGGCCTGGCAGAACCGGCCGATCAGCTCGCTGGTCAGGTTCTTCAGCGCGGCGAGCGACCGGGGGCCGCCGTCGAACTCCGGCGGCCAGCAGTCCAGCGCCAGCAGTTCGCTGAAAACGTCGCCGAGCTCGCCCGCGGTGACCGATCCCGGCTCGCAGTAGTCGGTCGCGGTGAGCTCGGCCACCGCCTCGCGCTGGGGGCGGTCGCGCAGCCCGGCCAGCGTGATCAGGCCCGCCTGCAGCCCGTCCTCCAGGTCGTGCACGGAGTAGGCCACATCGTCGGCCCAGTCCATCACCTGCGCTTCCAGGCAGCGCCGGCCGGCCGGGGCGCCGCGCCGGATCCAGCTGAACGCCTCGCGGTCCTCGTCGTACGCGCCGAACTTGCCAGGGCCGGCGGCGGCGACCGAGCCAGCCCCGGCGCCGGTCGGGCCAGCCCCGGCGGCCGGCCAGGGGTACTTGAGCGTCGCGTCGAGGGTCGCGCGGGTCAGGTTCAGTCCCGCGCCGGGCACCTTGGTCTCCAGCCTGGTCAGCAGCCGCAGGCTCTGCGCGTTGCCCTCGAACCCGCCGCAGTCCGCGGCCAGCACGGCCAGCGCGGACTCCCCGTTATGGCCGAACGGCGGATGGCCGAGGTCATGCGCCAGGCAGGCGGCATCCACCAGGTCGGGATCACAGCCCAGCGCGGCACCCAGCTCCCGCCCGATCTGGGCGCACTCCAACGAGTGGGTCAGCCTGGTCCGCGGAAAGTCGCCTTGGCCGACCGCCACGACCTGGGTCTTGGCGGCCAGCCTGCGCAGCGCGGAGCTGTGCAGCACCCGGGCGCGGTCCCGCTCGAAGGCGCCGCGGCCGCTGCGCTTGGGCGACTCCTCCACCCAGCGCTCGGCCGCGGCCGGCCCGTAGCCGGGGCCCGTGACCTCGGCCGCCTGCCGCAGTTCAGCCGCCATGGCTCACCGGCTGTCGCTGCCGCCCTCCGTCTGAACGGCGGCGCGCCCAGCCTCCAGCCGGGCGACCGGAACGCGGAACGGCGAGCAGGACACGTAGTCCAGCCCGGCCTGGTGGAAGAAGTGCACCGAGTCCGGGTCGCCGCCGTGCTCGCCGCAGACGCCGATCTTCAGGCCAGGCTGGGCGGCCCGGCCCTCCTCGACGGCGATGCTCACCAGCCGGCCGACGCCGTCGGCATCGATCGTCTCGAACGGGGACACGCCGAAGATGCCCAGCTCGATGTAGCGGCTGAAGAACGCCCCCTCCACGTCGTCGCGGGAGAACCCCCAGCCCATCTGGGTAAGGTCATTCGTCCCGAACGAGAAGAACTCGGCCGACTGCGCGATCTGGCCGGCCGTGAGCGCCGCCCGCGGCACCTCGATCATCGTGCCGATCAGCGTGTGCACCTGGGTGCCGGTCTCCGCCGTCACCTCGGCGAGCACCTTCTCGGCCTCCTCGCGGGCGATCTCGAGCTCCTGCACGGCGCCGACCAGCGGGATCATGATCTCCGGCCGGGGGTCGCCGCCGGCCTTCTTGCGGTCCGCGGCGGCGTGCGCGATCGCGCGGACCTGCATGGCGAACAGCCCGGGGATGACCAGGCCGAGCCTGACCCCGCGCAGGCCGAGCATCGGGTTCTGCTCGTGCAGCCTGCGCACCGCGTCGAGCAGCTTGCGGTCCTGATCGGTAACCGCGTCGCCGGCCAACGCCACCTTGACCGACAGGTCGGTGAGATCGGGCAGGAACTCGTGCAGCGGCGGGTCGATCAGCCGGATCGTCACCGGCAGCCCGTCCATCGCCTCGAGGATCTCGGTGAAGTCGCCGCGCTGCAACGGCTCGAGCGCGTCGAGCGCGGCCTGCCTCGCCGCGTCGTCGTCGGCCAGGATCAGCCGCTCGATCAGCTGCCGGCGCTCGCCGAGGAACATGTGCTCGGTCCTGGTCAGCCCGACGCCGGCGGCGCCGAACCGCCGGGCCCTGGCGCAGTCCTCGCCGGTGTCGGCGTTCGCGCGCACGCCGAGCCGGCGCCGCGCGTCGGCGTGGCCCATGATCTGGTGCACGGCCCTGACCAGCTCGTCTGCCTCGTCGGACGACGGGCTGAGCTCGCCTTCGAAGTAGCGGACGACCGGCGAGGAGGACACCGGCACCTCGCCGAGGTAGACCGCGCCGCTGGACCCGTCGATGGAGATCACGTCGCCCTCGCTGACCGTGACCCCGCCGGGCGCGGTGAACCGGCCGGCCTTGGTGTCCACGTCGAGGTCGTCGGCGCCGCAGACGCAGGTCTTGCCCATGCCGCGGGCGACCACCGCGGCGTGGCTGGTCTTGCCGCCCCGGCTGGTCAGGATGCCCTGCGCGGCGATCATCCCGTGCAGGTCGTCCGGGTTGGTCTCCCGGCGGACCAGGATGACCTTCTCGCCGCGGGCGGCCAGCTCGACCGCGCGGGCGGAGTCGAACACGACCTTGCCGACCGCGGCACCGGGCGAGGCGCTGATCCCGCTGGCGATCTGGTTCACTCCCCCGCCGGTGTCGAACCTCGGGAACATCAGGTGCGCGAGCTGCGCGCCGGTCACCCGGGTGAGCGCCTCGTCGTCGTCGATCAGCCCCTGCGCCACCAGCTGGGTCGCGATCCTGAACGCCGCGGCGGCGGTCCGCTTGCCCACCCGGGTCTGCAGCATCCAGAGCTTGCCGCGCTCGATCGTGAACTCGATGTCGCACAGGTCGCGGTAGTGGTTCTCCAGCGTGGACATGATGTCCATCAGCTGGTCGTAGGACGCCTTGTCGATCTGCTCCAGGTCCTGCAGCGGGACCGTGTTGCGGATGCCGGCTACCACGTCCTCGCCCTGCGCGTTCTGCAGGTAGTCGCCGTACACGCCCTGCTGGCCGGTGCCGGGGTCGCGGGTGAAGGCGACGCCGGTGCCCGAGTCCATGCCCAGGTTGCCGAAGACCATCGCCACGATGTTGACCGCGGTGCCGAGGTCGGCCGGGATGCGCTCCTGCCGCCGGTAGAGGATCGCGCGGTCGGCGTTCCAGGACTGGAACACGGCGCGCACGGCCAGGTCCATCTGCTCCCTGGGCTGCTGCGGGAACTCGCGCCCGGCGTGCTCGCGCACGATGCCCTTGAACGTCTCGACGATCTCGCTCAGGTCGGCGGCGTCGAGGTCGAGGTCGTTCTTGGTGCCCTTGGCCTGCTTGGCCGCGTCGATCGCGTGCTCGAAGGCCTCGCCGTCGATGCCGAGCACGGTCTTGCCGAACATCTGGATCAGGCGCCGGTAGGAGTCCCAGGCGAACCGGTCGTTGCCCGCCTGCTTGGCCAGGCCGAGCACGGACTCGTCGGACAGGCCGATGTTGAGGACGGTCTCCATCATCCCCGGCATCGAGAACTTCGCCCCGGACCGCACGCTGACCAGCAGCGGGTCCGCCGGGTCGCCAAGCTTGCGGCCCATCGCCCCTTCCAGCCTGGCCAGGTGCGCCGTCACCTCGTCGTCCAGGCCCGCGGGTACCTCGCCATGGTCCAGGTAGTGACGGCAGGCGTTGGTGGTGATCACGAACCCTGGCGGCACCGGCAAGCCCAGGTTGGTCATCTCGGCCAGGTTGGCACCCTTGCCGCCGAGCAGATCCCGCAGATCCCTGTTGCCCTCGGTGAAGTCATAGACGAGCTTGGCCACGGCACGTTCTCCTCGCGACGCCGCCCACTCGCGATGATCACGGCGCCGGGCGGCTGATGACGGACGACTGACTGACTACCCCTTCCCTGGGACTCTATCGAGACTGCCGGACGCCGTGGACCATGACGGCCGGCCCGCGCCGCCGGCGACCCCGATCCAGTGGGCGTACCTGCGCGGCGGGCCGCGCGTGGGCGCCTTCGTCGGCGCAGCCCTCGCCCGCCGGCTCGGTAGGGTCCAGCTTGGAGGCGGCGAGCGAGGGAGACGCGCGTGGGCGACATTGTTATCGGGCTGCTGCATCCGGGGGAGATGGGCGCCGCCGTGGGCGCCTGCCTGACCCGGCGCGGCCACACCGTGCTGTGGGCGGCCGAAGGCCGCGGCGCCGACACCGCCGCACGGGCCAGGGCGGCCGGCCTGACCGACGCCGGCACCGTGGCCGGGGTGGCCGGCCGCGCGGACGTGATCTTGTCCATCTGCCCGCCGCACGCGGCCCTGGACGTCGCGTGGACCGTGCGCGGCTTTGGCGGTCTGTACGTGGACGCCAACGCGATCTCGCCTGGCACCGCTCGTGAGGTGGCAGGAATGATTTCCGAACGGGGAGGTGCTTACGT
>DASXME010000119.1:0-2278 GCA_036495825.1 Streptosporangiaceae bacterium
ATCAAGTCGGCGTGTCCCACGATCGTCCGCACCAGCGCGGCGCACTCCTCGAGGTTCCCGGCGATCCTGGTGAGCAGCGTGCCCACCCAGAACAAGTAGAACGCCAGCCCGGCGATCAGCAGGACGATGTCGATGACCGACAGGATGACCAGCAGCGTCATGACTTCACCTTCCCGAGCACCCGGCCGAGGAACAGGTGGTGCTGCAGGCCCTCTTGCAGGACCGCCTCCACGCCGTCGGCGACCTGCGGGATGAGCGAGGTGCTCGCGGTGTTGGCCGCCGCCGCCTTCAGCGTGTCCCGCACCTCGACCACCCGGCGGTCAATGATCTTGACCAGGTAGATCAGCAGGCTGAGCAGGGCCGCGACCGCCAGCACGACGACGAAGCCGACGATGATCGCGGTGACCCACAGGGTGTGCTCGGTGGAGTTCATCGCAATGGTGTGCGGTTCCATGTCAGCCTCCCAGCCGGGCGCGGCCACGCTTCAGCCCGGCGATGATGATCGTGGCGTGCTCGATCGTGGTGCTCAGCGCGGCCAGCGGCGCGGTGTTGTGCACCGCCTGGGTCAGCGAGTCGTTGATCTTGGGCGCCTCGCGGCCGATCGAGCGGGCCAGCAGCAGGATCGGCACCACCAGCGCGACCACGACGACCACGATGACGGCGCCGATGATGTAGCCCAGCCACCAGCCGAGGTGGCTCGGGTGCCCGGCCGCCGCGGCCAGGGCGATCGCGTGTTGCGTCATCACTGCCTCCCTGCCCGCTCAGACCGTTTCGCAGAAGTCGCGGACCGGCTTCAGATTGGCGTTCACCGAGGTGAGCCGCTCTGGCACCGTGCTGGTCCGGTCGGCGACGACCTGCACGCCGCCGGTGACCGCGACCAGCGTGTCGCGCACATGCTTGAGGTGGAGGATGACCCGGAGCAGGGCCACCGCCGTGATCGCGATAATCAGCGCGGCGACGATCAGCGTCATCCAGGCCGCTGCAGGCATAGCCGTGTTCCTTTCTGTCGAGCCGGGCTGTCGAGCCGGGCCGCCGGGCCGCGCTGTCGAGCGGGCCAGTCAAACCGAGCTGTCGAGCCGGCTGCCGGGCGGGGCTGTCTAGCCGAGCAGGCGGGCGACCGAGCCCGCGTACCTGACGGCGCCGACTTTGACTTCCTCGATGGTCTTATCCGTGACGGCCAGCGCCTCGGGCACGCCGTCGAGCTGGCCGGCGAGTTCCGCCCCGCCGCGAAGGATCTCGTCGCTGGCGCCGCGGATCCGCTCGACCGCGGCCAGCACGCGGTTCAGCAGGAAGATCACCACCGGGAGTATCACGACCAGCAGGATCGCGTTGCCGATCCACCACAGCACCATGGTTTGGTCTCCTGACTTACGTGGCCCGGTAGGGGACGAAGAATCGGCGGAACACCCGGCGCAGCGCCATCAGCGCCGCCCGCAGGGCCAGGGTCAGGCCGCCCGCGGGGCTGGCCGCGGCCGTCACCCCGGCCGGCGACTCACCGCGGTCGGCCCGGGAGATCCGGTCTTGCAGGTTGGCCGAGAAGTCGCTCATCAGCACCGACGACACGTCGGTGATCATGCCGCGGCCGTACTGCGCGGCCGCGCCGGACAGCTGCAGGTCCTGGGCCACGCTGACCTTCGTCCCGCGACCCGCCGGGGCCAGCGTCGCGGTGACGACCATGCTGGCCTGGCCGCGCCCCCTGGCCTCGGCGCCGGTCGCGTTGACCACGATCCGTCGGGCGGCGGCGTCGCGCTCGGTGATCTGCGCGGTGCCGCCGAACGAGAGCCTGACCGGTCCCATCCGGATGGCGACCCGGCCCTCGTAGCTGTCATCGCCGAGGTCGCCGGTCAGCTCGGTGCCCGGCAGGCAGGTGGCCACCTGCGGGATGTTGCCGAAGAACTCCCAGACCTTCTCGACCGGCGCCGCGACCTCGAACTCGTTCTTGATCAGCATCGGGACTCTTTCCTGGCGTAGCCGTGCGGGTCCTTCTCGAACTCGGCGCGGCAGCCGGCGCAGCAGAAGTAGTACGTCTCGCCGTCGTGCTCGAAGGGCCGGCCGTCTGGGCCGACCGTCACCGTCATCCCGCAGACCGGATCGGTCACCGCGCTCGGCGCCGGCCCGGCCGGCTGGGCAGCGGCACCGCCCGCCGCGCGTCCGGCCGCCGCGGCCAGCTCGCCCGAGGCGCGCAACTGCACGAGCTCAGCCAGGATCGCGACCGCGATCTCCTGATGCGTGGTCCGGCCCAGGTCGAGTCCGATGGGCACTCGGACCCGGTCGAGCT
>DASXME010000120.1:0-10293 GCA_036495825.1 Streptosporangiaceae bacterium
GAGCCCGCAGGCAAGATCCCTGACGGTGGCCGGCGCCGGGACCCGGCTGAAGATCTTCTCGTAGAAGGAGCTGAGGTAGGGCAGCCGCTCCCGGGTGGAGGCGTGCACCGCCATGGCCGAGCTGAGCGCGTCGCGGACCGCGTCTGACTCGCCGCTGGTGGTGGCGGCCCGCAGCTCGCGCAGCAGCGCCGGGTAATTCGGCTCGCTGCCGGGCAGGTACGCGCCGTAGATTTCGTGCAGGCCGCGCTTGGTTCGCTTGGTCGCCTCGCCGACGTTGCCCTGGGCCGAGACCAGCGCCCGGCGGGCGACCCGGCGCACCGTGCCGGGCGCGAGCGTCGCGTATCGTCGGCTCGTGGCGACGGCCGCCTCGACCTTGCGCAGCTGCTCGTCTGGTTCCTCGGGGCTGCCCATCACGTGCCTTCTCGATACCGGGACCTCGCCGGGAAGCCGCCGGCGC
This sequence comes from Streptosporangiaceae bacterium, assembly GCA_036495825.1. GTDB lineage: Bacteria > Actinomycetota > Actinomycetes > Streptosporangiales > Streptosporangiaceae > PALSA-505. The sequence continues at coordinate 458 of DASXME010000120.1, forward strand.
TGCCACCGACTGTAGCCGCCGGGGCGCGCAGCCGAAGGCCGGCCGGAGCCCGGGATACAGTGACCTTGCGGGCTCGCGTGTAACAGAAGTGGAACCGATGACTCCCGTTGATGTAATACCCGAGGGCGACTCCGGAACCGTCGCGGGCACGCTCTATCTCGTGCCGGTGCCGATCGGCAACCCGAGGGACATCACGCTGCGGGCGATCGATGTGCTGGGCCAGGTGGGCATCGTCGCCTCCGAGGACACCCGGCATGCTCGGACCCTGCTGGCGCCGCTGGGCATCGAGACCCGGCTGCTCAGCTACCACGATCACAACGAGGAGGCACGCAGCCCGCAGCTGATCGCGGCGCTGCGCGAGGGCACCGACATCGCCCTGGTGTCCGACGGCGGGACGCCGCTGGTGAACGACCCCGGCTACCGGCTGGTGACGGCGGCGATCGCCGCCGGCATCCGGGTCTGCCCGCTGCCCGGGACGAGCGCGACGATCACCGCGCTGATCGGCTCGGGGCTGCCCATGCACCGGTTTCACTACGTCGGCTTCCTGCCTCGCAAGGCCGCCGCCCGGCGGTCCGCGCTGGGCGAGGTCAAGGCCATCGACGCCGCGCTGGTCTTCTTCGAGGCGCCGCACCGGCTGGCCGCGACCGTGCTCGACATGCACGAGGTCCTCGGCGACCGCCCGGCGGCGCTGGCCCGCAACCTGACCAAGGCCGACGAGGCGTTCAGCCGCGGCACGCTGGCCGGCCTCGCGGCCGGGCTGGCCGCCCAGCAGGACATCAGGGGGCAGTACACGATCATCGTCGGCGGCGCCGGCGAGGAGATCCGCGATGAGATGCAGTTGCTCGCCGACCGCCTGGCGGACGCGCTGCTGCGGCACGGGGCCGATTCCCGGCTGGCTCGCGAGGTCGTGCGCGAGGTGACTGGGCTGTCCCGCAACTGGGTATACGAGCGCATTGCGCTCGCCGGGAAGAATGGGCAGCAGCCCGGTATTGGAGGCCTGACGCCATGACCGACGTGGTGGTCTCACCACACTTCGACGACGCCGTGTTCTCCGCCGCTCACGTGCTGGTGGCGAGCGGACCCGAGGTCACTGTGCTCACCGTCTGCGGCGGCCAGCCGGCCGACGGGCAGGTATCGGAGTGGGACCTTATCTCCGGCTACCAGACCGGGAACGCCGCGGCCGCGGCGCGGCGGGAGGAGGATCTGCGGGCGAACGAGATCGCCGGCGCGCGCAGCGTGCACCTGGGGTTCACCGACGGCCCGTACCGGGAGGAGTTCCCGCATGACCAGGTGGTCGCCGACCTCACCGCGGCGCTGCCGGGCAGCGGCCAGGTCTGGGTCCCGGCCGGGTTAGGCAGCCACTCCGATCACACCGGCACCCGCGACGCGGTGCTCGCGGTCGTCCCGGCGTCCAGCGGGCGGATCCGCTTCTACGCGGACTGCCCGTACGCGTTCGCCTTCGGCTGGGACGCCGCCGACGCGGACCGGGATCACGACCACCGGTGGAGTGAGCACGTGGCGCGGATCGAGGGCTACCTCGGCCGCGCGCGGGCGCATGTCGTCCCGCTGGACCAGGCCGCGATGCGGCTGAAGCTGGCCATGGTGTCCTGCCACGAGTCGCAGATGTTCGCGATGCTGCCGGAATACCCCGGCCTGGACCAGCCGGACGGGCCACTGCGCCGGGAGATGTACTGGGCGGCTGACCAGGCCTGACCGGGTAGCCTGGATGGCCTGGCATCCGCGCCAGACAAGGAGCCAGCGCTATATGACATCGGTCGTCCCGTCCGCGCCGCCGACCACCTCCCCGGCCCCCCTCGTCGCCCTCGCCACGTCGCACGGTGCGCTGCCGCTGCCTGCCTTCCTGCCCGACGGCACCAGGGCGTCGGTGCGCGCGGTGGACGCGCTCGACCTGCGGTCGGTGGGCATCGAGGGCATCATGGTCAACGCCATGCACCTGGCCCAGCGCCCTGGCCTGCGCCAGGTCAAGCGGGCCGGCGGGCTGCACCGCTTCATGGGCTGGGACGGCGTGATCGTGTCGGACTCCGGCGGCTTCCAGGTGTTGTCGCTGCTGCGCACCCAGGGCAAGACCGGGTCGATCCGGCCGGGTGGCGTGATCTTCCAGGAGTCCAAGGACAGCCAGAAGATCGAGCTCACCCCGGAGAAGGTCATCGAGTGGCAGTTCGGCCTGGGCTCGGACGTGGTCATCGCGCTGGACGACTGCACCGGGCCCGACGACTCACCCGACGAGCAGCTGGCCTCGACCGAGCGGTCCATCCGCTGGTTCGGCGAGGCCCGGGAGGCATATGACCGGCAGTGCCGGGCACGCCGGCCCGACCGGCCCCCGCTGCTGGTCGGCGTGGTGCAGGGCGGCAGCGACCCTGAGCTGCGGCGGCGCTGCGCCGCCGCGATGATCGACGCCGGGGCGCAGGGCTTCGGCTTCGGCGGCTGGCCGCTGACCGCCGACGGCGTGCTGGAGCTGGAGATGTTCCGGCTGCTGGCCGAGCTCACCCCGGCCGACGCGCCGCTGTTCGCGCTCGGCGTGGGCAAGCCCGAGCACCTGGTCGCGCTGTGCGAGATCGACTGGCGCTGGGTGTTCGACTGCACTATCCCGACCAGGGACGCCCGGCACGGCCGGCTGTACGCGTTCGTCCCCGAGATCGCCGAGCGCGGCCTGTCCCCCGACCGCGGCTTCTACCGCAACGTCTACATCCACGACGCGGACAACGCGCGCTGCGACGAGCCGGTCTGCCTGACCTGCGACTGCCCGACCTGCAGCCGGTACAGCCGGGCCTACCTGCACCACCTGTTCCGGGTCAAGGACGGCCTGGCCGACCGCCTGGCCACCCTGCACAACCTGCGCTTCTACACCAGGCTGCTCGGCATGCTCGCCGCCTCGCGGGAGAAGGCCGCACTGGTTCCGTGATGCCGTACAAGATCAAGGAAATCTTCTACACGCTGCAGGGGGAAGGCGCGCAGACGGGCCGGCCCGCGGTGTTCTGCCGGTTCGCGCTGTGCAACCTGTGGACCGGCCGGGAGCAGGACCGGCACCGGGCCGTCTGCCAGTTCTGCGACACCGACTTCGTCGGCACCGACGGGCCGGACGGCGGCGTGTTCGGCACACCTGAGGAGCTGGCCGCGGCCGTCGCGGCCCGCTGGCCGGATCCGCCAGACGGCGACGCCCGGCCCTACGTGGTGTGCACCGGCGGGGAGCCGCTGCTGCAGCTCGACGCCGCCGCGGTCGCGGCGCTGCACGACCGGGGGTTCGAGGTCGCGATCGAGACCAACGGCACCCGCGACGCCCCCGAGGGGATCGACTGGATCTGCATGAGCCCGAAGGCGGGCGCGCCGCTGCGGCTGCTCGCCGGGGACGAGCTCAAGCTGGTCTTCCCGCAGCCCGGCGCCGAGCCGGAGCGGTTCGAGTCGCTGTCGTTCCGGCACTTCATGCTGCAGCCGATGGACGGCCCGGAGCTGTCGGCCAACATCAAGGCGGCCACCGACTACTGCCTGGCCCACCCCCGCTGGCGGCTGAGCCTGCAAACCCACAAGATCATAGGGATCCGCTGATGGAGGTTTTTCGCGAGTTCTCGTTCGAGGCCGCGCACCGGCTGCCGAACGTGCCGGCCGGGCACAAGTGCGAGCGGCTGCACGGGCACTCCTTCCGCGTCGAGGTGCACGTCACCGGCCCGGTCGACGCCGAGCAGGGCTGGGTGCTGGACTTCGCCGACATCAGGGCGGCCTTCGGCCCGCTGCACGACCAGCTGGACCACAGGTACCTCAACGAGGTGCCCGGCCTGGACAACCCGACCAGCGAGAACCTCGCCGTGTGGATCTGGGACCGGCTGGCGGCGAGCCTGCCGCTGTCGGCCGTCGTGATCCGCGAGACCTGCCGGTCCGGCTGCGTCTACCGCGGGCCCGACGGGCCGTGACCGGCCGCCGCCGCGGGTCCGAGCCCGGCGGTGATGCTGCGCTGGCCGTGCAGACGGTGACGGCCCGGCTGGCCGCCGCCGCCAAGTACCGCGACGTCCATCCGGACACGATCGCGGACGTGGTGCGGCGGGCGAGCGAGAGCACCAAGGACGTCGCCGAGCTGGAGCGGCAGGCCCGCGCCCGGCTGCACAAGGTCGCCGCCCTGCATCTGATCACCGTCCGCCCGGCCGTGCTGCGGCGCGACGCCGCGCCGGGCGACGGCGACGGCGACGGTACAGACGACGCCGACGGCGCGGACGCCCGGCGGGCCTGGTGCCGCCGGATGCTCGCCGCGCACGTCTCGACCGCCGAGCGGCTGTCCGACCTGGACCAGTTTTATCCAGCGTTGCTGGCGCTGGTGCCGCCGCCGGTCACGGTCACCGACCTGGCCTGCGCGCTGAACGTGTTCACGCTGCCCTGGCTGCGCGACTGCACCGACGCCAGCTACACCGGCTACGACCTGAACGCGACGTTCGTGGCGCTGGGCAACGAGTTCCTGTCCCGCGACTACCCCGGCTGTGAGGTACGGCACGAGGACGTGCTCACGGCGAACCCCCCGGTAACGGCCGACCTGGCGCTGCTGCTGAAGACCTACCACTGCATCGAGGGCCGGCAGCCCGGGGCCGGCCTGCGGCTGGTCGACACGCTGGCGGCTAGCCACGTGGTCGTCTCGTTTCCCACCCGCGCGATGAACGGCCGGGCCGCCACGTTCGCCCGACGGCACGTCGAGGACCTGGCCGGCCTGGCCGGGCAGCGCGGCTGGCGGGTCGCCCGGGCGAGCCTGCCGACCGAGGAATTCGTGGCGATCAGCAAGGCGTAACGGTCGATTATCGTGGCGGCATGACCATCACGAAGCTCGGCCGGGCCGATGCCGCCGTCGACCGCCAGCTCGAGACGTTCCCGATCGCCGACACCTCCCAGGAGATCACGCTCGACTGCCAGGAGTTCACCTGCCGCTGCCCCGTGACCGGGCAGCCGGACTGGGCCACGATCAGGATCGACTACCGGCCGGGTGACCGGGCGGTGGAGACCAAGAGCCTCGAGCTCTACCTGGAGACGTTCCGCGAAGAGAAGATCTTCCACGAGCACCTGGCCACGAAGATCCGCGACGACCTGGTCGAGGCCCTGCGGCCGGCCTTCGTCAAGGTCACGGTCAACTTCAGGGTGCGTGGCGGCATCGCCCTCTCCGCCTCAAGCTCGTGGGCGGACGCGTCAGCCGCGCAGTGATGAGCGGTGCGAGTAGAGGTCTCTGAGCACGCCGACCTCGGCGCCGTGGTGGACGACCTCGTCCAGCACGTGCAGGGCCAGGTCGATGGTGCTGTCCTTGGCGTAAGGTCCCCAGGCAGGCCCCAGCGGCGCAGCCCACTCGCCGAGGCTGAGCCCGGCGAGCCCGGCGCGCCAGGCCCGGTAGTGCTCGTCGAGGAATCCCGGCACCGCGGCGGCGCGGGACGGGAAGCCGGCCTGCCTGGTAGCCGGTGTGCCGTCCCCGAACCGCCGGATGGAGAGGCCGCCGACCGCCATCGCGCCCAGGTGGCCGAGCCGCCAGGCGATGGTGGTGACCGGGACCGGATCCGGTGTCGGGCCGCCGCCCCCGCCGCCGTCGAGCTGCCATTGCCCGTCATCGCCCTGGCGCAGCGACCAGCATCCGGCCACCGGCTCCCAGAAGTACTCCTGGTCGGTCAGCCCGGTGAGCCGGCCTGCCAGCCGGTCCCAGACGTAGTCAAAGGCCGCGATCAGCGAGCCCGCGGTTGCGTCCATGCCACGATCCAACCGCATAATTAGCCATAATGAGCCCAGCCATAATGAGCACCGTGCTGGCGGCCGACAACCACGTGCACACGCAGTGGTCGTACGACACCGACGGCCGGGCCTCGATGGCCGCAGCCTGCGAGCACGCGCTCGCCATCGGCGTGCCGGCCGTGGCGTTCACCGAGCACCTCGACTTCACCACCTGGGCGGCGGCCGACCCGATCGCCGCGACCGGCCTGGCCGACGCGCGCTACGACGCGATGCGGCCGCTCGACCTGTCCGGCTACCTCGAGTGCGTCGCGGACTGCCGCCGCCGCTACCCGGATCTCCGGATCCGGTCCGGCGTCGAGGCGGGCGAGCCGCACCTGTTCGCCGCCAGCCTCAAGTCCCTCCTCGGCGCGGCGCCGCTGGACCGGGTCCTCGGCTCGCTGCACGCCGTGGTCTGCGACGGCCGCCTGACCGACGTGGACGGGGCCTACGAGATCCTGCTCGCCGACGAGCTGATGCGCCGGTACCTCGCCGAGCTGGCGCGGCTGGTGGATGGCAGCGACCTGTTCGAGGTGCTCGGCCACCTGGACTACCCGCGGCGGGCCTGGCCGGCCGCGGCCGGCCGCTTCGACGAGGCGGTGTTCGAGGAGGAGTACCGCACCGTGCTGCGCGCGCTGGCCGCATCGGACCGGGTCCTTGAGATCAACACCAGCAGCCCGCTGGCCTCGGTGGCGCTGCTGGGCTGGTGGCGCGACGAAGGCGGCCGGGCCATCTCGTTCGGCAGCGACGCCCACCTGCCCTGGCACGTCGGCCAGCGGTTCGCGCTCGCGGCCGACATCGCCGAGGCCGCAGGCTTCCGGGCGCCCGGTGACCCGTCCGCGTTCTGGCGAAGCTAACCCGCTGCGTCAGGCGGTCGCCCGCACGCGGGCGATGAAGCGGGCCCACTCGTCCGTGCTGATCATCAGGACGGGCCCGTCCTGATCCTTGGAGTCGCGCACGATCAACGCTGCTATGAGGTGACAGGCGTGACCGCTGAGCTAGGTGCCGATCTTAGGCGCGCAGGCCGTCCAGGACGACGCGCAGGCAGGGGTTTAGCGTCCGGCCGGTGTCGGCGTCCTTGGGCAGGGCGCTGACCATCGACAGCAGCTGCGTCGGGGTCAGATCCGGGCGGAGCGGGACCTCTTGCCGGGCTCGCTCGAACAGCCGGGCGAAGCTGGTTTTCATCGGCCCGCACAAGGTGCCGACGGCCGAGTTGTCGTCACTCAGCGATTCCCCGACCCGGGCGCTCATGCCCCGGTATTCGGTCGCGCACCGGTCATACAGCTCCAGCCACTCGCTCAGCGCCCGCCACACGTCCTGTGCGTCCAGCGCACGCTGCGCGGACGCGTCGAGCTCGTCCACCCGGTCTTGCAAGATCGCCGCGAACAGGTGCTCGCGGGTGGGGAAGCGCCGGTAGAGGGTTCCCTTCCCGACTCCGGCGGCCCGGGCCACGTCTTCCATGGGCGCATCGGCTCCCTCCTGCGCGAATACGGTCCTGGCCGCGGTGAGGACCGCGTCGTGGTTCCGCTGCGCGTCGGCACGCCTGGGCTTGGCGGAAGGAACGCTCATGGAGTCAGTCTATCGGTTAAGTGGACGGACCGTCCGTGTACTGTTAACATCAAAACGGACGACCCGTCCGTATAGGAGTTCATCATGGGAAGCATCTGGCACATCGGGTTCGCGGTCCACGACCTGGAGAAGGGCACGAAGGAACTCGCCGAGGTCTTCGGGCTGCGCTGGCGCCCGGCCAGAGCGCGGAAACTGAGGCTCGCCGACGCGGCCGGCCGGTCCTATGAGGTGGAATGCCACGTCGCCTTCTCCCTTGGCGGGCCGTTCGCCGTAGAGGTCTGGCAGGCCATCCCCGGCACCCCCCTGGACATCCCGCAGGCCGGCGGGGTGCACCACATCGGCTACTGGGTCGACGACCTCGCTGCCGAGACGAAACGGCTCGACGCGCTCGGATACCCCAGCTACGCCACGGTCGGCACCACGCCGCTGCTGAACCGGGGACCGGCCGGCACCCTCATCGAACTCTGCGACCTGCACAGTGACCGCCCGTCGCTGCGCGACCTGTTCCCGTCCGAGTCCGAGTTCGCCGGCGAGCCGGACCTCGGCTCCGCCCTCTGACACCAGGGCCGGGAACGCCCCGCATCCAGCAAAAGGAGAACAGCATGCGCATCGGGATCATCGGCGCCGGGAACATGGGCGCCACCTTGGCCGCCCAGCTCACCCGGATCGGGCATGAGGTCGCGATCGCCAACTCCCGCGGACCCCGGACGCTCACCGACGTCGCCTCCCAGACCGGCGCGGCCCCGGTCCCCATCACCGATGTCACCAGCAACGCAGATGTCGTGATCGCCGCCGTCCCGGAAAGGAGCATCCCCGAGCTTCCTGCCGGGCTGCTCAGCAGCCTGCCTGCCGGCACGGTCGTCATCGACACCGGTAACTATGTCCCCAAGCTCCGGGACGGGCACATCGGTGCCATCGACGCCGGCCTGCCCGAAAGCCAGTGGGTGCAATCACAGCTGGGACACCCGGTGGTCAAGGCGTTCAACACCATCCGCCCGGCGAGCCTGGCCAGCCTCGGCAAACCCGCCGGAGCCGTCGAACGCACGGTGATCCCGGTCGCCGGCGATGACCCGGCCGCCAAATCCGTCGTGCTGGAACTCGCGAACCAGTTGGGCTTCGACGGACTCGACACCGGCCCGCTCGCCGAGTCCTGGCGCCAGCAGCCCGGCACCCCCATCTACACCACCGACCTGCCTCTCCCCGCCGCCCGCAAGGCACTGGCGGACGCGGCCCCAGAGCAGACCGCCAACTGGCGCCGCTAACACCCACAGCACAGAAAGCTGAGTACGGCCATGCACCCGAGCAGGCGCACCGGCGTGCGCTTCGTCCTGACCAACCCGTCCGACCCCAGCCGCCTGAACGAGTTCAGTGACTGGTACAACACCTACTCCGCGGCGCTCACCGTTCCCGGCTACCTCGCCAGCGACGTCCACTTCGAGAACCCCGACGCCAGCGGCGGAAAGACCAGCCCGCGCTACGCGACTATCTACGACCTAGTCGCCTCCGACCCCGCGACCGCCTGGCCAGACACCGAGGACTCCCCCGCCTACCCCACGCACCTGTTCAGCGATCCGCGCGCCAAGCTGGTCTCCCCCGCGTTGCGCGCCTCCTACGCCCTTGTCGGCTTCCAGCCCCGGCCGGGCCAGCACGGCCCGCTCACCGGCATCCACGTCATCCTCTCCAATGGCGGCGGCGACACCGAGCGCCAGCACCAGGAGGCCAAGACTCTGCAGACGGGCCTGTTCTACTCCGCCGCACGATTCCGGATCATCGAAGGATCCCCCGAGCCCGCCGAATGGCTTGAGGTATTCGAGACCGACGACCCCGACCCCCTCCACGCTTACTCGCGAGCAAACAGCGACACGCTGCCCACATCGCAGATCCAGCCCGAACTGAGCCAGTCGTTCCGCTGGCTGGCACCGCAAAACGAGGGTCGCGCGAGGTGAGCACGCCAGCCGGACGGCGAGCACCCGAGATGGTGGTGGTGAATCCGAAGATCAATGCTGTGGTGCCTGCGCACGTTTGCCGGGCCGCGGCCCGTCTCATGCCTGTTTCCCGTCTATCGCATTTGCCCCGCCTATCACATCGGGGAAACCGAAATCTCCGTGGGTGGTGCGGGTGCCCAGGTACAGGGCGGTGAGCGCGATGGCGGCGGCTATCAGGTAGGTCAGGTCGCGGTAGCTGAGTGCCAGGACGAGTCCTGCTCCGGCGAGGTTGCCGATGGCCTGGGGGGCCTGTACCGCGAGGGAGCTGGCTCCGGAGACCCGGCCGATGAGCTCGTTCGGCGTGTTCTTCTGCCTGATGGTGGCCACGCCGACGAAGAACCAGGGCAGCGATACCCCGAACACGGCCATAGCGCCGAACACGGCCCAGGGGCTGGGCACCGCGAGCAGCGGGCAGCTGGCTGCCATGCCGGCCAGGCCGGCGACGGTGAGGCGTACGTCGCCGAGGCGCCGTGCCAGGGGACCGGCGATGAGTGCCCCGCCCGCGCCGAAGATCCCTTGCTCGGTGACGAGGATGCCGAG
>DASXME010000121.1:0-1996 GCA_036495825.1 Streptosporangiaceae bacterium
GCCCGACCTGACCGCGCTCGGCGGCGACGCCGCAGATGCGTTCTGCGGCCTGTACCTGGACGTGCTCGGCCGGCTGGACGCGCTGTTCGGCGCGCCGCTGCCCTACATCGCGGCCTGGCACCAGGCACCGGTCACCGGCGAGCCAGGTCGCGCCGAGTTCGGCATGCACCTTCAGGTACTGTCGGTGCGGCGCGCTCCGGAGAAGCTGAAGTACCTGGCCGGGACCGAGTCGGGCACTGGAGTGTGGATCAACGACATCGTGCCGGAGGTTGCGGCGCGCAGGCTACGGGAGGCCGGATGAAGCTGCTCGTCACTGGGGGGGCTGGGTACGTCGGCGGTGTCGTCGCCGCGGAACTGCTGGCCGCCGGCCATCAGGTGGTCGTGCTCGACGACCAGTCCACCGGGTACGAAAGCGGCGTGCCGGACGGCGCGAGCTTCGTGCGCGGCACGGTCAGGGACGACGCGGCGGCGGTGCTGGCGGACGGCGTCGACGCCGTGCTGCACTTCGCGGCCAAGTCCCTGGTCGGCGAGTCGGTGGCCAAGCCGGGGCTGTACTGGTCGCACAACCTCGGCGGCGCGCTCGCCCTGCTCGACGCCATGCGCGTCGCCGGGGTGCGCCGGATCGTCTTCTCCTCGACCGCCGCCGTCTACGGCGAGCCGGAGCGCGTCCCGATCGAGGAGTCAGACCCGGCGCGGCCGACCAACCCGTACGGCGCGTCCAAGCTGGCCGTCGACGAGACGCTGCGCGAGTACGCCCGGCTGCACGGCTTCGGCGCGGTGAGCCTGCGCTACTTCAACGTGGCCGGCGCGCACCGCACCGCCGACGGCCGCTGGCTGGCCGAGCGGCACTCCCCCGAGACGCACCTGATCCCGAACATACTCAAGGCCGCAGGGCTCGCATCGGGGGCGCCGGAGGTCCAGCTCTTCGGCGACGACTACCCGACGCCAGACGGGACCTGCGTCCGGGACTACATCCACGTCGCCGACCTGGCCCGGGCGCACCTCCTCGCGCTGGACGCGTGCACGGCGGGCGAGCACCGGATCTACAACCTCGGCAACGGCCGCGGGTACTCCAACCTCGAGGTGCTGGCCATGTGCCGGGAGGTGACCGGGGCGGCCATCCCGGCCAGGACGGCGCCGCGCCGGCCCGGTGACCCGGCCGAGCTTGTCGCCTCGTCGGCGCGGATCGAGGCCGATCTCGGCTGGAAGGCCGAGCTGGATCTGCGGTCGATGGTGACCGACGCATGGGCGGCTCTGCACAGCTCGGACCAGCACAGCTCGGACCAGCACGGGGCCGGCCGGTAGGCGATGTCGGGCCGGTGGGCGACGGCGGACCGACTGGTGCTGCTGCGCGCGACGCCGCGGCCGGGTGGTTCCGCGAGTGCTACGACCGTGATCCCGAAGGAGTCTGGCACGCGCCAGGCCGGGTCAACCTGATCGGCGAGCACACCGACTACAACGACGGCTTCGTGCTGCCGTTCGCGCTGCGCCAGGGCGTCCGCGCGGCCGCCGCGCGCCGCGATGACGCGGTGCTGGAGTTGCGCTCGCGGCAGGCGCCAGGTGGTGCCGTCACCGTGGACATCGGCGCGCTCGCCCCCGGCACGCTGCGCGGATGGGGCGCCTATGCCGCCGGGGTGGCCTGGTCGCTGCGCGCGGCCGGGCACGCCGCCGGCGGGGCGAGCATCGCCTTCGACTCCGATCTGGCGCAAGGGGCCGGCCTGTCCTCGTCGGCCGCCCTGGAATGCGCCACGGCGGTCGCGCTGGCCGGGCTGTACGGCGCCGGGGTCACGCGGCCGGAACTGGCCAGGATCGCGCAGCGCGCGGAGAACGACTTCGCCGGCATGCCATGCGGCATCATGGACCAGTCCGCGTCGCTGGAGTGCACGGCCGGCCACGCGCTGCTGCTCGACTGCCGGTCGCTGCAGACCGCTCAGGTACCGTTCGACCCGGCCGCGGCCGGCCTGGAACTGCTCGTCCTCGACACCAGGGCGCGCCA
>DASXME010000122.1:0-2354 GCA_036495825.1 Streptosporangiaceae bacterium
GTGCAGCTGGCCGCGGGAGCTGATGCCGAGCTTGGTGAACACGTTGCTGAGGTGGTACTTGGCGGTGCGCGGGCTGATGAACAGCCGGGCGCCGATCTCCGGGTTGGACAGCCCGTCCCGGGCCAGCCGCGCGACCTGGGCCTCCTGGGCAGTCAGCGGCTCGCTGGCCCCGGCGGTGGGTGCCGGGGCGGTGCGCTTGCGGGCGGTCTCGCCGGTGGCCCGCAGCTCGCGGCGGGCCCGCTCGGCGAACGCCCCCATCTCCATCGCGTCCAGCATCCGGTGGGCGGTGCGCAGCTGCTCCCGCGCGTCCGTGCGGCGGCCCTGCCGGCGCAGCCACTCCCCGTACAGCAGGTGCGAACGGGCCAGCTCGGCGCGGACCCGGGTCCGGCCCAGCCGCTCGATCGACTCCCGGTAGAACCCGTCGGCGGCCTGGCCGTCGCTGAGCAGGGCGCGGACCCGGGCCTCGATCCCCAGCGCCCACCCGGTCGGGGTCACCCGGGTGCACTCGGACAGCCAGTCCAGCGCCGCCCTGACGGCCGCGACGTCGCCGGTCCTGGCCGCCGCCTCGGCCAGCTCGGCCACGACCAGGCGGCCGAGCGCCAGATGGTCGCGCTGGAATACCTCCCAGGCGGCGTCCCGCGCGGCGTCGTACCGGCCCAGGCCGTTGTCCAGCGCCGCGCTCGCGCTCGCCGCCACGCTGGCCAGCAGGCCCAGACCACGCGCGGTCGCCATCTGAACGGCGGCCTGGATCAGCCCGGACGCCTCCTGCTCCCGGCCCTGCCAGGCCGCGAGCATCATCGCGGTATACGCAACCGGCGGGTTGCCGGTCGCCTCCGCGATCAGGCGATCTTCGTCGATCAGCCGCGCCGCCGCGCCCTGCTCGCCGGCAAGCAGGTGGTGCAGGGCGAGGAAGTTGAGCGCGTACTGCAAGTGGACGAGGGCGCCCGCCTCGCGGGCGACCTGAACCCGGCGGGCGGCCAGGGCATGCCAGGACTCGAAGTCGCACAGCTCCAGAGCGATGATGCTGCCGGCTCTCCCGCCGGCCAGCCAGAGCCGGCGGCGGGCTTCCCCGGCGCTGACGTCCGGGGCAAGCAGCAGGGCCAGTGCCCGGGCCAGGGCCGCCGCGGCCGCCGCGTACCCCTGGGTCCCCAGCAGCGCGAGCGCGTCGAGCACGACATCGACCGCACGCGGCGGACCGGGATCAGGCGGCGCAGCCCGCGCGGCCTCGGCCGCCTGCCGCACGCCGCCGGGCCGGCCCAGCTCGCCGGCAGACATCGCGGCCACGAGCGCCTCCAGGTGCGTCTCGCGGGCCAGGCCGGCGTCGAGCGGCTCGAGGTGCCGGGCCGCGCTGAGCAGCAGCGGGGCCGCGTCGCTGTCGCGACCCTGGTCAAAGGTGATCTGCCCGCGCAGGCGCTCGGCCTCCGCGGCCTGCCGCGCGTCCATCGGCCCGGCCTCGGCCGCGACCAGCAGCCCCAGCGCCGCGTCCAGTTCGCCGGCCCCCTTTTTGGCCTCGGCCGCGGCGAGCAGCCGCTGCGCCCGGCGGCCGAGCTCGGGGGTCAGCAGTGCCGCCCGTTCCAGGAACGCGGCCGCCGCGGCCAGCCCGCCGCGCGCCTGTGCGCGCCCGGCGGACCGCTCCAGTTCTGCGGCGACGTCCTCATCCGGACCCGCCGCGGCCTGGGCCCGGTGCCACGCCCGGCGATCCGGATCAGCCGCCGGGTCGGTCGCCTCCGCCAGCGCCGCATGCGCCTCCTGCCGCTCCCGCACCGCCGCCGACCGGTAGGCCGCCGACCGCGCCAGCGGATGCCGGAACCGCACCCGCGCGCCGAACTCCACCAGACCCGCGCCGGCCGCCGGCGCCCCGGCCCCGACCGCGATCCCCAGCCGCCCCGCGGCCCGCCACACCAGCAGCGGGTCACCGGACGGATCGGCCGCCGCCAGCGCCAGCAGCCGCCGCGTCTGCTCGGGCAGACCCTCCAGCTGGCGCCGGAAACTGTCCTCGATCCGGCCCGGCAGCGACACCACGCCGGGCAGCCCGAAGCCGCCCGCCAGCTCCGCCGGCGCCAGCCCGCGCGGCAACTCCAGCAGCGCCAGCGGATTCCCCCGCGTCTCGGCGACAATCAGGTCCCGGACCCGCGCATCCACCGGCCCGGTCAGCGCCGCCTCCAGCAGCGCCCGCGCATCCTCCGCCGCCAGCCCCTTCACCGCCAGCTCCGGCAGCCCGGCCAGCTCCGCCCCCGGCACCCGGGCCGCGAACACCAGGCCCACCGGCTCGGCCGCCAGCCGCCGCGCCACGAACCCCAGCGCCTGCACCGAGGCCCGGTCCAGCCACTGCTCATCATCCACCACGCACACCA
>DASXME010000123.1:0-5825 GCA_036495825.1 Streptosporangiaceae bacterium
CCCCATACCTCGCCGGCCTTCTCCGGCAGGTAGAAGATCGGCTCCCAGCCCTCGGCCAGCTCGGCCGCGAGCTCGACGTTCTTGGGTCCGATCGCGGCCAGCACGACCGGGATGTGGTCGCGCACCGGATGGTTGATCAGCTTCAGCGCCTTGCCCAGCCCGGTGCCCTGGCCGGCCGGGAGCGGGATCTGGTAGTGCTTGCCCTGGTACTCAAGGCGCTCCCGGGCCCAGACCTTGCGGCAGATTTCGACGATCTCGCGGGTGCGGCCGAGCGGGAAGTCGTAGGGAACGCCGTGCCAGCCTTCGATTACCTGCGGGCCCGACGCGCCGATGCCGAGCACGAACCGGCCGTTCGACACGTAGTCGAGCCCGGCCGCGGTCATCGCGGTGAGGGCCGGCGTCCGCGAGTACAGCTGCAGGATGCCCGAGGCGATCTGCAGCCGCGTGGTCCTGGCCGCGATGAAGCCGAGCTGGCTGACCGCGTCGTAGCTGTAGGCCTCGGGCACGAAGACGATGTCCAGGCCGGCCCGCTCGTAGTCGGCCAGCTCTTCCACGGTCTCGGCGAAACCGCCGGCGTAGTTCAGGGACATCCCGATGCGCATGGTGGCCACCCTTCGTGCAACCGAATATCGTTCTAGTGAGAGTAACCTGCGCGGTCGGCGCGGCGCAGCCTGGCCAGCCCGTTGATCACGTCGAGGCACACCGCGCCGGGCCGGCGGCCGTCGGTGGCGATGGTCAGCGTGGCCACCGACTCGTAGCCGGCCAGCCGCCGCCGGTAGATGTCCTCGACGTCCGGCCTGCGCAGCAGCGGCCGCCGGGGGTCATCGCCGACCCGCCGCAGCACCTCGGCGTAGGAAATCTGCAGGTAGACGACGCTGGCCGGGCGCAGCAGCCGCCGCGTCTGCTCGCTCTGCACCGCTCCCCCGCCCAGCGCGAGCACCAGGTCAGGCCCGGCCATCAGATCCGCGATGACCGCCTGTTCCTGCGCGCGGAACGCCGCTTCGCCGTCGGCCGCGAAGATTTCCCTGATCCGGCGGCCGGCCCGCTGCTCGATCTCGGTGTCGCTGTCGGCGAACCGCAGGTCCAGTTTCCTGGCCAGCAACCGCCCCACGGTGCTCTTGCCCGCGCCCATGAAGCCGACGAGAGCGATCACGGCGCAGACCCAGCAGACCCAGCAGGCTCAGCGGCCCCGGCCAGCCCGGCGATGGCCTGCAGCGCCAGCCGGTAGGACGCCAGGCCGAACCCGGCGATCGTCCCGTCCGCTACCCCGGCCACCACCGAGGTGTGCCGGAAGCGCTCGCGCGCCGCCGGGTTGGAGATGTGCACCTCGACCAGCGCCGCGGTGCGCATCGCGAGCGCGTCCCGCAGCGCGTAGGAGTAGTGCGTGAACGCGGCCGGGTTAAGCACCACCGGGATACGGCCGTCGGCCGCCTCGTGCACCCAGCGGACCAGCTCGGCCTCGTCGTCGGTCTGCCTGACCTCCACGTCAAGCCCGAGCGAGCGGCCGGTGACGCGGCACGCCTCGGCCAGCTCGGCGAAGGTGGTGGACCCGTAGACCTCGGGCTCGCGCGTGCCCAGCCGGCCCAGGTTCGGCCCGTTGAGCACCAGCACCCTCGTCACAGGCACACCTCGCGGTACGCCTGCTCGAGCAGTTCCTCGGCCGGGTCGGCGAGGATCGCGGGCCGGCCCAGGCCGTCGAGCACCACGAACCGCAGCCGCGATCCGCGCGTCTTCTTGTCCACCGCCATCGCCGACCGCAGCCGGGGCCAGGCGCCGTCCCGGTAGGTGATCGGCAGCCCGACCGCGGCGAGCACGTCGCAGTGCCGCGCGGCCGTCGCCTCGTCGAGCCGGCCGGACAGGCGGCCGAGCGCGGCCGCGTAGGCCATGCCGATCGACACC
Source organism: Streptosporangiaceae bacterium (assembly GCA_036495825.1). GTDB lineage: Bacteria > Actinomycetota > Actinomycetes > Streptosporangiales > Streptosporangiaceae > PALSA-505. Next base: position 1,900 of record DASXME010000123.1, read on the forward strand.
GCCTCGCCGTGCCGGAAGCCGAACTCCTCCACCCGCTCGATCGCGTGCGCCAGCGTGTGCCCGTAGTTGAGGAACTCCCTGGGCCCGGCCTCGCGCAGATCCGCCGCAACCACCGCGGCCTTGACCCGCACCGCCCGCTCCACCAGCTCGATCACGGGCCCGCCCGGGCCGGTCGCCGCCGGCGGATCGGACTCGATCAGCTCGAGGATCGTCGGGTCGGCGATGAAGCCCGCCTTGATCACCTCGGCGAGACCGCTGATGTACTCCAGCTTGGGCAGCGAAGCCAGCGTGTCCAGGTCGGCCAGCACGCCGGCCGGCGGGTGGAACGCGCCGACCAGGTTCTTGCCCTCCGGGATGTTGATCGCGGTCTTGCCGCCGATGGCCGCGTCCACCATGCCGAGCAGCGTGGTCGGCACCAGCACCGCCCGGATCCCGCGCAGCCAGGTGGCCGCGACGAACCCGGCTAGGTCGCAGGCCGCCCCGCCGCCGATCCCGACGATGCAGTCGGAGCGGCCGATCCGGTGGAAGGCCAGCCGTGACCAGAGCCGGGCCGCCACCGCGATCTCCTTGGCCGCCTCGCCATCGGGAATCTCCTCGGCGTGCACCCGGTAGCCCGCCGCGACCAGCGCGCGGCAGGCCTCGGCGGCGATCCCGGCCAGGCAGACCGGGAAGATCACCGCGACCTGACACTCTCGCTGGGCTACGGCGCCCGCCCCGGCCAGCGCGGGCAGCTCGCCGAGCACGCCGGCGCCAATGACGACGTCGTAGGGCCGCTCGCCGCCGACCGTGATCCTGGTGGGGCTCACTGGCCGGCCTCCGTGGTCGCGTCCGCGATCTGGCCGGCTACCTCGTCCGGTTCACGATCATCAGTCTGAACGGTGACGCGCGCGAGGTTTGCGTACAGGGGCAGCCGCTCGGTGAGCATGGCCCGCAGCATGCCACGCGGATTGCCGGGTACCGGCACCCGCGCTTTGTTCATGCCCACCCGGCGGGACATCTCGGCGAAGCTGGTCTCCAGGTACACGACGTTGCGGCCGGCCAGCAGCCGCCGCGCGGACTCGTCCAGCACCGCGCCGCTGCCGAGCGCGACCACGCCGCGATAGCCGAGCGCCCGCTCGACCACCGGCCGCTCGAGCGCGCGGAACGCGGCCTCTCCGTCCTCGATGAAGATGTCGCCGACATCCTTGCGCGCCACGGCCGCCACCTCGTCGTCGGTGTCCAGGAAGCCGGCCTTCAGCCGGACGGCGAGCAGCGCCCCCACGGTGGACTTGCCCGCGCCGGGCGGGCCGATCAGGATCACCAGGGGCCCGGCCGCGGTCACGTGATCACCAGCGCGTCCAGGTAGCCGCGGAGGTTCCGCCTGGTCTCGGTCACCGAGTCGCCGCCGAACTTCTCCGCCGCCGCGTCGGCGAGCACCAGCGCGACCATCGCCTCGGCGACCACGCCGGCCGCGGGCACCGCGGTGACGTCGCTGCGCTGGTTGATGGCCTTGGCGGGCTCGCCGGTGCGCACGTCCACCGTGTCGAGCGCGCGCGGGACGGTCGAGATGGGCTTCATGGCGGCGCGGACCCGCAGCAGCTCGCCGGTGCTGATGCCGCCCTCGATCCCGCCGGACCGGTTGGTGCGCCTGCGCACACCGCCGCTCCCGTTGCCCGCCAGCTCGATCTCGTCGTGCGCGACCGAGCCGCGGGAGCGCGCGATCGTGAACCCGTCGCCGATCTCGACGCCCTTGATCGCCTGGATGCTCATCAGCGCGCCGGCCAGCCTGCCGTCCAGCTTGCGGTCCCAGTGCACGTGACTGCCCAGCCCGGGCGGCAGCCCGTAGCAGACGACCTCGACCACGCCGCCGAGCGTATCGCCGGCCTTGCGCGCCTCGTCTATCTCCGCCACCATCCGCTCACTGGTCGCCGGATCGGCGCAGCGCACTGGATCAGCATCTACCCGTTCGGAATCCTCGGGTTTTGGCGGGAACCCGTCGATGACGGCCACCTGGCCGATCGCGATCACGTGGCTGACGATCTGGGCACCGAGCGCCTGGTGCAGCAGTCGGCGCGCCACCTCGCCCAGCGCGACGCGGGCCGCGGTCTCACGGGCGCTGGCCCGCTCGAGCACCGGCCTGGCGTCGTCGTGGCCGTACTTCTGCATGCCGACCAGATCCGCGTGCCCGGGCCGCGGCCTGGTCAGCGGGGCCGCCCTGGCCAGCTCGCTGAGCTCCGCGGGATCGACGGGATCGGCGGCCATCACCGTCTCCCACTTGGGCCATTCGGTGTTGGCGATCCTGATGGCCAGCGGGCCGCCGAGCGTGCAGCCGTGCCGCACCCCGGCGGTGATCTCGACCTCGTCGGCCTCGAATTTCATCCGGGCGCCGCGGCCGTAGCCGGCCCGCCTGCGGGCCAGCGCGGCGGCAATGTCTGGCGTACTGACCTGCACGCCCGCGGGCACGCCTTCTATGATCGCGACGAGAGCACGTCCGTGCGATTCCCCGGCGGTCAGCCAGCGCAACATGCTGCCGATCCTCCCACGCGACCGGGCCGGCCCACTCCGCCGGAACCAGTTGAGGGGGTATGTCCGCATGTGAGAGTCTCCAGAAGGCGCCCGTCATCGGACTCAGGGAGATGCGTGACGCAGGTCGGTCAGGAGCCAGTGCCCGTGGATCAGACGGAGCCAGCGCACCCAGTGCAGTCTGTCCCGGCACGGGGCGGACCGGCGAAGGCCGGGCGCGATACCCCCGTGCCGGATAGAACTGTGCGGGGGGGCACTGTGCGGGGGGGCACTGTGCGAGGGGGCACTGTGCGAATTGAGCCGGGCACGCTGATGCAGAAGGTCATCCCGCAGAACCTGGTGGAGCCGTACCTTACCGGCCAGCGTTCGGTGATCGCGGGATTCGCGCACCAGGCGGAGGACGCCGCGCTGCTGAACCTGGCTGACGTCTGGGTGCTGCGCTGGCGGTCGCTGCAGATGCAGGCGTACCGGCTCCCGCCGCCGGCGCTGATGGCCTACGGCGCCAGCCAGCGGGCGCCCGCCGCGATCGGCCAGCCCGAGGCGGGCCGCGGGCTCTTCGAGGTGTACCTCGGCGCCACGCCGATCCCGGTCAACACCGAGATGTTCCAGATCACGCCGGCCGGGGAGCAGTTCATCGCCAGGTACGACGGGCAGGCGTGGCTGCGGCCGGCGCCGGGTGGCTGACCGATGCGATACCGGCTGATGGCGACCTACCGGGGCGTGCCTTACGAGGCGGGGCTCGGTCCCACCGACGGCGATGTCGTGCTGTTCGCCGCCTGCCCGCCGCCCGAGGACCTCGACTTCGAGCCCGCCACCGGACACTGGCGCAAGCTGGTCGGCCGGGCCGAGGTGGCGCTGTGGGAGTCCCGCCCGACGGGCATCTTCTGCGGCGAGCCGTGCCTGGTGCTCGACGATCTGGGTGACCGGCTGCACATCGCCTACCTGGGGGATGATCCGTACTCGGCGACCCGGCTGGGGTACCACCAGGTCGAGCCCGCGGTATTCGAAGTGGTGACGGCCCGCGAGGCCGTGACGGCTCTCGCCGAGGAACGAGTGCAGCACAACCTGCACCCCTGGCAGCCCGCCGCACCGTCGGCATCAGCCGCACCACCGCTCCCGCCAGCCGCATCACCGCTTCCGCCAGCCACGCCGCCGCTCGCGCCAGCCACGTCACCGCTCCCGTCGGCCACGCCGCCAACTGCGTCAACCGCACCGCCGCTTCCGTCAGCCGTGTCAACCGCGCCGCCGACCGCCCCAGCCACGCCGCCGTCCATGTCAGCCGCACCGCCAGCCGCGCCGCCGACCGCGCCGCCGACCCGGGTGTCATCATCGGCCGCGGATGTGCCCTACGCCCGGCGTCCCGCCGAGGATGCCCGCCCGGCCTCCCTGAACGGGGAATGGGGCTCCAGGGCGACTCGCATCAC
>DASXME010000124.1:0-4667 GCA_036495825.1 Streptosporangiaceae bacterium
TCTTCATCCCCGGCGGGCAGACGTTCCGCGACCTGACCAGGCTGTCCGCGGCCGGCATCCCGACGATCGCGCTGGTGTTCGGCAACTCGACGGCCGGCGGCGCCTACGTCCCCGGCATGTCCGACCACGTCGTGATGATCCAGGAGCGGTCCAAGGTGTTCCTCGGCGGGCCGCCGCTGGTCAAGATGGCCACCGGCGAGGAGTCCGACGACGAGTCGCTCGGCGGCGCGCAGCTGCACGCCCGCGAGTCCGGGCTGGCCGACTACCTGGCCGCCGACGAGCACGACGCGATCAGGATCGGGCGGCGCATCGTCGCCCGGCTCAACTGGCGCAAGCAGGGCCCGGCGCCGCAGGCGGCCGCGGTGCCGCCGCGGTTCAGCCCGGACGAGCTGATCGGCGTGGTGCCCGGCGACCTCAAGGTGCCGTTCGACCCGCGCGAGGTCATCGCCCGGGTGGCCGACGGGTCGGACTTCGACGAGTTCAAGCCGCTGTACGGCGCCAGCCTGGTGACCGGGTGGGCCCGGGTGCACGGCTACCCGATCGGCATCCTGGCCAACGCCCAGGGCGTGCTGTTCAGCGCCGAGTCGCAGAAGGCGGCGCAGTTCATCCAGCTGGCCAACCAGTCGGGCACGCCGCTGCTGTTCCTGCACAACACCACCGGCTACATGGTCGGCAGCCAGTACGAGCGGGGCGGGATCATCAAGCACGGCGCGATGATGATCAACGCGGTGTCGAACTCCGCAGTGCCGCACATCTCGATCCTGATGGGGTCGTCCTACGGCGCCGGGCACTACGGCATGTGCGGGCGGGCCTATGACCCGCGGTTCCTGTTCGCCTGGCCGAGCGCCAAGTCGGCGGTGATGGGGCCGGCCCAGCTGGCGGGCGTGCTGTCGATCGTGGCCAGGGCCGCCGCGCAGGGCCGCGGCCAGCCGTACGACGAGGACGCCGATGCCGCGATGCGGGCGGCGGTCGAGAGCCAGATCGAGGCCGAGTCGCTGCCACTGTTCCTGTCCGGCCGGCTGTACGACGACGGGGTGATCGACCCGCGCGACACCCGCACGATCCTCGGCCTGTGCCTGTCGGTGATCCACGGCGCGCCAGTGCGCGGCGCCGACGGCTACGGCGTCTTCAGGATGTGACGCGATGATCACTTCGGTGCTGGTCGCCAACCGCGGCGAGATCGCCCGCCGGGTGCTGCGGACCTGCCGCGACCTCGGACTGGCCACGGTGGCCGTGTACTCCGACGCCGACGCGGCCGCGCCGCACGTGGCCGAGGCCGACGCCGCGGTGCGGCTGCCCGGCAGCGCGCCGGGCGAGACGTACCTGCGGCCCGGGCTGATCATCGCGGCGGCCCGCCGGGCCGGCGCCGATGCCGTGCACCCCGGCTACGGCTTCCTGTCGGAGAACGCCGCGTTCGCGGGCGACGTCGAGGCCGCGGGCCTGACCTGGATCGGCCCGCCGCCCAAAGCGATCACCCTGATGGGCTCGAAGATCGAGTCCAAGCGGATGATGGCCGCGGCCGGGGTGCCGGTGCTGCCCGAGCTTGACCCGGCGCGGATCACCGAGGCCGACCTGCCGGTGCTGATCAAGGCGTCGGCCGGCGGCGGCGGCCGCGGCATGCGGGTCGTCCGCCGGCTGGCCGACCTGGCCGGCCAGGCCGAGGCGGCGCGCTCGGAGGCCGCGTCCGCGTTCGGCGACCCGGCGGTGTTCTGCGAGCCGTACCGGCCGACGGGCCGGCACGTCGAGGTGCAGGTGATGGCCGACCGGCACGGCACCGTCTGGGCGGTCGGCGAGCGGGAGTGCTCCATCCAGCGGCGGCACCAGAAGGTCATCGAGGAGGCGCCGTCGCCGCTGGCGCAGGCGCGGCCCGGCATGCGGGAGAAGCTGTTCGCCGCGGCGACGACCGCCGCGGCGTCGATCGGCTACACCGGCGCGGGCACCGTGGAGTTCCTCGCCGACGAGTCCGGCGAGTTCTACTTCCTGGAGATGAACACCCGGCTGCAGGTCGAGCACCCGGTCACCGAGTGCACCACCGGTCTTGACCTGGTGCGGCTGCAGATCCAGGTGGCCCAGGGCGAGCCGCTGGCCGGGCCGCCCCCCGGCCGAGACGGGCACTGCATCGAGGCGCGGCTGTACGCCGAGGGCCCGGCGCAAGACTGGCGGCCGCAAAGCGGCCTGCTGCACCGGCTCGACGTGCCCGGCGTCGCCGCGCGGTTCGCCGTCCCGCCGGCCTACGGGCTGCGGCTGGACTCCGGCGTGACCGACGGCTCGGTGGTGAGCGTCTTCTACGACCCGATGCTGGCCAAGGTGATCTGCTGGGCACCGGACCGGGCCGCTGCCGCCCGCGCGCTGGCCGCGGCGCTGGCCAGGTCGCGCATCCACGGCGTGGCGACCAACCGCGACCTGCTGGTCCGGGTGCTGCGCCATCCGGCGTTCCTGGCCGGCCAGACCGATACCGCGTTCTTCGACCGGCACGGCCTGGACACCCTGGCCGCGCCGCTGGCCGGGGCCGAGGCACAGTCGCTGTCGGCGCTGGCGGCGGCGCTCGCCGACGCAGCGGCCAACCGGGCCGCCGCGCCGGTGCTCGGCGGGCTGCCGTCCGGCTGGCGCAACGTGCCGTCCCAGCCGCAGCGCAAGCAGTACGCCGGTCACGACGTCGGGTACCGGATCACCCGGGACGGCCTGGCCGCCGAGGGCCATCCGGACATCCGCCTCGAATCGGCGTCACCGGGCCGGGTGGTGCTCGACGTGGCGGGCGTGCTGCGGCCGTTCGACGTGGCCCGCTACCCCGGCCTGGTCTGCGTGGACTCGCCGCTCGGGCCGGTCACGCTCACCCCGGCCGACCGGTTTGGTGATCCGTCGGCGGCGGCCGCGCCCGGATCGCTGCTCGCCCCGATGCCCGGCACGGTCGTGCGGATCGCCGTCGCGGCCGGCGACCGGGTCAGGGCCGGCCAGCCGCTGCTGTGGCTGGAGGCGATGAAGATGGAGCACACGATCGCCGCGCCCGCCGACGGCGTCGTCGCCGGGCTGCCGGTTACGGTCGGCGAGCAGGCCGACGTGGGCACCGTCCTGGCCGTTATCAGTCCCGCTGCCGTTGATCCTGCGGAGAAGCCATGACGTTCACTGGCACCGGCCGGTGACGCGCGAGACCCTGCGCGAGCCGCAGCAGGACCGCAGCCGCGCGACCCGGCAGCGGCTGCTGGAGGCGGCCGTCGAGTGCCTCTGCGAACTGGGCTGGCTGCGGACCTCGGTCAGCGTGGTCGCCGAGCGCGCGGGCGTCTCGCGGGGCGCGGCCCAGCACTACTTCCCGACCCGCGAGGACCTGTTCACCACGGCCATCGAGTACATGGCGCAGGTGCGGATGGCCGAGGTCCGCCGCAGCTCGGCCGGGCTGCCGGACGGCGCCGGGCGCACCGAGGCCGTGGTCAGCCTGCTGATGACGTACTACACCGGGCCGCTGTTCCGTGCCGCACTGCAGGTGTGGGTGGCGGCGTCCGCCGACGAGAGCCTGCGCGCCCAGGTGCTGCCGCTGGAGCGGAAGGTAGCCCTGGCCGCGCACCGCGAGGCCGTCGAGCTGCTGGGCGCGGACGAGCGGACGCCCGGGGTGCACGAGCTGGTGCAGGCCACGCTGGATCTTGCCCGCGGGCTCGCGCTGGCGGACTTCCTGAGCGACGACACCCGCCGCCGCGAGGGCATCATCAGGCAGTGGGCGGCCACCCTCGACACCGCGCTGCGGCCGACGCCGGAGCCGTAGGCGCGAGGTCGCGGCGGCATCTGCCGAATAGAAAAGGGACGGCCGCCCGGAGCTTGTAAGCTCCGGACGGCCGTCGTTACCACCACTTGCCCCAGGGCGTGACGTGGACTGCACACCCTGGTGCGGTCCGGAATCGTTCCCAGCGGCACCAGCCCGGTGATCGGTGCCTGCCGGGAGCCGACGATGCCGGACGCTTTGACCTACCTGCCGCCGCCGTGCAAGTCTCCTGTTCCGCCGTGGCAGGTAGTCGGCGGGGTGAACAGCGCGGTCGTGTCCACGGGCTCGTTGGACGGCGGGTTAAGGATGACCGTGGAGTGCCGGGTCCACTGGTTCTCGCAGTTGAGCAGCGCGCTCTTCTCAGGCTGATGGGTGGAGCCGGAGTCGCCGCCCATCCACAGGTCGACGTGGTTGTTGTTCACGCCGCCGCACGGGTTGCACTGGTCTTCGTGGATGAAGTACTTCTTCAGGAACGGTACGTAGATGATCTGGCACCACGGCCCGTTCAGGTCGATGTGCTCGGCGAAGGTCACCGGGTTGTCGAAGGTGCCAACGCCGCCGGCCTGCTTGTTCTGGCCGCGTGCCGTGACACACCCCTGATGGGCGATTCCCGTGCCTGGCGGCGAGTTGTCGATGAAGCCGTAGAACGTCACGAAGTCGTTTACCGAGGACTTGGGGGCCACCGTGCTGTGTGCCGCTGCGGGCATGAGAAGCCCCATGACCAGGGCCGCAGGCGCGGCGACCCCGAGGATGAGTACGCGGGAGCGCCCTCTCAGCCTGAGCTTGCTGAGCCTCATTCTGTCTCCTCTCATTTAGTAAGGAAAGAATCCTAACTAATTGACCACAACGTAATGCCCTCGCGGCTCAGCGTCAAGGTGTCAGCCGAAGTCGGGTGGAAGGGGCCGGCTGAGCAGTG
>DASXME010000125.1:0-4989 GCA_036495825.1 Streptosporangiaceae bacterium
GAGCGACATCGCGGCGCTGCGCGGGGACGGGCAGACCCTGCATGTGCACGCCACCGACGACGGGCTGAACGGCAGCGGCGAGTGGCTGGTCCGGCGCACCCCGTCCGGGGTCACGGTCGAGCCCGGTCACGCCAAGGCCGACGTGGCCCTGCGCGGGCCCGCCGCCAGGCTGCTGTTCGTCCTGGTGCGGCGGCTGCCGGTCACCGACCCCGGGGTCGAGGTGCTGGGCAACCAGGCGCTGCTGACGCACTGGCTCGCCGAGACCGGATTCTGAACGGCGCCCGGCTGGCCACTGCTGCGTTAGGTGTGCGTCCGCGGGCGGTCACGTATCTCGCATTGTGAGACGGGGACTCCACTTTACACGCGTTATGACCACGGAATCGGGACAAATCATCTGCATTTCTGGTCATAGTGCGTGCAAAGTCGAAAAGATCATGGAAATCCGGGGCCAGCGGCCTGCTTGTGTCCAGCATGTGAGACGCGCAGCGATGGGGGCGGCTTCGGCGTTAGTCCTCGGCCAGTTCGATGATCGCCATGGTCAGGTAGGCGGTGATCTCGTCCGCGAGGGCGGGGCCCGTCGCGGTCAGCCGGTGATCGGTGCGGGAGCTTTCGCCGTTCCTGCGCTCGGACTGGATGCGCAGCGAGCCGCTGCGGGCGAGCCGGCCCGGGCCGCGCAGGGTCGCCCGGATGGTTCCGCGGGAGGTCTCGATGCTGGACTTTCCGGTTGCGGCCAGCTCGGCTGCGCACCGTTCGGACAAATGGGTTATGAAATCCTCAACCCGCGAATGCGGCTGCCCCGCGGCGGCGGGAAGCGCCTCCAGGCGAGGGTCGGCCAGCAGCGTGCCGATCAGCGCCCGCGAGCCGCCGACGTAGGTCCAGCACAGGTCGATCTCGGAGGCGACGCACCAGGCCCGGTCGGCCGGCCACCACAGGTTGGGAGTCTGGCCGTGCGAGCCGGCGAACGCGAGGGCCGCGTCGATCGGCCCGGTGTAGAGCAGGTAGTCGCGGCCGGGCAGCTCGACGTGCGGGCCGTACCGCACCTCGGGCGGCACCAGGTCGGGCACCGGCAGCTGCGGGTCATCGGGCAGCGCGACGATCGTCGCGGCGTCCCAGCCCCAGCCGTCCCACATGCAGAACAGGCAGTCGCCCGGCGTCGCGGTCCGCGGCCCGAGCAGGCCGATGAGCTCCTGCGCGTCCGCGATGTCCAGGGTGCCGCGCTCCGGGCCCTGGCTCTGCCACGGCGGCGGGCCGGCCGGCGCGGCCGGGGGCAGCGCGATCGAGTGGAACTGCGAGTCGGGCCGCAGCGGCATGCCGCTCCACGCGGCGACCTCGGCCCAGCGCACCGCCCTCGAGCCCCGGCCGAACAGGGCCCGCACCGGGTGCAGCAGCCGCGCGTACGCCTCGAACCCGGGCGGGATGATCGAGGCAACCAGCCCCGAGTCGAACGGGGCCAGCGAGCCGGCGATCCAGTCCGCCTCCTCGACCGCGGCGCTCCACCGCGTCTGGGGCAGGGCGATTTGTTCCACCTTCGGCACCTTACCGGCCCACGGCCCGGCGCGGACGGTAATCGGGTCGTTACCGCTACCTGGGGTCGGGCCGGTCGACATTCCAGTGCCTGATCACCGACGGCAGCCAGCTGCCGTCCTGGCGCGGCGCCATCGTGAAGCGGGTGATCACCCGCTGGCCGCCCTCATGATCGCCGTAGAGCAGGTCGATGGCCACCGGCTGCCTGGTGCCGATCGCCTCCAGCGCCGGGCCGTACTCCGGGTCGTCCTTGTCGCGGAAGGCGGCCTGCCAGAAACCCGTGTCGCCGACCGGCACGTACATGTCGCGGGACTGGTTCCTGAACTTCTCGATGTCCGGATGCTCCTGCATGGCGTCCTGCCGGGACGGGTAGAAGTGCCAGCCGTGCAGCACGCCCAGCCCGTTGCCCGCGTTGCGCAGCGACATGGCGAGGTAGACCACGTCGCCGTCGACCTCGCCGACCGCCGCGCCGCCCGGGATCGTGACCCATTTCTCGTCGCCGTACATGATCTTCTGCGCCGGGTCGTCCCGGCGCGACGTCATCAGCACGGGCCGCAGCCCGACCAGCAGCGAGCGTTCGGCCGCCGCGGCGGTGCGGTTGGCGGAGCGCACCGAGGAGAACGTGGCCACGGCCAGCACCAGCGTTCCGCCCGCCGTGGCCAGCGAGGAGATCGTTACCCAGTCCAGCGTCACTCCCAGAGCTTAACGGGGCTGGCCGGCGCGGGCGGCGGCGATCACAGGGGGTGGCTCATGTGACGTGGATCGCCACTGGGAGGTCCGTCTGTGAGTAGCATAGAAAACCTTCCCTACGGCACCCTAACGTGATTGCGGATCCGCATGATTGTGCTGCTCGCTGCTGCCCTGATCGCAGCGGCCGTGCTGCTGTTCGTCACCCTACGCATCGGCAGGGCGCACCGCAGCGATCGCCTGGCCAGCGCCCGGCGGGCCGCCGCCGATGCGTCGGATGCGCGCGCCCGCGCGCAGCGGGCGCAGCGGTACCGGTACGCGGACGATGACGCGAGCGAGGCGCTCACCTCGGTGATGCCGGCCATCAACCTGCCGCTGCCCACCCAGCCGCGCGACGCGCCGCCGGCGGCGGCGCCGGCCTTCCGGCCGGCCCCGCCGATGCTGCCGGCCTTCGAACTGCCCCGGCAGCAGCAGCGCGAGACCTTTCCTCCCCCGCCCGGTCCTCCCCCGGCAGGCTGGCCGCCCGCGCCATCTGGCTGGCCGCCTGCGCCGTCCGGCCTCCCGGACGAGCCGCAGCCGCAGCCGCAGGGGCTGCCGGCCTTCCCGCCGAGCCGTCCGGTCAGCTCGCCGGGCCTGCCGGCCTTCCCGCGCGAGCAGCCGGAGGCGCCGGTACAGCCGGTACATCAGGGGCGGCGGGCGGCCCGCGGCGGGGACCGGGCAGCAGAGCATCCCAGCCGCCAGGGCGGCAGGCACCGGTCGGCCAAGTAGCGTTCCTTACGGTGCGGGGACGGGCGTCCTGGCCTGGCCGGGCTCGCCCGATTCCAGTCGCCCGGCGGCCCGGGCGGCGGTGCCCAGCGCCCAGCGCCCGGTCGTGATCACCGCGAACGCGAAGACCAGCGCGCCGCAGCCGACCAGCATCCACCAGCCGACGTGACTCGCCGCGGTGAAGCTCGCCCGCAGCGACCCGTGCAGGCCGGACGTTACCGCCGAGCCCACCACGGCCACGCCCAGCGACTGGCCGACCTGGCGGCTCGAGGACGCTACCGCCGCCGCGACGCCCGCCTGGGCCACCGGCATGCCGGACACCGCGGCGTTCGTGATCGGCGCGTTCACGATGCCGAAGCCGAAGCCGAAGATGATGTAGGCCGCGAAGAGCCAGGTCGCGCTGGTGGTGTCGGTCAGCCCGGTCAGCAGGGCGCACCCGGCGGTCAGGCCCAGCCCGGCCAGCAGCAGCGGCAGCCGCGCGCCGCGGCTGGCGACCAGCCGGCCGGACAGCGGCCCGAAAATGACGGTCATCGCGGCCATCGGCAGCGTGTAGAGCCCCGCGTGCAGGGCCGAGAAGCCCCGCACGTCCTGCAGGTACAGCGTGTTGAGGAACAGGAAGCCGCTCAGCGCGGCGAACGCGCTCACCGCGATCACGGTGGCCCCCGAGAACGGCACGCTCCGGAAGAACCGCAGGTCGATCAGCGGTTCGTCGCGGCGCGGCTCGTAGCGCACCAGGGCCAGCAGCGCCGCCGCGGCCAGCGTGAAGAAGAAGATGATCTCCGGGGACGCCCAGCCGGCGCCGGGACCCTCGATGATCCCGTAGGTCAGCGAGCCCAGGATCGTCATGACCAGCACCTGGCCCACCGGATCGAAGCGGCGCGGCCGCGCCGCGCGCGACTCGGGCACGAACAGCCCGGCCAGCACCACGGCGGCCAGGCCGATCGGCACGTTCACCCAGAAGATCCCCCGCCAGCCGACCGACGCGACCAGCACGCCGCCGACCACCGGGCCCAGCGCCATGCTGATGCCGATCACGCCGCCCCAGACGCCGATGGCCCTGGCCCGCTCGGCGCGGTCGGTGAACGTGTTGGTGATGATGGACATCGCGACCGGGTTGAGCATCGACCCGCCCACCGCCTGCACCATCCGGAAGGCGATCAGCCAGCCCAGCGACGGGGCCAGGCTGCAGAGCAGGGAGCCGGCGGTGAAGGTGACCAGTCCGGTCTGGAAGACCCGGCGGCGGCCGATCCGGTCCGCGGCCGAGCCGGACAGCATCAGCAGCGAGGCCAGCACGAGCGTGTACGCGGCGACCGTCCACTGCAGGCCGGATACCGAGGCGTGCAGGTCGCGCCGGATGGACGGCAGCGCGACGTTGACGATCGTGTTGTCCAGGCCGACGATCAGCAGGCTCATGCAGCAGACGGCCAGGATGAGGTACCTGCGGCTGCCGCTGGCTGGCATGCGCACCTCCCGCCCGGGACCTGGCCCGGCGCCGCGATCGGGTGGCCGCGCGCCCGGCTCGTTTGTTGCTGCTCTGCAACTAACTAAAGCCCTGATTGCGCCGCTCTGTTCCGCGCCCGGCGCAGCGATCATGGCGGATTCCCCTGCGTCCCGGCCGCGACCTGGGTACATTTGTGATTCATTACAGAACTTCGGGCATCCGGCCCGCAGGAAGCATCCGGCACGCTACCCAACGTGGCCAGGAGCCTGGCCGGCAGCAGTGCCAAGCCGAGGGGGGCGGGTGAGCCGTACCGTGGGGGGCGGGTGAGTCACAGGCTGCTCCGGCTGGAGATACCCGTGTTTCCTGAGCGCAGAATGTTCAGGATTCACGACGCCGGAGTAGACCCCGATGCGCCGGGCGGCCCGTTGCCCCCGGTGGGCGCTTTGGTGAGCCTGAACCGCGAGCAGCTCTGGGTGGGCAGCCTGCAAGAACACGTTCCGGTCAAGCTCATCCTGGAGGAGTGGCTGGGCGCGCCGACCGCTTGCGGTGACGGCTGGGACGAAGAGGCCAAG
>DASXME010000126.1:0-13792 GCA_036495825.1 Streptosporangiaceae bacterium
GATCCCAACGCCGACCCCCTCAACACCGGCCGCAAGGTGGTGTTCTCCCGCACGCTCAACATCGCCGGCTGGGCCAATACCACCATCGCCCGCGGCGACCTCGGCCAGGAGGTCGACAAGCTCCGCCGAGGCGGCGACGGCTACATCGTGGTCCACGGCGGCATCAGCTTGTGGCGTTCGCTCGCGCGGCTCGACCTGATCGACGAATACCGGGTGACCCTGGTCCCCTACCTGGCGGGCGAGGGCCCCCGGCTGTTCGAGGACGCCGGCAAGTCCCGTCGGCTCGACCTGCTGTCCAGCACCGCCTTCAGCAGCGGACTCCAGCTCGAGTACCGACGGCGCCGCTAACCTAGGAAGCTGAGATCGTCCCCCGGCCTGGGCCCTGCCGTCAGGGATCCCGGCCCTGCCAGGTGGTGATGCAGGCTTCGTTGCCTTCGGCGTCGGCCAGTACCCAGAACGCGGGCGCCTCGGCATCGCTGAGCAGGGTGCCGCCGGCCGCGATGGTCGCCTGGATGCGGTGCCGCGCCTCGTCGTGCGGCACGCAGATGTCGAAGTGAATGCGGTTGCGCTGCGGGCGGGGGCTGTCCATCTGCTGGAACCAGACCGAAGGGCCCTGCCCCAGCGGGTCCACGATCCCGTCCTGCGGGCCTGCCGGCTCCGCCTCGTCGCGGTAGCCGAGGATCGCCTTCCAGAACGGGCGGATCGCGGCGATGTCCAGCGCGTCGATCCCGATCTCCAGTACCTGCACCGAACGCGGCGGCCCGGTCAGGCAGGCGTCGGTGACCAGCCCGAGCGTGCGCACGAATGCGGAAATCCGGTGCGCCAGCCCGGTCTCCCGAGTCGTCGCGGCCGTCGTGGCCGGACACAGGGTGAGCAGCACGCGGTCGTGCCTGATGTCCGCCCGCAGGCTTTCGCCGGCGTCCTGATGGGCGGCGACGATCTGGCCCGCCACCTGCCCGGCCTCGACCAGCGACCCGACGCGCACGCACGTGCACAGCATGCCCAGCAGGAGACGCCAGCCCAGGCCGGTGACCGCGTCGGAGGCCTGCGTCCGGGTGAGCGTGCCGTCGCCCGGCCCGCCTGAAGCCGGCCCGCCTGAAGCCGGCCCGCCTGAAGCCGGTACTGCTGAATCAGTCATCTGGCGAGCATGGCACCAGGTACCGACAGCGGTATTACGTTGCGTCGGAGCACGCGGGCGCGAGATCGTCGGGCACATGGGATACGAAGTCCGCCGCGTCCGGCCCGATGACTGGGCCACGCTGCGCGAGGTCAGGCTCGCCGCTCTGGCCGACGCGCCCTACGCGTTCGCCAGCACCCTGGAGAACGAGTCGGGCCAGGACGAGCAGCGCTGGCGGGAGCGGATCGGCCGCGACACCTACTTCCTCGGCTGGGACGGCGGGCGGCCGGCCGGGCTGGCCGGCACGTTCCGGCAGCAGGACGGCGACTGGCACCTGATCTCGATGTGGGTCAGCCCGCAGGCCCGCGGCACCGGCCTCGCCGACGAGCTCGTCGACGTCGTCGTGCGGCACGTGCGCGGCCAGGGCGCGGCGAACCTCCTGTTGTGGGTCGCCGACGGCAACGACCGGGCCCGCGACTTCTACCTGCGGGTCGGCTTCCGGAGCACGGGCCGCCGCCAGCCGATCCGGCCACAGGCGCCTGAGCTGGGGGAAGAGCAGATGAGCCGCAGCCTGGCGGCCGAGCGCCAGAGTACGTCCTAGTCGGTCACTGCGGGCCGGCGGCCAGTGCCTCGGCTGTTGCAGCGGTCAGGCTGCGTACCGTTCGGAATCCGCGATCTTTCTAAGCTCCGCGTGCCGTGCCTGGACCGTCATGCTGCCATTATCCCGCGAGACGAAACCGGCCTCCATCGGGCAATAACCCGGTGGAGGCCGAATTGATGGAGACACAAATCGAAGACCTTGATTCCGAACGGTTCCATCCCGACGCCGTGCTCATAACGGAATCCTGCCGGGACCCGGAGCTTTTCGGCCGGGTGTTCGACCGGCACGCGGCGGCGATCCACGGGTACGTCGCCCGGCGGCTCGGCCGGGACGCGGCCGACGACCTGGTCGCGGAGACGTTCCTGGTGGCGTTCAGGCAACGGCACGGCTATGACGCCGCGCAGTCCAGCGCGCGGCCGTGGCTGTACGGCATCGCCACCCGCCTGATCGGGCGGCACCGGCGCGACGAGGTCAGGTTCCTG
Source organism: Streptosporangiaceae bacterium (assembly GCA_036495825.1). GTDB lineage: Bacteria > Actinomycetota > Actinomycetes > Streptosporangiales > Streptosporangiaceae > PALSA-505. The sequence continues at coordinate 2,201 of DASXME010000126.1, forward strand.
CGCGCGATCGGCCGGACCGGGGTGGACCCGGCGGCCGAGCCGGTAGCCGAGCAGGCGGCGCGGCGGGCGTCCGCGCAGGCGGTTCGCCGCCAGCTGGCCGCCGCGCTGGCGGACCTGTCCGCGGCCGACCGCAGCGTGCTGCTGCTGGTCACCGAAGGGCTCGGCTACGAGGAGGCGGCGCTGGCCCTCGGCGTGCCGGTCGGCACGGTGTCGTCGCGGCTGGCCCGGGCGCGCCGGAAGGTCCGGGCGGCGCTCGGCGGCGCCAACCCGGCGGAGGCAGTGCAGACAGACGAGACAGCACGGGCAGACGAGGCAGCACGGGCAGACGAGGCAGCACGGGCAGACACGGGAGAAGGAGCACGGGGATGAACGAGATGAAGGTGCTGGAAGAGTTCCGCGCGGCCGTCGCGCCGCCTGATCAAGACATGCTCGCCGACGTGCGCGCGCGGGTCCTGCGCGGCGATACTCACCGGCGGCCGGCGCAGGCCAGGCGACGCGGGCCGGGGCGGCGTCGGCTGGCGGCCAGGCCGTGGCTGGTGACCGCGGCGGTCACGGCGGCGGCGGCCGTGACGACCGCCATCGTGATCCCATCGGGAAGCGGGCCGGCGCCGCGGCCGGCGGTGCAACTGGACGTGGCCACGGTGCTGCACCGCGCCGCCCTGGCCGCGCTGACCGTGCCGGTCCCCGGCGCGAACCAGTTCCTCTTCGTCGCGACCAGGATGGTGATCACAGGTGGGCCGGGTCGGCCTCCGACCTTTGACGAGCAGGACTGGCTGTCGGTCAACGGGGCTAAGCGGGGAGCGGTGATCAGCGAGCCGTGCCAGCTCGGGCTGGGCAGACGTCCGGTCTGCGCCGGTTTCACCCTGCCGCCTGGCTCCGGGGTGTTCACCTATGCCAGCCTGAAGCGGCTGCCTACCGAGCCGCGGGCCCTGCTCGGCTACCTCGAGCGCAGTCAGGTCAGGAACTGCGGAGGACTCCAGCATGGGCTCAGCCGCGCCGATCAGGAATGGGCCGCTATCTACACGGTCCTGTATGACGTGCAGGTGCTGCCGCCGCGCTTCGGGGCGGCGCTGTTCGAGGCCGCCGCCCTGATCCCGGGGGTGACCGTGATCCGGCACGTGACAGACGCGGCCGGGCGTCCCGGCATCGCCCTGAAACACCAGCTGGCACGCGGCGAGCCAGTAGAGTTCATCTTTGATCCCGCCAGCTACCGCTTCACCGGCAGCGCGCAGTTCTTGGGGCGCAACGCCTTGTCGACGGCGGTCGGGGCCAGCAGATTCGTGAACACGGCGCCCGCCGAGTCCGTGAAGGTCGAAGGAAAGCCCGCCTGCACCGTGCTCACCTTCACCATCCCGAAAGCTAGCTCGCCCGCAGGCCCGTCACGGCGTCACGCCGTGGCGCGCCTGGCAGGATGAGGTGATGGGCTCACTGATGCTGCTGGATACGGCCTCGCTGTACTACCGCGCATTCTACGGCGTGCCGGAGACGCTGACCGCGCCGGACGGCACGCCGGTGAACGCGATCCGCGGCCTGCTGGACATGATGACCAGGCTGGTCCGCGGGCGGCATCCCGGCCGGCTGATCGCGTGCTGGGACATGGACTGGCGGCCGGCCTTCCGGGTGGACGCCATCCCGTCGTACAAGGCCCAGCGGACCGATGACGACGGTGTCGCCGAACGCACGCCGCCGGCTCTCGCCGTCCAGGTGCCCGTCATCGAGGAGGTGCTCGCCGCGGCCGGCGTCCCGGTCGCCGGGGCGGCCGGGTACGAGGCGGACGACGTGATCGGCACGCTGGCCGCGCGGGCGGACGGCCCGGTCGACGTGGTGACCGGCGACCGCGACCTGTTCCAGGTGGTGGACGACGAGCGCCAGATCCGGGTGATCTACACGGTGCGCGGGCTGACCAAGCTGGACGTGGTGGACGAGGCCGCGATCACCGCCAGGTACCAGATTCCCGGCCGGGCCTACGCGGACTTCGCGGTGCTGCGCGGCGACCCGAGCGACGGGCTGCCGGGGGTGCCGGGCGTGGGCGACAAGACCGCGGCGTCGCTGATCCGGTCGTTCGGCTCGGTGGACGGCATCCTGGCCGCGCTGGACGAGTACGCGGCGTCGATCCCGGCCGGGCCGCGGGCGAAGCTGGCGGCGTCGCGGGAGTACCTGGCGGCCGCGGTGCCGGTGGTCCGGGTGGCCACCGACGTGCCGCTGCCGGAGCTGGACGGGCACCTGCCGTCCCGGCCCGCGGATCCCGGCGCGCTCGAGGCGCTGAACGAGCGCTGGGGGCTGGGCTCCTCGCTGCACCGGATGTGCGACGCGCTCGGCGGCTGAGCCGGGACGGGGCTCAGAGCACGCGGAGGGCGACCAGGCAGGTGTCGTCTTCGGCGTCGGCCGAGCCGAGGGCGCGCAGCGCCACCGAGATCGCGCGGACCGGATCGGTGACGCCGCGCACCGCGCGGCGCAGGATGGCCAGGCCCTGCTCCAGCGACCGGTGCCTGGCCTCGATCAGCCCGTCGCTGTAGAGCAGCAGCAGGTCGCCGGGGAGCAGGGCCAGGGTGGCCGCCTGGTACTCGTCCTTGGCCGCGCCCAGCAGCACCCCGGCGGGCGGGTCCAGCGGCTCGGCGGTCGCGCCGCGGATCAGCACCGGCGGCGGATGGCCGGCCTGCGCCCAGGTCAGCACGCGGGTCTCCGGCGAGAAGTAGCCGGCGATCACCGACGCGGTGTGCTCCGCGCCAACGTGATGCACGAGATCGTTGAGCCAGCCGACGAGCCGCTCCGGCGGCGAGCCGGTGATGGCCAGCCCGGCCAGCGCGCCGCGCAGCCTGGCCATGCCGGCCGCCGCGGTGAGCCCGTGGCCGCCGACGTCGCCGATCGCGATGAGCACGTCGCCGGTCGGCATCTGGGCGGTGATGTACCAGTCGCCGCCGACCCGGCTGGCCGCCGTCGCCGGCAGGTACCGCATCGCGACCCGCAGGCCGGGAAGGTCGAACGGCTTGTCGTGCAGCGGCAGGATCGCGTGCTGCAGCTCCAGCGCGACGTGCCGCTGCTGGGCCAGCTGCGCGACCAGCCCGGCACGGTCGGAGGGCGGGTGCGTGATCACCTGTCCGCCATGGGTCCGGTTGACATTGCGACCGTCCTTGCGCGGGGAGGGGATCTGCGGGCGGGCCCCGGCCGGCGGGACGGCGGCGGGGGGCGCGGCGGCCGGGATCTGGTGGACCGCTGCGGTGGCCTCTGCCTGCTGGGCTGACATATGAGGGGTCATGGCGGCTCGCGTATCGTGAACGTGCGTGCACCTAGCGTGAGGCATGCCGGGCGCGTTTGTCTAGATGCGGACACGAGCCATCTCCAGGAGATTTAGCGGCGGATGCCATGCTTGCTCCCGGGGGTATTCTCGGCGCCGGTATGGCATAACTGGAGAAACACGGCGAAAGGGAACTGGAGTTGTCTGTGGCTGCTCACTTGTCGGGAACGGAACTGTATCCGGCCAGCCGGCTGGGCCAGGCCGCGGCGGCGGCGAAGGACGCAGGGCTGGGGGCACTGCTGCTCACCCCCGGCCCGGATCTGCGGTACGTGACCGGCTACGACGCCAAGGAACTCGAGCGGCTCACCAGCCTGGTGCTGCCCGCCGCGGGAAGCGGCCTCGACCCGTTCCTGGTGGTGCCCCGGCTGGAGCTGGCCGCCGTCCAGGCCTCGCCGGCCGGCCGGCTGGATCTGGAGTTCGTCCCCTGGGAGGAGACCGATAACCCCTACCGGCTGGTCGCCGGGCGGCTGACCGAGGCGGGCATCGTCGGCACGCTCGGCGTCTCCGACCGGATGTGGGCGATGACGCTGCTCAGGTTCCAGGCCGAGCTGGCTGACCAGGAGATACTGCCGGCCAGCACAGCGCTGCGGAGCCTGCGGATGCGCAAGAACGCGGCCGAGGTGGCGGCGCTGCGCGAGGCAGGCGCGGCCATCGACCGGGTGCACGGGCAGGTTCCCGGCTGGCTGCGGGCGGGCCGGACCGAGCGGGAGGTCGGCGCGGACATCGCCGAGGCGATCGTGGCCGAGGGGCACGTCAGGACCGACTTCGTGATCGTGGCCTCGGGGCCGAACGCCGCCAGCCCGCACCACGAGTTGTCCGACCGGGTGCTCGCGCCCGGCGACGCCGTCGTGGTGGACATCGGCGGCACGATGCCCAGCGGCTACTGCTCGGACTGCACCAGGACGTACGCGGTCGGCGCGCCCCCCGCCGAGTTCGCCGCCTATTACGCCGTGCTAAAGGACGCGCAGGACGCCGCCTGCGCGGCGGTGCGGCCGGGCGTCACGGCCGAAGCGGTCGACGCCGCGGCGCGCGAGCCAATCACCGCGGCCGGCTTCGGCGCGAGCTTTTTTCACCGGACCGGGCACGGTATTGGCCTGGAAACGCACGAAGACCCATATATCGTGGCGGGGAATGCCGAACCGCTGGCGCCGGGGATGGCATTCTCGGTTGAGCCGGGGATTTACCCCGGACCGCACGGCGCGCGGATCGAGGACATCGTGGTGTGCACGGACGACGGCTGCGAACGGGTGAACAACGTCACCCGCGAGCTGATCATCGTGGCCGCGTGATGATCGACCGGCCCGGACAGGATGAACAGACCCGCGCGCTGCTCGGCCTCGTCACCGACATCGCCGACGCCGAGCTGCGCCCGGCGGTGGACGCGGCGGAGAAGTCGGCGACGTTCCCCCGGCAGGCGTTCAGGACGCTCGGCAAGGCCGGGCTGCTGAGCCTGCCCTACGCCGAGGCGCTCGGCGGCGGCGGGCAGTCGTATGAGGTGTACCTGCAGGTCGTCGAGGAACTGGCCAGCGCCTGGCTGACCGTGGGACTCGGGGTGAGCGTGCACACGCTGACCTGCTTCCCGCTGGCCACGGCGGGCACGGCCGCACAGCAGGAGCGCTGGCTGGCCCCGGCGCTCGGCGGCGACATGCTCGGCGCCTACTGCCTGTCAGAGCCGCACTGCGGCTCGGACGCGGCCGCGCTGAGCACCCGGGCCGCCGCCGTTGACGGCGGTTACGAGATCGACGGCGTGAAGGCGTGGATCTCGCACGCCGGCCAGGCGGACTTCTACACGCTGTTCGCCCGCACTTCCGGCGACCCCGACGGGCCGCAGCGGGCCAAGGGGATCAGCTGCCTGCACGTTCCCGCGCAGACGCCGGGCGTGTCGGCTGCGGCCGCCGAGCACAAGATGGGCATGCGCGGCTCGACGACCGCGCAGATGCTGTTCAGCTCGGCCCGGGTGGCGCGCGATCACCTGGTCGGCGAGGAGGGCGAGGGGTTCTCGATCGCGCTGGCCGCGCTCGACGCCGGGCGGCTCGGCATCGCCGCCTGCTCGACCGGAGTGGCCAGGGCCGCGCTGGAGACGGCGGTCAAGTACGCGGAGGAGCGCGAGCAGTTCGGCCGGCCGATCGGCGACTTCCAGGGCGTGTCGTTCATGCTCGCCGACATGGCCACCGCGGTCGAGGCGTCCCGCGCCCTGTACCTGGAGGCGGCCAGGCGCAAGGACGCCGGGCTGCCGTACGGCCCGCAGGCCGCGATGGCCAAGCTGTTCGCCAGCGACGCCGCGATGCGGGTGGCCACCGACGCGGTCCAGATCCTCGGCGGCTACGGCTACGTCGAGGATTTTCCCGCCGAGCGGCTGATGCGCGAGGCCAAGGTGCTGCAGATCGTCGAGGGGACGAACCAGATCCAGCGGCTGGTCATCGGCCGCTGGCTCACCAGGGGCGGCCGCCGCTAGCGGCGGCGGATCGGATGGCAGCGACGGGCGAGGGCGGGCCGGGGCCGAGCGCCGCTGGGCAGGGCGCCGGCGGGCCGGCCGCCGAAGGCGCGATCAGGCTCAGCCAGCCGGCCGGGCGCTGGGTGATCCTGGCCACCGTGCTCGGCTCCAGCATGGCCATGCTGGACGCGACCGTTGTCAATGTGGCCCTGCCGACCATCGGCACGCACCTGCACTCCTCGCTCGGCGGCCTGCAGTGGACGGTCACCGCCTACACCCTGACGCTGGCCGGGCTGATCCTGCTCGGCGGCTCGCTCGGCGACCGGCTCGGCCGCCGGAAGATCTTCGTCGTCGGGGTCACCTGGTTCGCGCTCGCGTCGGCGCTGTGCGGCCTGGCCCCTGACCTCGGCGTGCTGATCGCGGCCCGCGCGCTGGCCGGCATCGGCGGCGCGCTGCTCACCCCGGGCTCGCTCGCCATCATCCAGGCCAGCTTCGCGCCCGAGGACCGGCCGCGCGCGGTGGGCGCGTGGTCCGGCCTGGGCGGGGTGGCGGGCGCGGCCGGGCCGCTGCTCGGCGGGTGGATCGTGTCGGCCGTCGGCTGGCGCTGGATCTTCCTGCTCAACCTGCCGCTGGCCGCGATCGTGATCGCGGTGACGTCGCGGCACGTGCCGGAGACCCGCGACCCGATGGCGCACGGCCGGTTCGACGTGTCGGGTGCCGCGCTGGCCGCGCTGGCGCTGGCCGGCACCAGCTACGCGCTGATCGAGGCGCCCGCCAAGGGCGTGGCGGCCAGGGTCGCGGTGGCCGCGATCATCGGCGTGGCGGCCGCGGTGGCGTTCGTCATGGTGGAGCGCCGCCGCACGAACACGCCGGGCGGCACCCCGCCGATGCTGCCGCTCGACGTGTTCGCGTCCCGCCAGTTCACCGTGGTCAACCTGGTGACGTTCGTGGTGTACGGGGCGTTCGGCGCACTGTTCTTCCTGCTCATCCTGCAGCTTCAGGTGGTGTCGGGCTTCACGCCGCTGCGGGCCGGCACCGCGACGCTGCCCGCGACCCTGCTGATGCTCGCCCTCTCGGCGCGGGCGGGCGCGCTGGCCCAGCGGACCGGGCCGCGCTGGCTGATGGCCGGCGGCACGCTGACCAGCGCGGCCGGGCTGCTGCTGATGACCAGGATCGGCCCGCACGCCTCGTACTTCGCCGACGTGTTCCCCGCGGTGTGCGTGTTCGGCATCGGCCTGTCGGCCACCGTGGCCCCGCTGACCGCGACCGTGCTGGCCAGCGCGGACGCCCGGCACGCGGGGGTGGCCAGCGGCGTCAACAACGCGGTGGCCAGGGCGGCCGGGCTGCTCGCGGTGGCCGGCCTGCCCGCGGCCGTCGGGCTGTCCATCGGCGGCCACGGGTCGGCCGGGGCGTTCAACTCGGGCTTCCGCGCCGCCATGCTGATCTGCGCCGGCCTGCTCGTGGCCGGGGCGGTGCTGTCCGGCCTGCTGATCGACAACGACGTGCTGCGGCCGACCCCGGACCGCCCGGTGCCCGAGCCGGAGAGCCGTATCTGCTGCCCGGTCAGCGCCCCGCCGCTCGAAACGGGCCGCCGCAGGGGACTCGCTGGCCCTTCGGCTCCGGCTACTCCTGCTCAGCCAGCGGGTGGGTCATAGCGGCGCCCGCCCCGGCCTGCGGAGTGATCCCGACCGCGGTGCAGGCGCGCTGCGCCGTGCAGGCGACCGCCTCCAGGGCCTTGTGACCCGCCGGGCTGGCGGTGGCCTGCACCGTCCAGGTCTTGCCGTTCCAGTACTCGGCCAGCGCGAACGACGCTCCGGAGGTGCCGATCCCGGCCGACCATCCGACCGCGGTGCAACTGGCCGCCGAAACGCACCAGACTCCGGACAGGACGCCACCGTCCGCGCCGGGCGGCAGGGGAGTGGGCTTGATCGTCCAGGTGCTGCCGTTCCAGCGCTCGGCCAGCGGTGCGCTGGCCCCGGAGGCGGTGGTGTAGCTCCCCGACGCGGTGCAGCTGGCCGCCGACGGGCACGACACCGCGAGCAGTTCGCTGTCGTTCGCGCCGCCCGGGCTCGGGACGGGCTGGATCGTCCAGGTGCTGCCGTTCCAGTGCTCGGCCAGCAGGCTGGTGCCGGAGTGGCCGACGGCGGTGCAGCTGGCCGCCGACGGGCACGACACCGCGAGCAGCCGGCTGTCCTTCGTGCCGGCCGGGCTGGGGGTGGGCTGGGTCGTCCAGGCGCTGCCGTTCCAGTGCTCGGCCAGCGTGACCGGGGTACCGGAGCCGCCGCCGTCATCTCCGACGGCCGTGCAGCTGGCCGCCGAGACGCACGAGACCGCGAGCAGTTCGCTGTCGTTCGCACCGCCCGGGCTGGGGGTCGGCTGGACCATCCACGCGTCGCCGTTCCAGTTCTCGGCCAGGGTCAGCGACGTGCCGGCCTTCTCGACGTAGGATCCGACGGCAGTGCAGGTAACCCCGTTGACGCACGAGACCCCGGCCAGGCCGCTGTCGACCGCGCCGGCCGGCCCGGGCGCGGCCCGCGCCCCCCACGTGCTGCCGTCCCAGTGCTCGACCAGCGCCTGTGCGGTCGTCCCCGAGCGATTGACGTCCTGCCCGACGGCGTCGCAGTTGCGGGCGGTGGCGCAGGTGACCGCGGACAGCCCGCCGTGCGTTTCGCCGCTCCGCACCTTGAGCGGCACCGGCTGGACGGTCCAGCCGGCCGCGGCGCTGGCCGCGCTCGCGGCGCTCGCCGCGCCGGTGCAGCACATCATGATGGCCGCCGCGAAGGCCATGCCTGCCATTGCTCGCCTCATGATCTGCTCCTTGGCACCGGTGACGACCGTGCAAGACAGGTTAGCCTCGCTGCTCGGTCCACCAGTCGCGAACCGCGGAGGCCAGTCCCTCGGCGCCGGCCGACTCCTCCGTGGCGTCGGCTCTGGCGATCAGGTCCCTGGCGGTGTCCATCGTCGCGAGAACCTCGGGGCCGGCCGTATAGCCCGGCATGTTCACGACGACCCAGGCCCGGCCGGGATGGACTTCCGCCCTGGCCGGCAGGCCCTTGGCCTCGGCCAGCTCCTGATAGCGGCGGCACCAGTCCTGGGTGACCTGGCCGGCCAGCGGGATCCGCACCGTGGCCCGCTGCTCGTGCAGGACGATGTCGATATCGGCGGCTGTGTCGATGTCAGTCATCACCTGCATCTCCCCAGCCTCAGGCGGAGTATTCGCGCCGTGCCTCAGGCAGGCGGGGCCTGGGGGTGGCCGATGGACAGGCCGCTGACCGGGTCGAAGAAGTGCAGGTTGCTGGTGTCGACGGCGAGCTCGACCGGGCTGCCCGGCCGGACGGCGCTGCGGGCCGCGACCCGGGCGGTCCACAGCGACTTGCCGCCGGCCAGCGCGATCGCCGCCTCGTCCTCGCCCTCTTCGCCCTTGGCCGCCTCGGCGATGCTGGCGTGCTCGACCGGCGGCGCCTCGATCGTGAAGATGACGTGAATCTCGCTGCCGAGCTCCTCGGTCACGCCCGCCTTGACCGGCATCCTGGCCCAGCTGGCCTCGGCCAGGCTCGCGTCCTCGAAGTCCGAGGGCCGCACGCCGAGCACGACCTGCTTGCCGATGTAGCCGTCCAGCCCGGGCTTCTGCTCGAACACCGCGGCGGGCACCGGCAGCTTGTAGCCGGCGAAGGTCACGGCGGGCCCGTCGTCGCGGACCAGCTCGGCGGTGGCGAAGTTCATCGCCGGCGAGCCGATGAAGCCGGCCACGAACAGGTTCACCGGCCCGTCGAAGAGCCGCTGCGGCGTATCGACCTGCTGCAGCCTGCCGTCCCGCAGCACGCACACCCGGTGCCCCAGCGTCATCGCCTCGACCTGGTCGTGGGTCACGTAGACGGTGGTCACGCCGAGCCGCTCGTGCAGCTGGTTCAGCGACGCCCGCATGGACACGCGCAGCTTGGCGTCCAGGTTGGACAGCGGCTCGTCCATCAGGAACGCCTGCGGCTCCCGCACGATCGCCCGGCCCATCGCGACCCGCTGCCGCTGGCCGCCGGACAGCGCGGCCGGCTTGCGCTTGAGGTACTGCTCGAGGCCGAGCATCCTGGCCGCCTCGGTGACCCGGCGCCGGATCTCGTCCTTGGGCGTCTTGCGCAGCTGCAGCCCGAACGCCAGATTCTGCTCCACGGTCATGTGCGGGTAGAGGGCGTAGTTCTGGAACACCATGGCGATGTCGCGGTCCTTGGGCGGCAGGTCGTTCACCACCCGGTCGCCGATCGTGATCGTGCCCGCGCTGATCTCCTCCAGGCCGGCGATGGATCGCAGCGCGGTGGACTTGCCGCAGCCGGAGGGCCCGACCAGGACCATGAACTCGCCGTCCTTGATATCCAGGCTGAGCTGGTCGACAGCCTTCACGCCGCCTGCGTAGATCTTGTCGATCTGGTCGAGAACGATCTGGGCCATCGCTGGGGGCTCCGTAACTCTGGGCGGCCGGGTCCGGGCAGCGTAACCGGCCGGGATGCCGGGCGGCGGATGCCGGGCGCTTTGTTACGGGAGCGTAAAGCCCGTTACCGTTTCGTTACCTGCCGTCGCCGAGATGCGGCCCAGGCGCGGGGGAGGCTACCGTGACGGCGTGGAAGAGATCGACCGCATGATTGTCTCGCTGCTCTCGCGCGACGGGCGGATGAGCTTTACCGACCTGGCCGGCGAGACCGGGCTCTCGGTATCGGCCGCGCACCAGCGGGTGCGCCGCCTGGAGCGGCGCGGCGTCATCACCGGTTACGCCGCGCTGATCAACCCGGACGACGCGGGCCTGCCGCTGACCGCATTCGTCTCGATCAAGCCGTTCGATCCGGCCGCGCCCGACGACGCGCCGCAGCGCCTCGCCCACCTCGATGCCATCGAGGCCTGCCACAGCGTCGCTGGGGAGGAGAACTACATTCTCAAGGTGCGGGTCGCCTCGCCGGTGGCGCTGGAGGATCTGCTGCAGCAGATCCGCGAGGCGGCGAACGTCTCCACCCGCACCACGATCGTGCTGAGCACCCCGTACGAGAACCGGCCGCCGGGGCTGGCCGGGGACGACGACGCCTAGCGGGCGGGCGGGCGCAGGCCGTCGATCATCAGCGACAGCAGCCGGGGCGCATCACCGGGAGCGCGCTCGGTGGCCACCGCGATCCCGTGCACCAGCCGCATGACGTCCATGGCGGAGACGTCGGCGCGCAACTGCCCCGCTTCCTGGGCGCGCAGCAGAAGCTGCTCTGCCGTCGTCTTCATCAGCTGGCTGCACGACGAGATCAGCTCGGAGTCGCGGCCGAGCGTGGCGATCAGCGCCTGGGACAGGCCGCGCTTGGTGGCGAGGTAACCGGACAGCGCTTGCAGCCAGTCGGCGAACGCGTCGCCGGGGGCCGGGCTGCCGGCCAGGTCGCGGCCGCGCTGGCAGACCGCGTCCACCTGGTTGCGGAAGACGCCCTCCTGCAGGGCCAGCCGGGTGGGGAAGTGCCGGTAGAGGGTGCCGATGCCCACCCCGGCCCGGCGCGCGATGTCCTCGAGCGGCGCGTCGGCCCCGTGCTCGGCGAAGGCCGCGGTCGCCGCGGCCAGCAGCCGCTCGCGGTTGCGGCGCGCGTCAGCCCGCAGTGGCGGGCCGTCCGGCGGGACGCCCGTGCCGGCCGGGCCCGCGCCTGAAGTGCCCGTGCCTGAGGGGCCCGTGCCTGAGGGGCCCGTGCCTGAGGGCGCTGCGCCTGTGGTGCTCGTACTGGAGGTCATCGTCACGAATCTACTCGGTTGCGGTTTAATTCGGTTGCAAACCGGAGGGAGCCTCCGTATAGTAACCGGAGTGTCCCTCCACTCTACCTCAGGAGCCAAGACGTCCAGACTCAGCACGATACGA
>DASXME010000127.1:0-10782 GCA_036495825.1 Streptosporangiaceae bacterium
CTAAGGCTCGATCGGCGGCAGGGCCGCGAGCTCGGCCTTGATGTCCGCCTGCCGGGGCCCCGCGGCGCGGATCGCGTCCATCAGGGCGTGCAGCACGGCGTGCCGGTCCTCGCCGAGGTCGAGCAGCCGCTGCGCCGCCTCCCACAGCTCGGGCGGGTCGCCGCGCCAGAGCCGGTCGGCCAGCGCCAGGTGCCGCTCGATGTGCGGGGTGCCCGCGTGCCTGGCCGGCCCGTCGTCGTGGTCGGCGGCCAGCAGGATCCTGCGGTCGGCCGGATCGGACGGGTCCAGCGTGCTCAGGTCCACGCCGCCGTACCAGCCGCTCAGCAGCGGGAAGGCGAACGCTCGGCGGGGCAGCGCCTCGAGGTCCGCGTCGGGAAGCAGCCGGGCGACCAGCCCGGCGTCCAGCCCGAACGTGGTCGGATCCCGGTAGGCGGCGGCGAACTTCTCGGTGCAGTCGAAGACGGCTTCGAGGGTCTCCGCGATGGCGTTCTTGCTCAGCCCGCAGCGCCTGCCCGCCCACCGGGTCCAGGCGGCGAGCACGTGCGGGATGGCCTCCTGCTCGGCAGCCGACAGCATGACCTTGCGGGGCAGCCAGTCGAGCAGGAACGTGTCCGCCTTGACCGGGCTCATCCGCAGCGGCCTGCCGAAGTCCCTGTCGCACCCGTAGGCGACGATGTGATCCGCGCACCGGCTGGCCGACCTGCGGTCGGAGAGGTCCTCTGCCTCGTCCGAGGCGAGGAACTCGGCCACCAGCATGGCCCTGCGGTCCGCGCCCCACGGCCGCCGCCCGGCCCGGTCACCCCGGTCGCCTCGCCCGGCCCGGTCACCACGGCCGGTCCGGTCGCCCCGCCCCGCCTGGCCGGCCGAGCCGCGGGGCGCCTCGGCCTTCGGCTCCAGCAGGCTCCCGGCGCCTTCCTCGCCGCCCTCGCCGCGCGGCGGCAGCGTGCGCACCCGCGTCCTGATGAACGCGTGGTAGGAGGGGAAGGACTCGCTGACCGGGGCATCGGCGCGCTCTTCGGTGGCCCGCAGCGCCCGGGCGAGCAGCCGCCTGGCCTGTGCCGGGTCAAGGGACCCGAACGACCCCTCGGCCCGCTCGCCGCCGTGCGCCTGATGGCAGTGGCTGAGCAGCTTGCCGACCTCGGCCGTCACCCAGCCGTCGCGCAGCAGGCCGCCAGAGTTGTAGTCGACCACGCAGACAAGCGCGTGCGGCTCCTCCCCGGCGTAGCTGAAGCAGCAGACCACCTCGTCCCTGTCGCCGTAGGCGTCCGAGTTGAGGTAGCAGTCGCCGGAGGTCACCGCGCCGAGGTGATCAGCCCAGCGCGGCCGCGCCACGCCGCTGGCGATCATCCCGAGCGCGGCCCGTTCGGCCTTGGCGGCCTGGCCCGGGGTGCCGAGGCAGGCGATGCCGGACAGCAGCGCCAGCGCGGCCGGGGTGGCCTGTGTCGCCGCGTACTCGACGAGTCCCTCGCCGACCAGTTCCTCGATGCCTGCGTGCCCGCGGCGGCCTGCCTGCCGGGGCCCAGGCCCCCACCAGGTGCCGAGCAACTCGCTGACCAGAAGCTCGGCGTCGAGCGGGCTGCGGACGGCGAGCAGTTCCCTGGCGGCCCGCAGCATCTCGGCGAACATCGCGGCCGGCGGTGACTCGGATGAGCCGGGCCGCGCCGCTCCGTGACTGGGCCCGCCGGGGGGCTGACTGCGTCGTCGGCTTGGCGGGCTCACGTGCACAGCTTTTCAGATCAGCAGGCACGGATGCTACGCAACTGAGATGTCCCCCCGGATTCTCTGCCTGAGGCCGCATATGCACCCGGTGACGGCCGGCTCGCCGCCAGGCCGGCGCACGACGTCGCTACCTGGCTATCCGAATGATTCCCGGCATGAGCTTCTGGCCGCTAGCCTGCTTATGACGGCTCACGAAGCCCAGCCCAGCAGGAAGCCACAGAGCAGGAAGAAAGCACAGAGCAGGAAGAAACCGCAGAAGGAAGAAGGAGTCGCTTCATGCCAGGTGCGCATGCGACAGGGCAGCACCGGATGAGCAGCGCCGGATGAGCACAGATACATCTGTGCCCCAGCCGCGGGTGTCCGGCTTGGAGATCTCCGACTCCGCCCTGCTCGACACGCTGCTGCGCGAGGCGCCCATCGGGTTCGCCTTCTTCGATACCGACCTGCGCTTCCGCCGGGTCAACCGGACGCTGGCCCGGCTGCACGGGGTGAGCTACGCCGATCACCTGGGGCGGCTGCCTAGCGAAATCTGGCCCGCCGGGCACGCCGACCGGGCCGAGGCCGCGCTGCGCCGCGTGCTGGCCGAGGACCAGCCCGTGCTCGAGGCCGACCAGCCGGTCGCCGCCGCAGACCAGCCGATCACCGCAGCCGGCCAGTTGCCGCCAGTACCCGCCGCAGGACGCGACCCCGCAGGACGCGACCCCGCAGGGCGCGAACCCGCCATCAGGCGCGACCCCGCCACCGACGACTCCGACGCCGGCTCGATCAGGGAGCGACACTGGGCCTTCTCCTGGTTTCCTTGCCATGACAGCGAGGCGAACATCACCGGCGTCGTACTGATCGCGGCCGACATCACCGACCGGCAGTACTCGGCGGAGGCAGTGCGGCGCAGCGAGGCCAGGTACCGGTCGCTGGTCCAGGCCGGCGCGCAAGTGGTCTGGGTGACCTCGCCGACCGGCGAGATCGCCGAGGACTCGCCCGAATGGCGCTGGATCACCGGCCAGACGGTGGAGGAGTACCTGGGCCACGGCTGGCTGAACGCCATCCATCCCGACGACCGCGACCGGGTGGACCACGCCTGGCAGGACTGCGTGCAGGCGGGCCGGGTGTTCGACAACCGCTACCGGGTCCGCACCAAGGCCGGGGCGTACCGGCATTACGACGTGCGCGCCGTCCCGATCGAGCGGGCCGGGAAGATCATCGAATGGGTGGGGGCGAGCACCGACGTCACCGGCCAGCGCGAGGCCGAGGAGATGCGCGGCAGGCTCACCGAGCAGCTGTCCGCCGCGGCCCTGCGCACGGCCCGGCTGCAGCAGGCCACGTCGATGCTGGCCGAGGCGCTCACCGTGGAGCAGGTCGTCGAGGTGATCACCGAGGTCGGCCGGTCCGCGGTCGGCGCCGAGCGCTCCGACGTGGCCCTGCTGGATTCCGACCGGCTGCGGTTGCAGATGGTGAACCCGGGCGGCCCGGCGAGCGATATCCCGCTGGACGTCCCGAGCGTGATCACCGCGGCCATCACCGGCCGACGCCCTGTGCTCATCGAGGATCCGGACGCGCTGCGCCGGCTGTTCGAGCCGGACGCGAACGTGGATCTCTACCTGACCAGCAGCGACGAGCGCGCCTGGGTGGGCCTGCCGCTGCTCGCCGCGGGCGCGCCGCTCGGCGCGATCAGGTTCTCGTTCACCCGGCCCAGGCGGATCACCGAAGAGGAGCGGGTGTTCCTCGAGGCGCTGGCCGGCCAGTGCGCGCTCGCCGTGGAGCGGGCCGCCCTGTTCGAGCGCGAGCACACCACGGCCGAGACGCTGCAGCGCAGCCTGCTGCCCGACCAGCTGCCCGTCGTCCCTGGGCTGATCCTCGAGGCGAGGTACCTGCCGGTCACCAGGAACATGGAGATCGGCGGCGACTGGTACGACGCCTTCAAGCTGCCGGACGGGCGGCTGGCCATCGCGGCCGGCGACGTGATGGGCAAGGGGCTGACGGCCGCGGCCGGCATGGGCCGGGTGCGCAATGCGCTGCGCGCGCTCGCGCTGACCGACCCCAGGCCCGCCGCGGTGCTGGCCGGCCTGGACCGGCTGTTCACCGCCACCGAGCTCGAGGAGCAGGTCACCACGGTCGCCTACCTGGTCGTCGACCCCGCGACCGGGGAAGGGATGGCCGGGAATGCCGGTCATCTGCCGCCGTTGCGGCTGTGCGCCGAGGCGCCGCCCAGGCTCGACACGATCGAGGCGGGGACCCCGCTCGGCTGGGCGAGCCCGCGACAGCAGCACACTTTCCGGCTGCCACCCGGCAACACTGTGGTGTTCTATTCCGATGGACTAGTAGAGAACCGCACGCGCGGCCTCGACGCGGGCCTGGATGAGCTGCTCGCGGTCGCCGGGAAGGCTCCGCCGGAGGTGACCGCGCATCCGGACCGGCTTCTTGAGTACCTGGTTGACCGGATGCTGGCCGGATATGAACAGGATGATGACGTGACCGTGCTGGTGCTGCACGTTCCTGTGCAGGGCGAGCGCGGCCGGGGAGGGAAAGCATGACGGTGGCCTGGCTGTGCAAGTCACTCCTAAAGTCCGCCTAAGGTGGTCCTCGGAGGGCGAGCAGCAGCATCGGTGCCTTTGGCGCCGGTCCGCCTTCCGGTATGACCCCAGCAGCCGGGGCCTCGCAGTAGGGTCCAGTTCCCGCTACTTATGCGCAGGAGAGTGTCTGTGTCGCCTGCTAGTTCGGTCAGCCCGGCGCCGTACCTGGCGCTGTCGGCCGCCGTCCGGCGAAGGAAGGGGTGGCGGTCGTGAGCGCTGCCAACTCTGCGGCGAGCAAGGCGAGTAAAGCGAGCAAGGCGAGCAAACAGGGCCGGAGCCGGCGGGAGCCACCGCATCCGCACGCGGAGCACGCGGAGCGTGCCGGGCCGACGGCCGAGAGACCCGCTAACGGGCAGCCCGCCAACGGGAAGACCGCAAACGGGCGGCCCGCGAATGGGAAGCCCGCCAACGGGAAGCAGAACGCCGGGAAGGGGGCGAAGGCCGCAGAGCCGGCCGGGACCCCGCAAGCCCAGGAGACGGAGACGTGGGTGCAGGACACCGCGGACAGCGAACTGGCGATAGACAGCCTGGATCACCCAGCTGATCTCGATGCAGTAGTCGATATCGCGGTTGTTGACGTCGAGGTCGACGTCGATGTGGAAATCGACGTGACGCTCGATGACACCGACCTGAGTGACACCGACCTGAGCAGCGACACCGATCTGAGCGACGCTGACGGGCCCGATGTCGCCGACGACGAGCCTGACGCGGCCGACCGGGCCAACGGGGCCGACGACGGGCCAGGCGCGCCGGGCGGCCCGACGGGCAAGGCCGGGAAGGTCGCGCCCGCCGCGCCGGCGACGGGCAAGCCTGCCGCCGAAGGGGCGGCCGGCGACGACGCCGAAGAAGACGCGTTCGTCTACGGCGACGACGACGACGACCTCCCCGCCGCCCAGGTCGCCGCGGCCGGCGCCACCGCCGACCCGGTCAAGGACTACCTGAAGCAGATCGGCAAGGTGCCGCTGCTCAACGCCGAGCAGGAAGTGGAACTGGCCAAGCGGATCGAGGCCGGCCTGTTCGCCGAGGAGAAGCTCGCCGAGACCCGGGCGCTGCACGGCTCGGATGAGTGCGCGGACCTCGAATGGATCGCCTCCGACGGCCGCCGGGCCAAGAACCACCTGCTCGAGGCCAACCTGCGCCTGGTCGTCTCGCTGGCCAAGCGCTATACCGGCCGCGGCATGCTCTTCCTCGACCTGATCCAGGAGGGCAACCTCGGCCTGATCCGCGCGGTCGAGAAGTTCGACTACACCAAGGGCTACAAGTTCTCCACGTACGCCACCTGGTGGATCCGGCAGGCCATCACCCGGGCGATGGCCGATCAGGCCAGGACCATCCGGATCCCGGTGCACATGGTCGAGGTCATCAACAAGCTGGCCCGGGTGCAGCGCCAGATGCTGCAGGACCTGGGCCGCGAGCCGACTCCGGAAGAGCTCGCCGCCGAGCTGGACATGACCCCGGAGAAGGTCATCGAGGTGCAGAAGTACGGCCGCGAGCCGATTTCGCTGCACACCCCGCTCGGCGAGGACGGCGACAGCGAGTTCGGTGACCTGATCGAGGACTCCGAGGCCATCCAGCCCGGCGAGGCGGTCAGCTTCACGCTGCTGCAGGAGCAACTGCACTCGGTGCTCGACACCCTGTCCGAGCGCGAGGCCGGCGTGGTGTCCATGCGCTTCGGGCTTACCGACGGCCAGCCCAAGACCCTGGACGAGATCGGCAAGGTCTACGGGGTCACCCGGGAGCGCATCCGGCAAATCGAGTCGAAGACCATGTCGAAGCTCCGCCACCCGTCCCGCTCCCAGGTGCTCCGCGACTACCTCGACTAACCAGGCAGCAAAACAAAGGCAGCCAACAAAGGCAGCAAAAAGCGCGGCCGGGATCAGCATCACGCTGACCCGGCCGCGCTACGTTGCGAGCCGGCAAGCTGGGCCTAGTTCGCGGACTGGCCCTTCTTGCTGTCCAGAAGGTTGGTCTCGTCCTGTATGTCTATCGCGACCCTGGCCAGCGCTTCCGCGTGCTGACGAGCGTGATGCGCGCAGAAGAGCAACTCTGCGGAACCGTTGAGCAGTACCCGGACATAGGCCCGGGCACCGCAGCGGTCGCACACGTCCGCGGCGGTCAGCGGCTTGGTGGGGGCTAGAGCTCCTGTCAACGTCGCCATCCTCGCCTTGTGCCTCCGGCTTCGACATCCGGCTGGGCGCTGGTCATTCGTAGTCTGCCTTCACCACAGCACAACGTAGGAGCCCGCGTCGACCTTCCCGATGCTCTTGGATGCCGAGTACGCCATCAGCGAAACCCTCCCGTCAGCCCTCGTGTGCGTGCGGCCGGTCTTCCCCGTCTGGCCCTCGGTGAACCCTCCCGCCCGCCCAGCAACCGCTACGCGGCCGCTCCGCGGACCCAAGCATCCATCCGGTGACTATCTGCTATCTCTACTGTATCGCGAATGTTATCCCAGGTCGCGGGGGGCTGAACGGGTTTGTCTCCCGACCCGCAGGCGGCCTGCGCGCGGCGTGGCTGCGCGCGGCATTCGCCGCGGAGAGCTAGTCTGCGATGTGGTTACCGGCGGCGTGTCGCCCGCCTATTCGCCGGAGGAGGGCCTTCGTGACTGCGGCAAGCACGGCCAGCGCCCCCAGCGCCGCCGGCCCCCGGCCCCGCCAGCAGCATGCGGCGGACGCCTACACGGCGCGGCACCTGTCGGTCCTAGAGGGACTGGACGCCGTCCGCAAGCGGCCCGGCATGTACATCGGCTCCACCGACAGCCGCGGCCTGCTGCACTGCCTGTGGGAGATCATCGACAACTCCGTGGACGAGGCGCTGGGCGGCCACGGCTCGCGGGTCGTGATCGTGCTGCACGCCGACGGCTCGGCCGAGGTGCGCGACGAAGGCCGCGGCATCCCGGTCGACATCGAGCCCAAGAGCGGGCTGAACGGCGTCGAGCTCGTGATGACCCGGCTGCACGCGGGCGGCAAGTTCGGCGGCGGCTCCTACACCGCGTCGGGCGGCCTGCACGGCGTGGGCGCCTCGGTGGTCAACGCGCTGTCCGCCCGCTTCGACGTGGAAGTGGACAGGGACGGGCACACCTGGGGGGCGAGCTTCCACCGCGGCGTGCCCGGCGGGTTCGCCGGCCCCGGCCCTGACGCCCCGTTCGTCCCGGCGTCCGGGCTGCGCAAGGAGCGCCGCGTCGCCAAGCGCGTCACCGGCACCAGGAGCCGGTTCTGGCCGGACCCGCAGGTCTTCACCCACGACTCCAGGTTCACCTTCGAGGCGCTGACTGAGCGCGCCCGGCAGACCGCCTACCTCATTCCCGGCCTGATGATCCGGATCCGCGACGAGAGCAGGCCGGGCGAGCCCGCCGCCGAGGCGGAGTTCTCCTACGAGGGCGGGATCAGCGAGTTCTGCGCGCACCTGGGCTCGGGCGAGCAGGTGACCGACGTGCTGCGGCTGCAAGGCTCGGGCCAGTTCACCGAGACGATCCCGGTGCTCGACGAGCAGGGCCACATGACCCCGGCCGACGTCGAGCGCGAGCTGCTGGTGGACATCGCGCTGCAGTGGAGTTCAGGCTACGACAGCGTCACCCGCTCGTTCGTCAACGTGATCGCCACGCCCAAGGGCGGCACCCACGTGGCCGGCTTCGACCGGGCCCTGGTCCGCACCCTGAACGAGCAGCTCCGCTCGTCCCGGCTGCTGAAGAACGGCGACGAGGCGGTGATCAAGGAGGACGTGCTCGAAGGACTCACCGCGGTGGTGGCGGTGCGGCTGCCCGAGCCGCAGTTCGAGGGGCAGACCAAGGAGGTGCTCGGCACTCCGGCCGCCTCCCGGATCGTCGCGCAGGTGGTCGCCACCGAGCTGAAGGCCTACTTCGAGTCGCCCCCCCGCGGCGCCAAGGCGCAGGCCCGTGCCGTGCTCGACAAGATCGTGGCCGCTGCGAAGACGCGCATCTCCGCCCGCGAGCACCGCGAGAACCAGCGCCGCAAGACCGCCCTGGCCAGCTCGGCGCTGCCGGCCAAGCTGGTCGACTGCCGGACCGCGGACGACCGCAGCGAGCTGTTCATCGTCGAGGGTGATTCCGCGCTCGGCACGGCCAAGCTGGCCAGGGACTCAGAATTCCAGGCGCTGCTGCCGATCCGGGGCAAGATCCTCAACGTGCAGAAGTCCTCGCTCGCGGACATGCTCAAGAACACCGAATGCGCCGCGATCATCCAGGTGATCGGCGCCGGCTCGGGCGCGGCGTTCGACCTGGACGCGGCCCGCTACCAGCGGGTCATCTTCATGGCCGACGCCGACGTGGACGGCGCGCACATCCGCACCCTGCTGCTGACCCTCTTCCACCGGTACCTGGGGGCCATGCTGGCGGCAGGCCGGGTGTTCGCCGCGGTACCGCCGCTGCACCGGATCGAGCTGTCCAGCCCGCGCAAGAACCAGCCGAAGTACCGCTACACCTACTCCGACCCTGAGCTGAACCGCACCCTGCTGGAGCTCGAGCGCCGGGGGCAGCGGTGGAAGGAGCCGGTCCAGCGCTACAAGGGCCTGGGCGAGATGGACGCCGGCCAGCTGGCCGAGACCACGATGGACCCGCGGCACCGCACCCTGCGCCGGATCCGGATCGGCGACGCCGCCGCGGCCGCCTCGACGTTCGACCTGCTGATGGGGTCTGAGGTCGCGCCCCGCCGCGATTTCATCGTCGGTGGTGCGGCCGAGCTTGACCTGTCGCGGATCGATACCTGATTTTTTTCCGAACGGTTCCAGGGCTGACCTGCGCCCGGCCGCGCAGCCTCCGGCAGCCGACCAGTCAGCAGGCCTGGCTCAGCCCAGCTCGCGGAGCAGATTGCCGTCCCAGACCAGCACCTGGTAGCGCCCCACGTGATACGTCCTGGCCGGCGGTCCGAACGTGGCCAGCACGGCCTGGGTGCCGGTGAAGCCGGGATACGCTCCCGAGCCGGGGAAGATGACGACGAAGTTGGCGCTGCTGCGATCCGGGTTGAACCACTGCGCCTTGGTCTCGAGCGTGCCGTGGATGAGGCGGCCGTCGTGAACCGTCACCGCCCGGATCTGGACCCGTTCGCCGCTGGTCAGCGAGACGACGTTCGACTCCCAGTAGCCGGACAGCCCGCTGTCCAGGTGCCGGGCCGCCAGCCAGGAGGTGAGCTGCTGGTTCTGCGCGTGCACCTCCGGCTGGATGATCTCGTGCGCCAGGCCCAGCAGGTAGCCCGCCAGCACGACGGCCAGCAGCGGTACCAGCCTGGCCGCCATCAGCCGCCTGGCCAGCAGGCGCGCGGCCAGGACGGCGCCGAACGGCAGCACCGCGTTGATCTCCCTGGTGGACGCCACCGAATTGGCGTGCGTGCTCAGCACGTAGGTGACCAGGTTGATCACCACGCCGACGAGCAGCAGCTGATCGACCAGATCCAGGTTCCGCCAGAAGCGCCGCGCCGCCAGCCAGATCCCCCAGCCGCCCAGGAACACTCCTATCACGTGCAGCAGCGTGAAGGCTGTGCTGGCCGACAGCCTGGCGCCGAAGAAGTCCGCGCCGCCCAGCAGCAGCAGCCCTTCGGCGGACAGGCCCAGGTTGTGCGGCAGCCTGGTGCCGCTCGGCGTGAACGTCGTCCTGGGATCGGGGGAGAAGAACCCGCCGGACGCGTGGATCGCGTGCAGCGCCAGCAGGGCCAGCGCCGCCGCCAGCAGCGCGCCGGCCCCCAGCGCCAGCCAGTACCGTTGCGAGGCCAGCGGCCGCCGCTCGACGACCACCGCCCGGTAGACCCGGAACCCGCAGACCAGCGCGAGCGGCAGCACCCCGATGTAGAGCACCAGCGCGTCGGCGACCTCGGCCCAGCCCAGCAGCGCCGCGACGATCACCGGGATGTACCAGCGCGGCCTGGCCCGGTCCAGCACCAGCCAGGCCACCATGACCGGCACCGAGGTCCCGATATGGTCCGGCGAGGAGATCAGGATGTTCACGCCGGACCCCAGTTGCGGGGCGAGCATGATCCCGACGGCCAGGCCCACCCGCATCACGGCCTCGCGCCCGGTGGCGTTCCCCTTGGCCAGCAGGGCGGCCAGCAGGATCGCCAGCGTGTAGGTGATGGCCGCGGCGACGTGCACCACGTCCTGGTTCAGCCCGCGGACGAGCTCCACCAGCATGTACTGCGGCAGTTCGGTGGTGTAGAACGAGACGTCGGTGAGGCTCCAGCCGTGCAGCAGCAGGTTGCCGTGCAGCATGTCCCAGGCCTGCAGGGCGTTGCTGGAGCCGTCGGAGTTGACCGACCGGGTCCTGGCCAGCCGCAGGTAGACCGCGAACGCAATAATCGGGCCGAGCACCCAGGCCGCCCGCACCAGCCACGGGAGCAGCCGCGCGTCGCGCAGCATCGCCAGCGCGCCAGGGCGGGATGTGTCCGCAGCTTCGGTGTCGGCCTCGGTCACGGCTGCTTCCCCCATACTCACGCGCCCATTGGATCATGCGCGCCGCAGCCAGGTGGCCCATTCCGCCAGCGACAGCCCC
>DASXME010000128.1:0-1797 GCA_036495825.1 Streptosporangiaceae bacterium
CTGTTCCGCGACGACACCTACGTGAACTCCTCGCTCACCAACCTGCGCACCGCGCTGATCATCGCCGGCATCCTGATGGCGGTGGCGCTGCTCGCCCTGCTGCTCTCGCTGCGCCTGGCGTTCACCGCGCTGGCCGGCGTGGCGCTGTCGTTCGTCGCCGCGACCGCGCTTGTCTCGCTGCTCGGCTACTCGTTCAACTCGCTCGTCACCCTCGGCCTGCTGCTCGCACTCGGCTTCGTCGTCACCGAGGCGGCGGGCTCCGCGCAGGCGATCGTGTCCAGGCGCAGGGCGGACGCCGCCGGCGCGGTCAATGCTGACCAGAACCGGATCACCCGCGTCGAGCGCGGCGTCGCGGCGGCATGCGGTGAGCTGCGCGGCGCCCTCGCTGGGGCCGGCGTGGCGGCCCTGGTTTGCGTCGTCCCGCTGCTGATCGCCACCGGCCTGACCGCCACGTTCCTGCGGCCGATGGCCCTGGCGCTCTTCCTCGGCATCCTGGTCTCCATGGTGGTCGCGGTCACCGTCACCCCGGCCCTCGCCGTCCTCGTCATGGCGGTGGGGCCGCGGGCGCGCGGCCGCTCCAACGCAGGCACGGGCGGTGCGCCCGCGACCGGCCTCGCGGCGCTGCCGGCCCGCGCGGGCGCCGCCTACCAGCGGGGCGTCACCCGCGTCGCCGCGGCGCCGCGGCTCGCGGCCGTCTGCCTCGGCCTCACCGCGGCCGCGGGTGTCGCGGCGCTCGCGGGGCTGCCGTTCGTGCACGCGAACCAGCCCCAGTTCGCCGACCGGTCCCTGGTGATGCGGGTATCGGGGGCGCCAGGCATGTCGCTGCCCGAGCTGAGCAGGATGACGGGCCTGGTGACCAGCGAGCTGCGCGCGATGCCAGCGGTGCAGTCCGTCGGCGCGACCCTCGGCCGGGCCACCAACTCCGACCAGGTCGAGAACGTCAACACCGGGGAACTGTGGATCACGCTGAAGCCGAACGTGAACTACGGCCAGGCCAGCGCGCAGATCTCCACGATCGCCAACCGCACGCCCGGCCTGACCGGCACCGTCAGCACGTACGAATCCGACAGCATGACCGGCGTGCTCGCCAGCGGTTCCGGCACGGTCGTGACCCGGGTTTACGGCGTCAACGGAGGGGAGCTTGCCGCGCAGGCCGCGCGGCTGTCCGGCGTCGTCGCCCGCATCCCCGGCGTCACCGGCACCACCGTCTCCACCCCGGTCACGCAGCCGACGATCGACATCAGCGTCAACCTGGACGCCGCTGCCCGACACGGCATCTCACCGGGAGAAGTCCGCCGCGAGGCGGGCACGCTGCTTTCCGGGCTGACCGTCGGCAGCTACTTCGAGAACCAGGAGGTCTTCGACGTCGTCGTCTGGGGCCAGCCGGCTACCCGCAGCAGCCTGTCGTCCATCGACAACCTGGCCATCGACGCGGCCAACGGCGCGCACGTCCGGCTCGGCCAGGTCGCCGCGGTCAGCGTGCGGCCGCAGCCGTCCGACATCCCGCAAGAGGCCATGTCGCAGTACGCGGACGTGACCGCGACGGTGTCAGGCAACTCGGCGGGCTCGGTCCGCAACGCCATCTCCGCGCAGCTGACGGGGATGACGTTCCCGACCAACTACCACGCCGAGCTTGTCAGCCCCACCCAGTACGGCAACGTCCTCGCGGGCAGCGCCGCAGGCAACCAGCTGTCGCCCAACGGCAGCTACGCCAGCGGCACGTCGCGCTTCGCCTTCCTCGGCTACGTGATCGCCGCCCTGGTCGCGGTCCTGCTCATCGGGCAGGCGATCGCCGGC
>DASXME010000129.1:0-12796 GCA_036495825.1 Streptosporangiaceae bacterium
GTCGTGCGCGGCCAGCCGGCGGACCATCTGCTGCCGCTGGCCGTCGGCGGCTTGCGGCAGCTTCTGGTAGGAGATCGTGTACTTGCCGCCGTTATGCGCATTGCAGTTGTTGATGCCGTCCTGGGTGGCGGGCGAGCTGTCCGGGTAGAAGTAGAAGTTCAGCGTGACCCGCCCGGTGGAGGCGCCGGCCGTGCCGCAGGCGGCGAGCGCCGACCCGGTCAGCGCGGCCACGGCCAGCCCGACGACCGGGCGCCAGACCGCGCGGCGCGGACGCCCCCTGGCCCGACGCTGCGATGTGCTGCGTAGTCGGCCGCTACTGCTCATCGTTCCTCCAGGGCATTGTCGTCCCTCGTGGCACTTACATGACCCCCTCGGGGTGGCAGTCGAGGCGCCAGGGGAGCCTGACGTCGGCTATCCGCCGCCAGGCGTGCGGGCTGAACCTGCTGCGAACGCGGGCCGGGCGGGCGGTACCCTCCGGGCCCGCCGGGCCGGCCGGGCCTGCGGGCAGAAGATGAGACCTGCCGCCGCCCGGCGCGTCCCGCGACAGCAGAGAGGAGCTTGTCCGCTGCACCATGCGCAGCGGCAGTTGCTGGCGCAGCGGCCGGACCTTGGCCCCGCGCAGCAGGGCGCACAGTCGCCTGGCGGCCTCGGCTCCGCTGTGCTCCAGCGGCTGGTGCACGGTGCTGAGGTTGAGCAGCGCGGTGGACTCGATGTCGTCGAAGCCCACCACCGACAGCCGGTCAGGCACCGGGAAGCCGCAGTGCTCCGCGGCGCTGAGCACGCCCATCGCCTGGGTGTCCGAGGCGGCGAACACGGCGGTCGGTGGATCGGGCAGCCGTAGCAGCTGGCGGGCCAGCTCGGCCGCCACCGCCGCGTCATGCGGTCCGAGCCGGATCAGCGCGGGGTCGAAGCCGATGTCCGCCCCGGCGAGTTCCTGCCGGTAGCCGCGCAGCCGGGATTTGGACGACATGAAGCCCAGATACGGCCCGGGTGCCCGGGCCGCGGTGTCGCCGATGAATCCGATCCGCCGGTGGCCCAGGCTCAGCAGGTGCGCGGTGGCCAGCCGTCCGCCCGCAACGTCGTCGATGAGCGTCTGCGGTACTCCGGCGGCGACCGCATCGACGGTCACGATCGGGATGGAACCGCGCCTGAAGGCCGCGAGCCAGTCACGGCTCAGCCGGATCGACACGATGATCACGCCGTCGGCCCGGTGCCGGGCGGTCAGGGCGGTCAGATGATGATCGCGCTGCTCCGGCGTGTCGACGTTGCAGACGATCGTGTCGTAGCCCTGCTCGTCCAGCACCGCGAGCGCCCCCGCCAGCCGGGCCACGGCAGACGGCCGGGTCAGGTGCGGAATCAGGATCGCCACGGTGCGCGGCGTGCCGCGGGACAGCGCCGCGCCGAGATGACTCGGCCGGTAGCCGAGCCGCTCGATCACGTCGAGGACCTTGCGGCGGGTCGGTTCGCTGACGTTCACGCCGCCGTTCACCACGCGGGAGACGGTGCCTATCCCGACCCCAGCGGCCGTGGCTACATCCGCCATCGTCGGCCGGGTCGCAGTGCGCACAGGCATCACCTCGAGCAGAGTCCCCCGGTTGGAAGCGATTCCAATCTGGGTTGGCCCATTTTGACTCCGCGCCAAGATTTCGTCAAGGATGACACCCCGACTCTGGCTCACCATCTGTCACGGCCGGCCACATGCGCACCCTCAGCTTCGCTAACTCCTTGAGCGGCAGCGGGTTGCGCCGTGACCTGTCGGCTGGCGCCTCCCCGTTCGGAAATTCTCATGATCTTGATCTTCCGCGGTGGGACCGCCGGGGATATCGCCAGCGGCCTGGGCGAGGCCGCGAACGGAGCTATGCGGGTGTCGGGCAGGTGCGGGAATTATCGCGGGCGCCGGGACGTTCACAGGGTTGAGTCACCTTAGCTCAACTCATTTGACTTGAGGTGAGCAGGTATGGCAGCGTTGCGCCGACAACGCTCAACTTTATCCGACGCTCTAGTAGGGATTTGCTCATGGCTCGTGCGGTAGGGATTGACCTGGGGACGACCAACTCCGTCGTTGCCATTCTTGAGGGCGGGGATCCCACGGTCATCGCCAACGCGGAGGGCTCGCGGACGACACCGTCGGTCGTGGCGTTCGCCAAGAACTCCGAGGTTCTCGTGGGTGAGGTCGCCAAGCGGCAGGCCGTCACCAACGTGGACCGGACCATCCGGTCGGTCAAGCGCCAGATGGGCACCAACTGGTCCGTCAGCATCGACGGCAAGAAGTTCACCGCCCAGCAGATCAGCGCGTTCATCCTGCAGAAGCTGAAGAGGGACGCCGAGTCGTACCTGGGCGAGAAGATCGCCGACGCGGTCATCACCGTCCCCGCGTACTTCAACGACGCGCAGCGGCAGGCCACCAAGGAGGCCGGCCAGATCGCCGGCCTGAACGTGCTGCGGATCATCAACGAGCCGACGTCCGCGGCGCTCGCCTACCACCTGGACAAGGAGAGCGAGGCCACCATCCTGGTCTTCGACCTGGGCGGCGGTACGTTCGACGTCTCGCTGCTCGAGGTCGGCGAGGGCGTGGTCGAGGTCAAGGCGACCAGCGGCGACAACCACCTGGGCGGCGACGACTGGGACCAGCGGATCGTCGACTGGCTGGTGAAGGACTTCAAGAACGGCTACGGCGTCGACCTGTCCAAGGACAAGATGGCGCTGCAGCGGCTGCGCGAGTCGGCCGAGAAGGCCAAGGTCGAGCTGTCCGGTTCCGCCGAGACGACCATCAACCTGCCGTACATCACGCACTCGGAGTCGGGCCCGCTGCACCTGGACGCCAAGCTGACCCGCTCGGAGTTCCAGAAGATGACCGCTGACCTGCTCGACCGCTGCAAGGGCCCGTTCCAGCAGGTGATCAAGGACGCCGGGGTCAAGATGAGCGACATTCATCATGTCGTGCTCGTGGGCGGCTCCACCCGGATGCCGGCCGTCGTGGACCTGGTCAAGGAGCTGACCGGCGGCAAGGAGCCCAACAAGAGCGTCAACCCGGACGAGGTCGTCGCCGTGGGCGCCTGCCTGCAGGCCGGCGTGCTCAAGGGCGAGGTCAAGGACGTGCTGCTGCTCGACGTGACCCCGCTGTCGCTGGGCATCGAGACCAAGGGCGGCATCTTCACCAAGCTGATCGACCGCAACACCACGATCCCGACCAAGCGCTCGGAGATCTTCACCACCGCGGACGACAACCAGCCGTCGGTGCTGATCCAGGTCTTCCAGGGCGAGCGCGAGATCGCCGCGTACAACAAGAAGCTCGGCACCTTCGAGCTGGCCGGCATCGCGCCGTCGCCGCGCGGCATCCCGCAGATCGAGGTCACGTTCGACATCGACGCCAACGGCATCGTCAACGTCTCGGCCAAGGATCTGGGCACCGGCAAGGTGCAGTCGGTCACGATCTCCGGCGGTTCCGCGCTGGCCAAGGAAGACATCGAGCAGATGATGGCCGACGCGGAGAAGTACGCGGAGGAGGACCGCCAGCGCCGCGAGGAGGCTGAGGTCCGCAACCGCGCCGAGACCCTCGCGTACACGACCGAGAAGTTCCTCAGCGAGAACGCCGAGAAGGTCCCTGACGACATCAAGTCTGAGGTGGAAGCCTCGATCGCCGAGCTGAAGAAGACGCTGGAGGGCACCGACACCGAGGCCATCCGCACGGCGAGCGAGAACGCCGCCCAGGTGAGCCAGAAGATGGGCTCCGCGATCTATGCGCAGGCGCAGGCCGAGAACGCGCAGACCGCCGACGCGGCCGGCGAGCAGCCCGCCGACTCGGCCGACTCGGCCGACGAGGAAGTCGTCGACGCCGAGATCGTCGATGAGGGCAGGCCCGGCGCGGAGGGCGGCAGCGCCTGATGAGTTCCGCGGAGGAGACCCACGAGGGACCGGTGATCCGCGACCGCAGGCGGATCGACCCGGCCACCGGGCAGGTCAGGGAGCCTGACCCGGCCAGTTCTGATCGGGTCGGCACCGACCGTGCCGCCGCTGGCCAGCCGTTTGCTGGCGGGCGGCGGGCGGCGGGCGGCCAAGGCGGCCAAGGTGGCCAAGGTGCGGGCACGCAGGGGCCGCCTGCGGAGGACGCCGCGGACAGCGGCGCCGTCGCGGACCAGCTGGCGGAGCGGACAGCCGACCTGCAGCGACTGCAGGCCGAGTACTCCAACTACCGCAAGCGGGTGGAGCGGGACAGGACGGCCGTGCGCGAGCAGGCGCTCGCCAGCGTGCTGGCGGAGCTGCTCCCGACGCTGGACGATATCGGCCGCGCCAGGGAGCACGGCGAGCTGTCCGGCGGCTTCAAGTCCGTGGCGGAGTCGGTCGAGTCAGCCGTGACCAAGCTCGGCCTGGTCAGCTACGGCGAGAAAGGCGAGCCCTTCGACCCGATGGTGCACGAGGCCCTGATGCACTCTTATTCGAATGACGTGACCGAGCCCACCTGCGTGCAGGTGCTCCAGCCCGGTTACAAGATCGGCGACCGGATCCTGCGACCGGCTCGGGTCGCCGTCGCCGAGCCCGGCGACGATGAGCCCGGCGGCGATGAGCCTGCGGCAGGAGATGACGCGCCGCAGGCACGGGGCGGCGCTTCGTCCCAGGGCGCATCCGCCGACAGCAGCTGACAACAGACGAGGAGGGACTAGTGAGCACCAAGGACTTCCTCGAGAAGGACTACTACAAGATCCTCGGCGTCTCCAAGACCGCACCCGCCGATGAGATCAAGAAGTCCTATCGCAAGCTGGCGCGGAAGTACCATCCGGACGCGAACAAGGGCGACAGCTCGGCCGAGGAGCGGTTCAAGGAGATCTCCGAGGCGTACAACGTGCTGTCCGACGAGAAGCGGCGCAAGGAGTACGACGACGCGCGCTCGCTGTTCGGCAGCGGCGGCCTGCGGATGCCCGGCAGCGGCGGAGCCGGCGGCGGGTACAACTTCGACCTGGGCGACCTGTTCGGCAACAGCGGCGGCGCCGGCAACAGCGGCACCGGTGGCACCGGCGGCCGGCTCGGTGACCTGCTCGGCGGCATGTTCGGCGGCCGGACGGGCACCCAGGCCCGGCCGCGGCGCGGTGCCGACATCGAGACCGAGACCACGCTGTCGTTCGTCGACGCCATCGACGGTTCGACGGTCGCGCTGCGACTGGCCGGGGAGGGCCCCTGCTCGACCTGCCGGGGCACCGGCGCCAAGGCCGGCACGGTTCCGCGGGTCTGCCCGACCTGCGAGGGCACCGGGCAAGCCAGCAGGAACCTGGGCGGGTTCGCGCTCTCCGAGCCGTGCCGCAGCTGCCGCGGCCGCGGCATGGTGGTCGACGACCCGTGCCCGACCTGCTCCGGCAGCGGCCGGGCGATGAGCACCAGGACGATCCAGGCGCGCATCCCGGCCGGCGTGGCCGACGGGCAGCGGATCAAGCTCAAGGGCAAGGGAGCGCCGGGTGAGCGCGGCGGCCCGGCCGGCGACCTGTACGTCCGGGTGCATGTGACACCGCACCCCGACTTCGGGCGGTCGGCCGACAACCTCACGGTCAGCGTGCCGGTGACCTTCCCCGAGATGGCACTCGGCGCCGAGATCAAGGTGCCGTCCTACCGCGGCATGCCGGTCACGGTCCGCATCCCGCCCGGCACCCCGAACGGCCGCACGTTCCGGGTCAGGGGCAAGGGCGTCCGCAGGAAGGACGGGACGTACGGCGACCTGCTCGTGACGGTCGACGTCATCGTCCCGCCGAAGATGAACGGCAAGGCGCGCGAAGCCCTGGAGTCGTTCCGCGAGGCGACGGCGGGCCAGGACCCGCGCAGCGAGCTGCTGGCGCGGACCAGGAGCGGATGAGATGACGACGAGCGGGCAGCCAGCAAGGGCACGGCCTGACGGGCTGCCCGCAGACCTTCCCGAGCGGTTACCGGAGAGGAGGAGATGACATGACGAGCCCGTTTGACCGCCTGTCCGATGACACGCCGGTTTATGTCATCTCCGTCGCGGCCCAGCTATCCGGTCTGCACCCGCAGACCCTGCGCGCCTACGACCGGCTCGGCCTGGTCTCGCCCGGGCGCGCGGCCGGGCGGGGCCGCCGCTACTCGATGCGCGACATCCTCGTGCTGCGCGAGGTCCAGCGGCTGTCCCAGCAGGAAGGGGTGAACCTGTCCGGGATCAAGCGGATCCTCGAGCTGGTCACCGAGCTGGAGCAGGCGCGGCAGGCCGCGATCGAACTGCACGACGAGGTCGCGCGGCTGCGCGCGGAGCTTGAGTCCACCCGGGCCGTGGCGGCCCGGCTGGCCGAGCTCAGGCGGAGTCGCTCGGCCGGGGCGGATCTGGTGCCCGTCCGCCCCGCTCAGGTAAGCCTGTGGGCCCCCCCACCGCCAGAAGACTAAGGAAACTAGCAGATAAGCATGGACGAGAAGCTCACTCGCAAGAGCCAGGAAGCGCTGACCTCCTCGGTACGGCGCGCGGCGGCCGACGGCCACGCGCAGGTCGGGCCCGCGCACCTGCTCGCCGCCCTGATCGAGCAGGACGGCGGTACCGCCGCCCCGCTGCTGCGCGCGGTGGGCGCGGATCCGGCCAGCCTGCTGAAGGAGACCGAGGAGTTGCTCGGTCGGCTGCCCCGGGTGACGGGCGCGACCGTCAGCGCACCCGAGACGTCCCGGCCGCTGCTCGCCGCCATCAATACCGCCGGCGAGCAGGCGCGGCAGCTCGGTGACGAGTTCATCTCCACCGAGCATCTGCTCGTCGGCCTCGCCACCAGCGGCGGGGACGTGGCCAGCCTGCTCAAGCGGGCGGGAGCGGGCGCCGACGCGCTGGTCGAGGCGTTCGGGCAGGTGCGCGGGAGCGCCCGCGTCACCTCGGAGGACCCGGAGGGGACCTACAAGGCGCTGGAGAAGTACGGCGTCGACCTGACCGAGCAGGCCCGCGCGGGCGGCCTGGACCCGGTGATCGGCCGCGACGCCGAGATCCGGCGGGTCATCCAGGTCCTGTCACGGCGCACCAAGAACAATCCCGTGCTGATCGGCGAGCCCGGGGTGGGCAAGACGGCCGTCGTCGAGGGTCTCGCCCAGCGCATCGTGGCCGGTGACGTGCCCGAGTCGCTGCGCGGCAAGCGCCTGATCGCGCTCGACCTCGGTGCCATGGTGGCCGGCGCCAAGTACCGCGGCGAGTTCGAAGAACGTCTCAAGGCGGTGCTCAACGAGATCAAGGACAGCCAGGGCCAGGTCATCACGTTCATCGACGAGTTGCACACGGTCGTCGGGGCCGGGGCCGCCGAGGGAGCCATGGACGCCGGCAACATGCTCAAGCCGATGCTCGCCCGCGGCGAGCTGCGCATGGTCGGGGCCACCACGCTGGATGAGTACCGCCAGCGGATCGAGAAGGATCCCGCCCTGGAGCGGCGGTTCCAGCAGGTCTTCGTGGGCGAGCCTTCGGTGGAGGACACGATCGCCATCCTGCGCGGGCTCAAGGGACGCTACGAGGCGCACCACAAGGTGCAGATCTCGGACGCGGCGCTGGTCGCGGCGGCCGCGCTGTCCGACCGCTACATCACCTCCCGGTTCCTGCCGGACAAGGCGATCGACCTGATCGACGAGTCGGCATCCCGGCTGCGGATGGAGATCGACTCCAGGCCGGTCGAGATCGATGAACTGCAGCGATCCGTGGACCGGATGAAGATGGAGGAGCTCGCGCTCGAACGCGAGGCGGACGCGGCCAGCAAGGAACGGCTGGAGCGGCTCCGCCGGGATCTGGCCGACCGGCAGGAGCAGCTGACCGCCCTGATGGCCCGGTGGGACCGGGAGAAGGCCGGCCTGAACCGGGTGGGCGAGCTGAAGCAGCGGCTGGACGACCTGCGGGGCCAGCTGGAGCGGGCCGAGCGGGACCACGACCTGGACGCCGGGGCGCGCCTGCGGCACGGCGAGATTCCCGCGCTCGAGCGTGAGGTGGCGCAGGCTATGGCCGCTTCCGGCGCCGACACCGTGGCCGGCGACGGCGTTCCGATGGTCAAGGAGGAAGTCGGGCCGGACGACGTAGCCGATGTGGTCTCGTCCTGGACCGGCATACCGGCCGGCCGCCTGCTGGAAGGCGAGACGGGCAAGCTGCTGCGGATGGAGGCCGAGCTGGGCCAGCGCATGGTCGGGCAGGCGCGCGCCGTGCAGGCCGTGTCGGACGCGGTGCGGCGGTCGCGCGCGGGCGTCGCCGATCCCGACCGGCCGTCCGGCTCCTTCCTCTTCCTCGGGCCCACCGGGGTGGGCAAGACCGAGCTGGCCAAGGCGCTGGCCGAGTTCCTCTTCGACGACGAGCGGGCGATGGTCCGCATCGACATGAGCGAGTACGGCGAGAAGCACTCGGTGGCCAGGCTGGTCGGCGCGCCGCCCGGCTACGTCGGCTACGAGGAGGGCGGCCAGCTGACCGAGGCGGTTCGCCGCCGGCCGTACTGCGTCGTGCTGATGGACGAGGTCGAGAAGGCCCATCCCGAGGTCTTCGACATCCTGCTCCAGGTGCTCGATGACGGACGGCTCACCGACGGCCAGGGCCGGACCGTGGACTTCCGCAACACGATCCTGATCCTCACCTCCAACCTCGGGTCGCAGTTCATCGCGGATCAGAGCCTGGACGAGAGCACCCGTAAGGACCGGGTGATGGCGCTGGTCCGGGCCACCTTCAAGCCGGAGTTCCTGAACCGCCTGGACGATGTGATCATTTTTGACTCGCTGACGACCAGCGAGCTCAGCAACATCGTTGACCTGCAGGTGGCCCGGCTGGCCCGGCGGCTGGCCGACCGCAGGCTGGTTCTCACCGTGACCCCGGCGGCGCGCGAATGGCTGGCGCTGACCGGCTTCGACCCGCTGTACGGTGCCCGGCCGCTGCGCAGACTGGTGCAGTCGGCGATCGGCGACAAGCTGGCCAGGGCGTTGCTCGCGGGCGAAATCAGCGACGGGGACCGGGTCGAGGTGGACCTCGACGCCACGGCCGACGAGCTGACCGTCCGTCCGTCCGCCCGGGTCGGCTAGCCGGTACTGCGGGCCCGATACTGGCAGCACTGGCAGCACTGGCAGTCCGGCACCGGCTATCCGGTGCCCGCGGGGTCTATCTGGTGCCGGCGGGGCTACAGCTCGTCGAGCAGCTTGTCGTAGCTGTCCTCGTCCAGCCCCAGGTCGTTGCGGATCCGGTAGCGGAGGCTGAGCAGCAGCCGGAACTCGGTCACGTCCGCTCCGGGCGGGATCTGCCGCGGCACGGCGGCCTCCGCCGCCTCGCCGTTGCCCTGTGGTGCTCCGGTGTGCTGGCCGGTGCGGGCGTCGAGCGGCAGGCACAGCTCCACCCCGGCGTTGGCCCAGTCGAGCGCGCCGATCAGGTCGGACTGCTCGACCAGCAACTCGGCGACCAGGTCGCACAGGCGCGGGTCGCGGCGTCCCTCGTTCTCGAGCTGCGTGATCAGCCCGCTCGCCTCGTCCGCCCGGTCGAGCTGGAAGAGGGCGCGGGCCAGCGAGACCCTGGCGTCGACGAACGTGCCGCCGCCATCGGCCAGCGCCTGCCGGAAGCCGGTCGCGGCCGCCGCCGGATCATCGGCGAGCAGCCACTGCTCGCCCGCCCGTAGGTAGGCCTCGGCCCGGGACATCTCACCGGTCGCAACGCTGGTCGCGGCGAGCTGATTCATCTGCTGCGCGGCAGCACGGTGCTCACCGGTGCGCGCAGCACCGAACTCGATAGCGTCGAACTCTTCGCGGGACAGCTGGGCCACGGTGCGAAAGTACCCCTTCAGCCGGTGCTGATGGCGGAGACTTATTCAAACCCGGACGACAGGTCTGTGTAACCGTAGGCCGACTCCGGCTACGCCGGTGGTCGATCGAAGTTTTGAATAAATCTCCGAGGTAATGGTAAGCCCGCACGAGCTAAACCTAGGCACGTTCGCTACCTGCGAGAATGTTCGAGCGCGTCCCAGAACCCAAGGCGCAGCGCGTGCCGCACCTCATCGTGCAGCAGAGAATCGATCGGTAGTGCCGAGCCCTGCAGAAGGCGCGCCTCCAGATCCGATGGCATCCGCGGCTTCCTGGCCAGCACGGCCTCCAGCCAGAGCGCGGGTGCCTCGCGCGCAACCGACTCGCCGAACTCGAATCCTTCGGCGTGAGCGGCCTGGACCGCGTCGCCGAGCGACACCGCCACCGGAGCTCCGGTCGGCCGGCCCGGCAGCGCCGGGCTGTAGGGGCCCTGCTGGGGGACGAGCCCGGGACCCGACGCCGGGCCTGGGCCTCGGCTCACGCCGGGACCTCGGCTCTCGCCGGGCCGCTGCGCGGGCTGGGTCCGCGGCGGTTGCGGCGACCGGCCCGGCAGCAGCGACCGCTGCGCGTGCGAGCCGTTCCCCTGTGGCCCGGGACCCTGGGCTCCCTGACCGTGCGATCCCTGACCGTGCGCTCCCGAGCCGTGAGATCCGACGCCCTGGGCGCCGGGGCCCTGGGCGCTGCGGCGGGCCGGCAGGCCGGCCTGGCCGGTCTGGCCTGCGCTGAACTGCTCGGGCGGAGCCGGCGGGAACGAGCCGGACAGCCCGTCGGCGAAGGCGCCAGGATGCGCGGGCTCGTACGGGCTCAGCGACGAGGAGGGACGCTGACCGGACGAGCCGGATGACGGCGGGCCGGTCAGGCTCTGCATCGGCCCTGACGTGCCCTGCGGGCCCGCCGGGGCCGCCGGGGCCGACGGGCCGGAGCTGCGCGAACTCACCGGCGGCACCTGGGCCTGCGGAATGTCCGGCATAGCCGGCGCCGCCTGCTCGCCGCGGAACGACGCGGCGGGCGCCGAGTACAGCGGGGGGCCTGGCGGCGGCACGGCGGGCTGCGGCAGCTGCGCAGGCTGGCTTCCTGTTGCGTGCGCTCCGTGGGCGCCGTGGGCGCCGTGGGCGCCGTGGGCGCCGAGGGTGCCGTGGGCGCCGCTCCCTGGGCCCTCGGCCGGGCCCGGGTCTGCGGCCAGGGCGGGCTCGGGCTGCGCTGCTGGCGGCTGGGCGGTGTAATCGGCATGGTTCCCGTTGCTCGGCCGCAATGGAGCCTCGTAGTCGGCGACCACCGGAGCCGTATAGATCGCGGGCGGGGCAGGATACGACCCCGGCGAGCCGGGGAACAGCGCCTGATGGCTGCCGCCTGTGCTCTGGCTGGCACCGTGCCCGTTGCTGGACGGCCTGCCGCTGTGCGCGCTGGCCGCGTACTGCTCGCCGTACCGGGAAGGCTCGGCGCCGACGACCAGCTCGACGTACGGGCGCAGCTGCGCGCCGTCGATCTCGACGATGTCGTCGCACTGCTGGCGCAGCGAGCGGGACATCGTCCAGTTGCCGTCCACCGAGATGTGCACGATGATCACCCGGACGCCGAGATCCTGTACATCCGCGATGACCTGGGACAGATCCTCTTCCGCGCTGACCAGCAGCACGTCGCTGATCGCGTGGTTCCTGGCCAGAGTGGTCAGATCCCGGTGAATCTCGGTCTCGACGCCCTCGCGCTTCCCGGGCCGCATCCGGCCGAGCCTCAGCTTGAGGCCGGCCAGGTCGGCGAGCGTGTCATGCTCCGGCGTCCGGCGACCCTCGACGGTCGCCTCATACCAGTAGCAGCGCAGCAGCGGCAGGCCGGTCCGATCGGCCGCGAGGTCGGCGAAGAACTGCAGCAGTGCGGAATAGTCCCAGCTGACGGATTCCCTGCGGCTGGTCCCGTGCACAGCCATCGCGCCGTCGGCCAGTACATAGCCGGCGTCCACGAACAACGCGCAGCGGTCCACCCGACACCGTCCTTCCTCGACGCGAGAGTCTTCCAGTGCCCAGCTTGCCCGCCTCGCGGGCATACCGCAGCCTGCGAGGGCTCATCACAGCGTATTCAAGTCCGCTCATGGCGTAAGCCGTTCCGTGAATTCAGCGAGGATCGGCAGAATGTCGCATCATGCGGATTCTCGTGCTCGGCGGCACTCGGTTCGTGGGGCGCGCCCTCGTCGATCAAGCGGTTTCGCGCGGTCACGACGTGACGACCTTCACCAGGGGACAGCACGGGGAACCCCGTCCCGGAGCCGAGGCGCTGCACGGTGACCGCACCAGGCCGGCCGACCTGCGCCCGCTGGCCGACCGGGACTGGGACGCCGTGATCGACACCTCGGTGCTGGCCCCGGCGCACGTAGCCGCGTCCGCCCGGCTGCTGGCCGACTGCGCGGCCCAGTACATCTACCTGTCGAGCCTGGCGGTGTACCCCGCCGGGCCGGGCGGGCCAGTGACCGAGGAATCAGCGACCTATCCCTGTGCGGCGGACGCCGCCGGCGACGAGGAATCTCTCGGTTACGGGCCGCTCAAAGCAGGTTCCGAACGGTCCGTGGCCGACGCTTTCGCAGCACGGCACCTTATCGTCCGGCCGGGCCTCATCGCGGGGCCGCACGACGACGCGGGCTGCCTGCCCTGGTGGCTGGGCCGGTTCGCGGCCGGCGGTCGGATGCTGGCGCCGGGCGAGCCCGGCCGGCCCGTTTGGCTGACCGACGCCAGCGACCTGGCGGCCTGGATCCTGGACAGCATCCGCCGCAAGATCACCGGTACGGTCAACGTGCCGGGTCCGCGCGGACGGACGTTCGGCGACCTGCTGGAAACGTGCGGCGAGGTGGCCGGCGCGCACGGCAGTGCCGCGGCCGAGTTGATCTGGGTGCCGGACGACGTGCTGCGTGCGGCCGGCGTGGCACCCGGCACCGGACTGCCGATGTGGGGGCCCGACGTCCCGGCGGACGGCGACTGGGAGGCCTCGGGCGAGCGCGCCAGGCTGACCGGCATGCGGTACCGGCCGCTGCTCGATACCG
>DASXME010000130.1:0-12567 GCA_036495825.1 Streptosporangiaceae bacterium
CCGGTAGGCGCTGCTCAGGTCCGCCGGGCTGTAGCCGGAGGGGGCGGTCCCGGCCTGGGTGCGCGCCTTGAGGTCGGTCCGCACCAGCGACAGGCAGCGCGCGAGCCCCGGGGAGGTCGGCCCGCAGACGGCCCGCACCCCGCGGGAGACCTGCGGTCCCGGCCCGGGAAGCGCGTCGTGCCCAGCGCGGGCGGCCGGGCCGGCGGCCGGATGAGCGGCGGCCGCGGCGGCGTGCCGAGGGGACGGACCGGATGCGGCCAGCGCGGACCCGGCGGGGAGCAAGCCGGCCGTGAGCGCGGTCAGCGCCGCGGCGGCCAGGCTGAGGCGCAGTCGGCGAACAGACTGACGGTGGGCGCTGTGCGCCGCGGTGGGGACAGTGGTGTCCGTCGGTGTTTGCATCGTCGGCGCCTCCTCGGGGCGGCAGGGCGGACGGTCGGCGGTTGCGGATCGCGGGATCGGCCGCGGCTGTCCGGCGGGGTCGCCGGGGCTCGGGGCGCGGCGGCGGCGCGCGGGGCTACCCACAGCTGGGCCTGGTGAGCGTGACGCTGGCCGTGGCGACCGCGCCGGCCTTGAGCCTGGCCGTTACCGTCTTGGCCAGCCAGTGGCCCGCGGTGACGATCAGCGACAGCGGGCTGTCGCCGGCCGGCCGCCAGAGAACGTATCTGCCGTCCGGGCCGGTGGTCAGCGTCCAGCCGCCCGCCGCGCTGTTCACCTGGACGGTGGCGTTGTCCAGCGGTGACACGGTGCCGTCGCAGTCCCGTCCGTTGATCACCCCGGTGAGCTCGCCCCAGCTGGTCGGCGGGGTCGCGGTCAGCGTTACCGGCACCCGCGGCGCGAGGTAGGGCGCGCCGGAGTTCACCGCGAGCGTCGCGGTGTAGGTGCCGGGCTGGCTGACCTGCGCGGGGCCGGCGGTCAGGGTCAGCGTCAGCGTGGCGCTGCGGCCCGGCGCCAGGGTGGCCTGGGCCGGGGTCTGCGACAGCCATCCCGGGCCCGCGCCGCCGTCGCAGCCGGTGTAGCCCGGCAGCTGGGCGGCGCTGGCCGACAGGCCGGATCCGGCCTGGTCGATGCCGCCGATGCTGTAGAAGCCGCAGGCCGAGGCGACGCGGTAGGCCGCGTCCGGCGCGTTCGGCAGCGGCGACCAGGCGTTGGCGACCGGGTCGTAGGCGAATCCCTGGTTGGTAGCGACCTGGTCGAACCGGGTGATGCCGCCCGACATCAGCAACTGGCCGTTGGCGGCGGCGCTGGCGCCGCCCCACAGGTCGATCGGCATGCTCGCGACCTGGGTCCAGGTGCCGGCCGCCGGGTCGTAGGCATAGGCGGCGGTCGTGCCGCGCTGCAGCTTGTGCGCGAACCCGCCGGCGCAGTACAGCTTTCCGCTGATCGCGCCGCAGCCCAGGAACGAGATCCCCAGCGGGTACGCCGCGGCCGTGCGCCAGCTGTCGGTGGCCGGGTCGTACACCTGTACGGCGGTGGAGTTGCACAGCGCGCCGCCGCCGGAGTCGTACCGGCAGCCGCCGACGACGTACAGCTTGCCGCCCAGCGTCGCCGTGCCCGAGCCGTAGTAAGCGTGCGGGATCGGCGCCCGCTGCGACCACAGGCCGGTGTGCGGGTCGTAGACGTCCAGCGACGCGGCCAGCGTGCCGTCAGCCAGGTAGCCGCCGGTGACGTACAGCCGCCCGCCGATCACGGCCGCGGCGGCCGCGGACCGCCCGGCCGGCATGTCGGGCAGCTGCGACCAGGCACCCGTCGCCGGGTCGTACACGTATCCGTGCGGGGAGGCGCCGCTGACGTCACCGCCGGTGACGCCGCCCACCACGTACACCTGGCCGGTGACCGGGTCGGTGGCGGCCGTCATGTCGTAGCCGTAGTCCGGATAGTGGGCGACCGAGGTCCACGGCGGGACCCACGAGCCCGGCCCGGTGGCACTGGCACCCGCTCGCCGCCGGGCCGCCGCCAGCCGCTGGCGCAGCGCCCCGTCGGCCGCGGCCAGGCCCGGCGCGGGCGAGAAGTGGCCGGCCAGCCGCTGCAGCGGCGCGCCCGCCCCGGCTGCCGGGCCCTTGCCAAGGCCGGCCGGGCCGAAGCGCCCGCCCTGGCCGGCCAGCGTGACCGGTCCGGCCTGCGCGGCCGGCGCGATCGTGACCGGTGCGCCGCCGGTGTTGGTGACCTTCACCGTGGCCGTCTTCGACCCGCCCATCGGCTCGGTGACCGACACCGTGCCTGGGCTCACCGCCAGCCGGCCCGCGGCCAGCGTGAAGCCGGCCTGAGTCACCGCGCCCGCGGTCACGGTCACGTTCGCCGCGCCGGGCGAGTAGCCGGCCGCGGCCGCGGTCAGCGCCAGCGGGCCCGCCGGGGCGAACAGCTCGTACAGCCCGCCGCCGACCGCCGGGTCGCCCGGCTCGGGCGAGGTGGTCACCTGCTGGCCGCCGCCGCTGACCGTGGCGCCGCTGACCGGCTGGCCGGTGTTGGCGTCGTGCACGATCCCGGTGACCAGGCCGCCCGGGACCGCCCTGCAGCTCAGGTCGCCCGCCGTCACGTCATCGATTTCCCACATCGACGGCGAGAAGAACTCCGTGTAGAACCGCAGCTGTACCTGCGACTGGCCGGCCGCCTGCGGCAACGGCAGGACCTGAGTGTCGGGACCTGGGACCGAGGACGCGCTGACATCGTCCAGTGACTCCACCGGGAACCAGGACTGCCCGCCGTCGGTGCTGATCTGGATGCCGGCCAGCGCCTCGGACGGGCCGAAGGCCAGGTCCTGGTCGAACTTCAGCACCGGCGCCGTCGCCGTGCTCAGGTTGAACACCGGTGAGGTCATCGTCGTGTTCCCGAGGCCGGCGGCCAGCGCGTACCCGCCGGTGCCGCCGGTCACATTGCGCTGGCCGGGGTTGGCGAACTGCCAGGACATCCCGCTGCCGGAGACGGTCCAGCCGGCCGGGGCGGCTCGGGAGCCGAAACCCTGGGTCAGGCCGTTGACGGCCTCGTGATAGCCGGCCGGGCAGTTCGTGCCGTCGGCGGCCAGCCCGATGTCCTGGGTCAGGCCGTGCGCGTCGGGAGTGACCGGGTTGTCGCTGGCCAGGTACCCGGGCAACTGGGCCGACACGTGCAGCGTGAAGGGCTGCCCGGCCGGCAGCGACAGCGAGTACCTGCCGGTCACCGGGCTGGTGTAGGCGGTCACCGGCGTGCCGGGCACGGTGATCTCGGCGTACAGCGGCCAGCCGTGGCCGGACGCGTCGTGCACGGTGCCGGTCACCGTCGCCATCGGCAGCCTGGCCAGCGTGAAGTCCTGCGTGGTGGTGCCGCCGGTCGTCACCGTGACCGGTGCGGCGGTCTGGCTCGAGTACCCGTAGCGGCTGGCGCTGGGCGGGTAGCTGCCGTCCAGCGCGGTGGTCGCGTACCGGCCCGCGCGGTCGGTGATCGCGGTCGCGTTGCCGATCATCACCTGCGCTCCGGCCACCGGGGCGCCGTCGGTGCCGGTGACCGCGCCGGACACCGTTCCGTGCGGTCCGGCGGTGAAGTCGGCCACCCCGTCCGGGGTGCCCCAGCCGGTCGGCCCGTCCCAGCCCCGCCCGGCCGTGCAGAGCACCCCGCACCCGCCGGAGCCGTTGCTGCCCGAGGTGACGTCGTTCAGCGCCGCGTGGCCGGCGTACAGGCGGGCCGCCGGATAGCTGCCGCCGGCCGGCTTGCCGGCCAGCGCGTACGTCGCGGCGATCAGCGGCGAGGCGGCACTGGTCCCGCCGAACACCTGCCAGCCGGCCAGCCCGAACGTGTCGTAGACGGCCACGCCGGTCAGCGGATCCGCGACCGCCGACACGTCGCTGTACGAACGCTCGAGCGGCTGGCCGCCGCCGTTGTCGCAGGCAACGCCCGGGCCCTGCCACGAGGGGTTGAGGAACGGGCCGCAGCCGCTGCCGGCGCCGCTCCAGGCGGTCTCCGTCCAGCCCCGCGGGCGGGACGGGTCGCGCATCAGCGAGGTGCCGCCCACCGCGACCACGTGCGGTGAATCGGCCGGGAACTGGGCGTCGGGGGTAAATCCCTCGTCGCCCGAGCTGGCCGTGACCACCACGCCGGGGTGGTTGTAGTACTGCGCGTCCTGCGCCTGGGAGGCGGCGGGGTCGAAGGCGCCCCCGTAGCTGTTGGAGACGTACTTCGCGCCTTGCCTCACGGCCTCGTTCACCGCCGCGCCCAGGTCGCTGAAGCCCGCGCTGTCGGCCTCGACCAGCAGGATGCGGCAGTTCGGGCAGGCCGCCGACACCATGTCCAGGTCCAGCGAGATCTCCGTCGCCCAGCTCAGGTCGTGCGGCGGGTACGCTGTGCCGCCGGCCTGGTCGATCTTGCGGAAGCACCCGGTCGCCGCTGGGCAGGCCGGCAGCCCGTACCGCTGCCGGTACACCGCCAGGTCAGCCGCGGCGGTCGGGTCGTCGTAGGCATCGACGATCGCGACCGTGGCACCGGCGCCGGCCGTGGCCGACGGGAGCTGGTACGCGCTCTGCAGTTCGGCAGGCCCGTAACCCTGCGGCGCCACGTCCGGCGCCAGCTTGCCCTGTCGGCGCACAACAGCATCAGTGCGGACGATCACGTCGCACGCGGCGACCCCCGGCTCCGACGGGACCGGGCAGGCCCGCCTGGTCAGCACCGCCCCGTCCGGCGCCAGCCCGGTCGGCGAGCTGTGGCCCGACCGGGCCTGGCTGGCGCCTGTCGCGGCGGGCACTGTCGCGGCGGGCACTGTCGCGGCGGACACGGGAACCGTCAGGGCCAGGCTGGCCGCCGACACGATGACACTGATCAAGACCGCGCCGGCGCGCTGCCGTGTTACGAAGGACATCCTGTCTCCAAGGTCGGCTAAGCGGGGGGCCTGGCCAGGGGCGCTGCCGCGCCCTGGCCAGGAACTGGCCGCATCAGGGACATGAGCATCAGACCGGCATCCATCCCGCGCTGCCCGGTCCGTCGCCGCGTGGCGGCGGCTCGGTCAGCGGCGGCTCGGCATCTCGTTCCTGGCCGGCCTGCGGCTCACCGTCAGCAGGCTGCGGCTCGCCATCCGGCTCGGAACTGGTGCTCCGCCTCGGGGCGGGTGGTTGGGTCCCATCCATGCCAGCAGTGTCGCGATCATGGGGACCTGACGGCTATGGGGTAACTTCTCCATCTTTGCTGGCGTCCGACAGCTCGGCGGAGCCCAGCAGGTAGGCGAGCTCGGCCCGGGACCTGGCGCCTTTCTTGCGCATGACCGAGCCCATGTGCTTGTCGACGGTCCGGTGGGAGATGAACAGCTTCGCCGCGATCTGCTTGTTGGTGTGCCCCCGGGCGGCCAGCTCGGCGACCGCGCGCTCCGGCGGCGACAGCGTCGTCCCGTAGCTAGGCCGGCCGCCGCCATGGCGGCGGGCCCGCGTGATGCCGTGCCGTCGGCCGAGCCGGGCCGCGCGGGCGTGGTCCCAGCTCGCGCCCAGCCGGTCATAGGCCGACAGCGCGCGCTCCAGCTGCGCTGCGGCCGCGGCCGCCTGCCCGGCGTCGAACAGGAATCCGGCCGCCCGCTCCCTCGCCCTGGCCGCCTCGTACCAGGCAGGCACCGCCTCGTACCGGTCCGCCGCATCGAGCAGGTCCGCGGCGGATCCGGTCAGGAGGCCGCGGCCGCAGGCCAGCGCCGCGGCGCCGAGCGGGGCGTCGAGCTCGCGCAGCGTCACCCCGGCGCGATCCAGGAATCGCTGCGCTTTCGCCTGCTGCCCGGCGTCCACCCAGATCTCGACGGCCGACGGCAGCCCCCAGCATGCGGTCGGCCAGAAGGCCTTGGTCTGCACCGGGTCGCTCATGATGTCGAGGTTGCGCAGTGCTTCGGCCGCGTCACCGCGAGCCGAGGCGACCCGGGCGGCGGCTCCCGCCGCGACCGGCAGGACCTCATAGGCACCCGTCTCGTGCACGAGCATGGCCACCGCGGCGAGCCGTTCGGCGGCCTCGTCGAGATCGCCGCGGGCGAGCGCGAGGTGCCCGCTGACCAGTTCGACGTCGACCCGGCCCAGCGCGTACTCGTCGAGTTCGCGGAGCAGCACGGCCGTCTCCTCCGACAGGCCCGCCCAGTCGCCGCCGAACAGGCGGAACAGCGCGAGTCCCGACCGCAGCAGCGTCTCGATCCTGCGGTTGTCCTCGGCGGCCACGGCCGCCAGGCCGGTCGTCAGCAGCCGTTCGGCCGCCGGGAGGTGACCGGCGTAGCAGGCCATCAGCCCGACCGAGTAGTAGGCGTTCGCCTCGCGCCGCCGCCGTGGCGTATCGCCGGTGATGCGCCGCACCCGCTCGGTGAGCCCGTGCCAGGCCGGATCGCCGGCCACCGCCAGCCACGAGGCCGCTTTCCCCAGCACGAATACCTGCAGCAGCCGGTCATCCACTCCGTCGAGCGCGTCCAGCGCCCGGTTCAGCCACTTCATGTCCTCGGCCTTCGGAACCTCGGGCGGGCTGACGATCGTCATGGCGATCAGCGCCCAGGCCAGCAGGTCGGGCCGGGTTTCGAGATGGGGGGTGGCGTCGATGAGCAGGCGGCGCTGGCGGTCCAGGTCCTCGCCGGCCTGCCCCAGGCCCAGCGCCAGCACGAACTGCAGCTCGGCCCGTTGCTCCGCCGACGCCGACTCTTCCAGCGCCTGCGACAGCGGCACGATCGCGGCGCTGGCGTACAGCGTGTCCAGGGCCGCCCAGCCGAGCTTGATCGCCAGGTCACCGCGCCGGCCGGCGGCCAGCGGCGCGCCGTCGAGCACCTCGGTGAGCAGCCGGGTCGCCTCCTGCTCGTGCCCCAGCGCGATCGCCTGATCGGCCGCGGCCTCGGCGGCGTCCACCCAGGCGGCCGGGTCGGCCGCGTGCTTGAGGTGATGCGCGATCCGGCCCAGCGGCGCGGGTGACGTGCGCCGCAGCGCGTCGGCGGCGCGGCCGTGCAGCTCGAGCCGCCGCGGCCCGCTCAGGTTTTCGTAGACCGCCTCGGCGGCCAGCACGTGCCGGAAGCCGATCAGGTCCGCGTGCTCGACCAGCAGCCCCGAGCCGATGGCCCGCTCGATCGCGGCCGTCACGCCGCCGGGATCGTCGAGCCGGCCGACCGTGGCCAGCAGCACCGGCAGCGGGCTGGGCACATGCAGCAGCGCGGCGGCCTCGATGACCCGCCGCGCCGCCGAGGGCAGCGAGGCGACCCGCTGCAGCGTCGGGTCGCGGATGCCCCGCGGCACGTCAAGTTCGTCCAGCGCCCGGCGGGCCCAGCTGCCGCCTTGGTGA
The DNA here is from genome assembly GCA_036495825.1 of Streptosporangiaceae bacterium. Taxonomy (GTDB): domain Bacteria; phylum Actinomycetota; class Actinomycetes; order Streptosporangiales; family Streptosporangiaceae; genus PALSA-505. The sequence goes on from DASXME010000130.1 coordinate 7,240, forward strand.
ACCAGCAGGCCGCGCGCCCGCACCAGGGCCAGCACCTCTTCGATCGCCAGCGGCAGGCCGTTGGCACGCTCCCACAGGTAGGCGGCGAACTCGGCCGACACCGTCGCCACGCCCAGGATCGCCGCCGTCAGCGCGCCGGTGTTCGCGGCGTCCAGCGGCGCCAGCGTCACGTGCTCATAGCCGATCGACCGGGGCAGCCTGGCCGTCAGGGCGGAGAGCTCTGCGTCGGCGTCTTCGCTGCGGTAGGTGAGCACCAGCGCTACATTCGGCCTCGGACCGGACAGCCAGTAGCCGATGAACTCCCTGGTCTGCGCGTCGGCCCAGTGAAGATCCTCGAGCACCAGCACGACCGGCCGGGCCGCGGCCAGCGCGGTCAGCAGCTCCAGCAGGCCCCGCAGGACGCGATGCCGCTCCGCCTGCCGGTCGTCCAGCGGCTCGGGAGTCGCGGGCAGCCACCGGGCCAGCTCCGGCAGCAGGGGCCGCAGGGCGCCGGCGACCGGGCCCACGTCAAGACCCCGCAGCTCCGCGCCGAGCCCGTGGACCGCCTCGATCACCGCGCCCAGCGGGAACGGCTCGCGGATCTGCCGGCACCGGCCCACCAGCCTGCGGCGGCTGGACAGGTCGGGGCTGGCCAGCAGCTCCTCCACCAGCCGGGTCTTGCCGACACCGGCCTCGCCCTCGACTACGGCGACCGACGGCGGTGTCGAGGCCAGCGTCACCAGGCGGGCGAGTTCGCTGTCGCGGCCGACCAGCGCCGGCGAAACGAGCCGCTCGTCGGCGGCCTGCCGACCGCCAGCCCCCGGCGCAGGGTGATCTCGCCGGGTACGCGCCTCGCCGTCCATCGCACTCCTTGTCAGCCAGCCGACGGCTGCGCTGGCCTCAGAAGACGGACAGGTCCGGAGCTCTGGATTCGCTCCTGCCTCGTTGCACTTGCGTAGTCACTGCCGTGCACGTATTCAGAGCATGCCATCCGCGCCGCCGGTTGGACAGCCGCGGCTCCCTGGCCACCGTCTGCTAACCGGGCGCGCCGTTAACGGTCCCGGGGCAGGGGATAGCTTCCGTACCGGCCGGTTCGGGCCGGGCGGAGGGTCCGGGGTGGAACCGTTCGGAAAAATAATTCTTTGATCAGGCCGTTGGCCTAGCGACGGCTGGCGTCCAGCATGTCGAGCAGCATCTGCCGCAGGCGGGCCTGGTCCGCGCGGGCCAGCGGGCGCAGGATGTCCCGCTGGATGTCGGCGCCGATGGAGGCCAGGTCGCCGGCGGTCCTGTGCCCGGTCGCGGTGAGGTCCAACAGCCGGCGCCGGCGGTCGGCGGGGTCGACCTCGCGGCCGATCAGGGCGCGCTCGGCCAGCGACTCGACGACCGGGACGGCATTGCGCGGGTCGACGCCGATCAGGTCGGCCAGCCGCTGCTGGCAGAGCGGCCCGGATTCGCGCAGCGTCATCAGCACCTTGTACTGGGTGGGGCTCACGTCAAAGTCGCCGAGCATCGCTGCCCAGCGCTGGTGAGCCAGCGACCCGGCCCTGGCCAGCAGGTACCAGGTGCTGTCGAGGAACGACGGGCCGCCCGGTACCGGCAGGCGGGTACCGGGGCCGGGGCCGGGCGCCGCGATCACCCTGCGAGCTTAAGGTAGACATCGGTCATGATAGACATACGGCATGTATAGTAGCGCAGATGACTTCCACTGCGGTCGGCGGGCGCCGCGAGACGCGCGCTTCTGACGGGCTCATCCTCGCGCTCGCGTGCGTCGCGCAATTCATGGTGGTGCTTGACGTTTCGATCGTCAACGTGGCGCTGCCGTCGATCGGCAGGGACCTGCACTACAGCCCGGCCGGCTTGCAGTGGGTCGTCAATGCCTACGTGCTCACGTTCGCGGGCTTCCTGCTGCTCGGCGGGCGCGCCGCCGACCTGTTCGGCCGCCGGCGCGTCTTCGTCGCCGGGCTCGGCCTGTTCACCGTGGCCAGCCTGGCCGGCGGCGTGGCCCAGACCGCAGGCTGGCTGACCGCGGCGCGGGCGGTCCAGGGCGTCGGCGGCGCGCTGCTGTCGCCGGCCACGCTCACCATCATCGTGACGACGTTCTCCGGCGACCGGCGAGCCCGTGCGCTCGGCATCTGGAGCGCCGTCGCCGGGGCCGGCGGAGCGGCAGGATCGATTCTGGGCGGCGTGCTGACCTCGGCCCTGTCGTGGCGCTGGGTGCTGTTCGTCAACATCCCGATCGGGCTGGTCGCGACCGCGGCGGCCATCGCCTGGCTCACCGAGGCCAGGCGCGCGGACGCGGGCCCGGCAGCCGGGGGGGCCGGCCCGGCGCCCGGGGACGTCGGCCCGGCGCCCGCGCGGCTGGACATCGGCGGCGCGGTCACGGTCACGGCCGGGCTGGGCGCGCTGGTCTACGCGATCGTCGGCACCGAGTCGCAGCCGTGGGGCTCAGCGCGGACGATCACGCTGCTGCTCGTGGCGGCCGCCTTGCTGGCGGTCTTCGTCGTCATCGAGATGCGCCTGGCCGGCGCGCCGCTGGTGCCGCTGGAGATATTCCGGTCCCGGTCGGTGTCCGGCGCCAACGCCGTGATGTTCCTGATCGGGGCCGCGTTCTTCTCGATGTGGTACTTCCTGTCGCTCTACCTGCAGAACGTGCTCGGCTACAGTGCGCTGCGCGCCGGGATGGCCTTCGTGCCGATGGCCGTCACGATCATCATCGGCGCGCAGGCCAGCTCACGGCTGCTGCGGCGGGTCGGCGTCCGGCCGCTGCTGATGGGCGGAACGCTGCTGGCCGCGGCCGGATTCGCCTGGATCTCACGGATTGAGCCGCACCCCTCGTACTGGGCCCGCGTGTTCGGGCCGGGCTGCGTGATCGCGCTCGCGCTGGGCCTGCTGTTCACGCCGCTGGCCGCGGCGGCGACCGCAGGGGTCCCGGTCAGCCAGGCGGGCCTGGCGTCGGGCGTGCTCAACACGGCGCGCCAGGTGGGCGGCTCGCTGGGCCTCGCGATCCTGGCCACCATCGCCATCGACCGCACCGCGGCGATGCTCGGCGCCGGCCGGGCGGCTGCCCTCACGGCCGGGTACGCCCGCGCCTTCGAACTCGCCGCGGCCGCCTGCCTGCTGGCGTTCGCGGCGTCGCTGACGGTGCCGGGCCTGGTGCGGCGAAGCTAAGCAGGTGTCGGGAGCCTCCGGCCAACTGGACCTGCCGGGGCGGCTGGGCTACGGCTTCCTGGCGATGCCGCAGTAGCAGCTCAGGCCGGCGCCGGCCGTGGTGTCCAGGCTGGATTCCCACAACTGGGCGAGCGGCGTCAGGCCCGCGTCGGTCATCTCCATGCCATCGAAGAACCGGGTCACGGTCGCCCGGTCCCTGGGCGTGATCGTCAGCGATGAGGTGGCGTTGTAGCTGCGGGCCATCGCCGCGGCGGTACCGGCCTCGATGTCGCTGGCGGCATGGGCGATGACCAGGTAGCTGCCGGGGGCAAAGTCGGCCATCATCCGGGAGATCAGCCGGTGCGGGTCTTCGGAGTCGAGGATGAAATGCAGCACCGCGATCAGCAGGACGGCGACCGGGCGGCTGAAGTCCAGGGTCCGCCGTGCGCCGGCCGAGATCGCGGCCCAGTCCCGCAGGTCGGCCTGGATATAGTCGGTCTTTCCCGCCGGGCTGCTGGTGAGCAGGGCCTGGGCGTGGCGGATCACCACCGGGTCGTGATCCACGTAGACGATCCGTGACTCGGGCGCGATTCGCTGGGCCACGTCATGCGTGTTGTCGGCGGTGGGCAGCCCGGTTCCGATGTCCAGGAACTGGCGGACGCCGGCGGCCGTCAGCTCGTCCACCGTGGTGATCAGGAAGCGCCGCAGCATCCTGGCGACCAGCGGCAGCGCGGGCATCGCCTCCAGCACCTGGTCCCCGGCCTCACGGTCGGCGCGGAAGTTGTCCTTGCCGCCGATCCAGTAGTTCCACATGCGGGCCGCGTTCGCGACGGTGGTGTCAAGCCCGGACAGATTGTGGCCGGCGGTGTTCTTGGTGACCCACGGTGAGTCCTGCGTCACGGCACGCTCCTTCAGCGCTGCACCGCGGGCGCTGGGTGTTCCGGATGCATCCGGAATAGCTTAGCTTGCCCCTGGTGGTCACGGTCGTTCGCCGCAATCCGGCCGGATCTGCTGGTAGTTGAACGCGGCCAGCTGGCTTCCCTGCGGGCCTCCACGATCGGTTCCGTCGCCCGCCTCGATGGGCTCGATGGACTCGATGGGCCGTCTAACCCGCGGGCCGCGCATTACCCAATCTTTAAACTTTCCGGGTGTTGGTATTACCCGCTAAGCCACGGTTCTCCACGTGATGGCCAGAACATCCAAGCCGGGGATGCGCTCGAAATGCTTCCCGTTGGCCGTTCCCACGCGCCAGCCAGCGGCAATCGCTGTGGCCGCGACGAGCCGGTCGTGCGCGCCCACGTCTATCCCTGACGAGACCAGCCCTGCCCACAGGCGCGCATGCGTGCGCGCTGCCAGCAGGTCGAATGGGAGTGGCGGGAACGCGACCAGTACTCCCTCAACGAACGCTTCCCGGCGGGTACGGTGCTCTGGCGTTGCCCGGTGCACGCCGTGTAGCAGTTCCGACGCGGTAATGGCGGCGATGCCCACCTCTTCAGTAGACCCGAGCTGCTCTTCCAGGGCGCTGCTGACCTCGTTCATCGCGCTTGAGGCGGGCAGACGGCGAATGGCGCGCTCAAGCTCGATGAAGACGGTTGTGTCTAGGAGGGTGCCCACGGATCTTCCGGAGTGTGGCCGACTTCGCCGAGGATGGCCTCCATATCCTCTGCGAATCCAGGGTCGGGTGGCGTTGCGTTGGCCAGCAGGCCCAGTGCCTCTCGCAGCGGCCTTCCGCGGCCGGCCGGGCGAGCGGTCGCAGCTCCGTCGTCAGGGTGAACGATGACATAGGCCGGCCGCTCACGGTTGACTACAACTACTTGCTCGTGACGGGCAACGGCTTCCCGGGCGCGGCGAGGGATCCGGACTTCCTCTGCCCTGATCGTGGTCATGGTATGAGTTTACCATTCATTCCGTCCGGAACAGTACGGAAGTGTACGGGACCTAGCTGTCCTTGGTGAACAGGGCGGCGTAGCGGGCCAGGTACAGCGGCCATCCGGCGGTGTCGTCGACGCCGTCGCGGATACTCTCCCAGCCGGGGCCGTGGCGGTCGATGTTGCGGTGCTCCAGTTCCACCCGGGTGCGCTGCGGGGTCTCGGCGACAAACCGGACCTCGACCTCGCTGGTGTTGCCTGGCTCCGTCTCGACCTGCCACTGCGGGCTGATGTCCCAGCTGAACACGACGCGATCCGGCGGCTCGTAGGCAAG
>DASXME010000131.1:0-19758 GCA_036495825.1 Streptosporangiaceae bacterium
GGCCAGAGCGCGGGTGCCGCTCGGGCCGCGACGGCACCAGGCACACCCGGCAGCCAGCTCTGGATCTCCAGCTATAAGGACTCGGCCGCCGATGGCACGCATGAGCGGATCGTCGTCAGCCCGGACGGGTCGACGGTGTACGCCTCCGGCGGATCCGCCGAGACGGTCAAGGCCTACAGCGCCGTGACGGGGGCCACGCTGTGGACGGCGACGAACCCGGCGTCGGAGTCAAGCTTCGGGCTCATCGCGGTCAGCCCGGACGGATCGACGGTGTACGTCACTACCGCGCAGCACGGGACGGACGGGTACGAGACGGTCGCTTACGACGCGACGACCGGGGCCGCGCTGTGGTCCGACGACCTGACCAACGGGGTGTTCGCCTTTCCGAGCGCCATCGCGGTGAGCCCGGACTCCACCAGGGTCTACGTCACCGGCTGGATGGAGGCGGCGGACGGGCACAGCTCCTACGCCACGGTGGCCTACACCTCGACGGGGACGCGCCTGTGGGTGAAGAACTTCCTGGGCCCGCGGAAGCGTAGCGACTTTACGACGCTCGCGGTCAGCCCGAACGGGACCAAGGTATTCGTCACCGGCACCACCGTCGGCCCGCGCAGCCGGGCCGAGTACGCCACGGTCGCCTACTTCACCCAGACCGGTTCTGAGGCGTGGGTCAGCTACTACCGGGCCGCGGCCGGCAGCAGTCCCACCGCCATCACCACGAGTCCGGACGGGACCAAGGTGTTCGTCACCGGGACCGCGAACCAGAATCACCAGCCCCTGTACTTCGACTCGGTGACGGTGGCCTACGCGGCGTCCACCGGAGCCCAGCTCTGGCTGGCCCGGATCCCCGGCCAGTTCCCGCACGAGAACGGGACCGCCGCCATCGCGGCGAGCCCGGACGGCTCCAAGGTGTACGTCACCGGGCTCATCCGCACGAGCGCCGGCGGCTTCGCCTACCTGACCCAGGCTTACCTGGCCAAGGACGGCAGCGTCCGCTGGCGGGCCGTGTACAGCGCCGCTCCCGGGATGGACGAGGCGGATGCCATCGCGGTGAGCCCGGACGGATCGACCGTCTACGTCACCGGCGAGACGCAGGTGACGTCCTCCAACTTCGCGACGGTGGCCTATCAGGCCGGTGACGGCACCATGCTCTGGGTGACCAGCCACCGGGGGACCAAGGGCACGGCGCTGGTCGGGGCGCGGTCGCTGGTGGTGAGCCCGGACGGGGCGACCGTGTTCATCACGGGCTTCGCCAACTCGCACATCGTCACAGTGGCCTACCAGGGCTGAACCGGACGCAGCAGCCTGACGCCGACAACGGACGCCGGCAACTGACGCCGAAAAAGGCAAGCCGGGCCGGTGACCCCGGCCTGGCTTGCTGTTACCGTCGGGTACGACTGGGAAGTAACTTGGGGTAGAACTGCATGCCGCCGTGGAGGCAGAGCCGTGGAGGCAGAGGAGGCCACGATGACGCACGTCGATGAGCGCCAGGCACGCAAGGTCGCCGAAGAGGCCAGGGAGCAGACGTGGCGCCAGCCGAGCTTCGGCAAGCAGCTGTTCCTGGGTGACCTGCAGCTCGATCTCATTCACCCGCACCCGCAGCCGACCGACGAAGCCCGCCAGCGCGGCGAGGAATTCTGCGCGCGGATGCTCGAGTTCGCCGAGACCCAGATTGACGGCGCGGTCATTGAGCGCGACGCCAAAATCCCTGACGAGACCGTCAAGGGTCTCGCCTCGCTCGGCGCGTTCGGAATGAAAATTCCTCCCGAATACGGCGGTCTCGGCCTCTCACAGCTGTACTACAACCGAGCCCTGATGATCGCCGGATCGGCGTCGCCGGTGGTGGGCGCGCTGCTGTCTGCGCACCAGTCGATCGGCGTGCCGCAGCCGGTGAAGCTATTCGGGACCGATCAGCAAAAGCAGGAGTTTCTCCCCCGGTGCGCGCGCGGCGAGGTCAGCGCGTTCCTGCTGACCGAGCCGGACGTCGGCTCGGACCCGGCCCGGCTGCGCACCACGGCGACCCCCTCCGAAGACGGTCGGGAGTACATCCTGGACGGCGTCAAGCTGTGGACCACCAACGGGGTCATCGCGGGCCTGCTGGTCGTCATGGCCCGGGTGCCCAAGAGCGACGGTCACCGCGGCGGGATCAGCGCGTTCGTCGTGGAGGGCAGCGGCGAAGGGGTCACCGTCGAGAACCGCAACGCGTTCTTGGGGCTGCGCGGCATCGAGAACGGCGTGACCAGGTTCCACCAGGTCAAGGTGCCGGCCGAGAACTTGATCGGCAAGGAGGGGCAGGGCCTGAAGATCGCCCTGACCACCCTGAACACCGGCCGGCTCTCGCTGCCCGCCAGTTGCGCGGCGGCCGCGAAGTGGTCGCTCAAGATCGCCAGGGAATGGTCCAGGGAGCGGGTCCAGTGGGGCCGCCCGGTGGGCGAGCACGAGGCGGTGGCGGAGAAGATCGCGTTCATCGCGGCGACCTCGTACGCGCTGGAGGCGATGGTCGACCTGTCCAGCGCGCTGTCCGATGACAACCGCAACGACATCAGGCTCGAGGCGGCGATCGCCAAGCTGTACTGCTCGGAGATGGGCTGGAAGGTCGTCGACGAACTGGTGCAGATCCGCGGCGGGCGCGGTTACGAGACGGCCGCGTCGCTGGCCGCGCGGGGTGAGCGCGGGGTGCCGGCCGAGCAGGCGCTGCGGGACATGCGGATCAACCGGATCTTCGAGGGCTCCAGCGAGATCATGCGGCTGTTCATCGCCAGGGAGGCGGTGGATGCGCACCTGTCGGCGGCCGGCGAGCTGATCGAGCCGGGCGCGCTGGCGGTCAAGGCGCGCGCGGCGGCCAAGGCCGGCAGCTTCTACGCCAAGTGGCTGCCCACCCTGGTCACCGGCCAGGGCTCGGTGCCGGGGTCGTACAAGGAGTTCGGCGAGCTGGCGACGCACCTGCGGTACGTGGAGCGGACCAGCCGCAAGCTGGCCCGCGAGACGTTCTACGCGATGGCCCGCTGGCAGGGCAAGCTGGAGCGCAAGCAGGGCTTCCTCGGCCGGATCGTGGACATCGGCGCCGAACTGTTCGCGATCAGCGCGACCTGCGTGCGGGCGCAGATGGACGCGGCCGAGGGGCCGGCCTCAGCGCGGGAGAACGCGGTCGAGCTCGCCGACGCGTTCTGCCGGCAGGCGAGGCAGCGCGCCGATGAGCTGCTGCACCGGCTCTGGCACAACACCGACGCAGCTGACGTCAAGCTGGCCCACCAGGTACTCGACGGCCGCTACACCTGGCTGGAGGAAGGGATCGTCGACCCGTCGACGCCGGGCCCGTGGATCGCCTCGGCCGATCCGGGACCGTCGAAGACGGAGAACGTGCACCGCCACGTCGGCTAGCGCGGGCCTGGCTGCCCCGGCTGAGTCGTCCGGGGCGGCCAGGGTCGGGCCGTGCCGGGCTGCCCCTGGTCGTCGGGTTCTTTGATTTTTCCGAACGCACGCACCCGGGCGATCAGCTCATCACGTTCCTCGACCGCGGCGCGGAGCGCGTCCCGCTCCGCCTCCAGCTGGCGAATGCGCTCCTCAAGCTGGAGCACCCGGCGGACGGCGGCCAGCGTCATGCCGTCGTCGACCAGCCGCACCACGTACTGGACGACGGTGACCTCGCGCCGGGTGTAGCGCCGCTGGCCGCCGGCCGACCTGGTCGGCTGCACGACGCCGTGCTCGTCCAGCCGCCGCAGGAAGGCGTGCTGCACCTCAAGCGTGGCGGCGACCTGTCCCACCGTGAACAGCGGCAGGTTCTCGTCGTCAAGCGGCAGCGAAGGCACGGCAGGCTCCCGATAAGCGAACCGGGTCCGGGCGGTACGACTAGCGCACCGCCCGGACCCGGGATGTTACTGCGAGATTTACTCTCGTCAGGCGGTGATCATCTTCTTGGTGTCGTTGCCGACCTCCACCTTACGGGCCTTGGCCTTCTCGGCCAGCGGCACGCGCACGGTCAGCACGCCGTTCTCGTAAGCGGCCTCGACCTGGTCGGCGTCGTAGGCGTCGCCCAGGTAGACGCGGCGGCGCAGCGTTCCGGTCACCCGCTCGCGGACGAACGGACGGTCGGCGTCGGACCGCTCCTCGTCCCGCTTGGCGCTGACCGACAGCACGCCGCGGTCCACGTTGACCTCGATGTTGTCCTGGCCTACGCCGGGCAGGTCGAACCGGAGCACGACGTCGTTCTCACGCCGGGTGCCGTCCATCGGCAGCGCGGCGCGGGCGGGCCAGCTGGTCCGGAACGGGTCAAATGATGTCAAGAGCACTGAGGCTCACCTCCATGTGGTGCTGGGTCCCTATGGTGTGAACCCAGATTCTGTACATCCTCTGATGAAGGTAACCTCAAACTCCGTTTGTATATTTCCTTCCCGAGCGAGCGAATCTAACGTCTTCCCGGTGCAACGCGAACGACCCGCCCTATGGTGCGGCGGGCCGTTCGTCGGTCGTGGGTCAGGCGGGTCAGCCGACCCGCTCGATGATCGTCGCGTTGGCCTGGCCGCCGCCCTCGCACATGGTCTGCAGGCCGTACCGGCCGCCGGTGCGCTCAAGCTCGTGCACCAGCTTGGTCATCAGGATCGCCCCGGTGGCGCCCAGCGGGTGCCCGAGCGCGATCGCGCCGCCGTTCGGGTTGGTCTTCTCCAGCGAGGCGCCGGTCTCGGTGGACCAGGCCAGCAGCACCGGAGCGAAGGCCTCGTTGACCTCGAACACGTCGATGTCCTCGATGCCCAGCTTGCCCCTGGCCAGCGCCTGGCCGGTCGCCGGGATCGGGCCGGTAAGCATGATCACCGGGTCAGCCCCGGTCACCGCGAGCGCGTGAATCCTTGCCCGCGGCGTCAGGCCGTGCCGCTGTATGGCCTCTTCCGAGGCGATGAGCAGAGCCGCCGAGCCGTCGGAGATCTGCGATGCCGCGGCCGCGGTGATCTCCCAGCCCTCGCGGAGCGGCGCCAGCCCGGCCATCTTCTCCCTGGACGTGTCCCTACGCGGGCCCTCGTCGGTGGCTAGCCCGGCCAGCTCGGTGATCTGGCTGGCGAACCTGCCCTCGTCGATGGCACGGACCGCCCGGGCGTGGCTCTCCAGGGCGAAGTCCTCAAGCTGGTCGCGCGTGATGCCCCACTTCTCGCACATCATCTGCGCCCCGCGGAACTGCGAGACCTCCTGGTCGCCGTAGCGCTTCTTCCAGCCTTCGGCGAACGGCAGCGCCATCCCCATCGGCAGCGCGACCGACGATCCCATCGGGACCATGCTCATGCTCTCCACGCCGGCCGCGACCACCAGGTCCTGGGTGCCGGACAGCACGCCCTGCGCGGCGAAGTGAATGGCCTGCTGGGACGACCCGCACTGCCGGTCGATGGTCACGCCGGGCACCTGCTCGGGCAGGCCAGCCGACAGCCAGGACTGGCGCGCGATGTCCAGCGTCTGCGGGCCGACCTGCGAGACGCAGCCCATCACGACGTCGTCCACCGCGCCGGGGTCGACCCCGGTCCGGCTCATCAGCTCGGCCAGCACGTGCGCGGCCATGTCCACCGGATTGACGCCGGATAGACCGCCGTTCTTCTTCCCGACGGGGGTACGGACCGCCCCGACGATGTATGCCTCAGCCACAACGTCCTCCCGCTGATCATCCGGGCGGCCGGTCACCGGTCGCGCTCCGGCCGTAAACCGAGCATCATTCGGTTTCACTGACAGGGTATAACGTCAGCCGGGGGCTGGCCCTTCCCGGGCCCCGGCCGCCCAGCGTACTGTTGATGTAAGAGGCTTATTCAAAACCCGGTCGACCGGTCAGCGCAGCCTCAGGCCAGCACTGACTGCGCTGATCATCCATTGAAGTTTTGAATAAGTCTCTGCAGACGACACAGAGTGCAGGAGGTGCGAGTGGCCACCGGGCTGATCTTGCTGGCGTTCTTGTCCGCCCTGGTTACCTTCGGCTGGACCAAGGCGCGCCGCCGGTTCGGGCTGGGCGTGACCAATCGGACCTACGGGATCACGTTCGTGGTCATCTTCATCCTGATCCTGGTGCTCTGGGCCAACGGCCACGTCTGACCGGGCCTGACCTGGCCCTGAACGTGCCGTCGGCGTTACTCCCGCCGGGCTGCCCGGTCTACCGGAATCTCGAACCAGACCGCCTTGCCGTCCCGCGTCGGCCGTGACCCCCACCGGGTGGCGAGCTGGTCGACCAGGTACAGCCCGCGGCCGCCCTCATCGGTCTCGCCCGCGCTGCGCAGCCGCGGCAGCCGCAGGTCGGGATCGAACACCTCGACCCAGATCGCCGACTTGCCGCGGCGCAGCCGCAGGGTGAACTCCTTGGCGGCCGGCCGCAGGATGTCATCCAGCCGGTCTTCCCAGGAATCGGCCAGCAGCGCGGCGGCCGGCGCCCCTACCGTTCCGGCCGTCCCGGCCGCTCCGACGGGCTCGAACGCGAACTCGCGGCGCGGGCTCGGCGAGACCGCCGCGTGCAGCACGGCGTTGGTGACCACCTCGGAGACCAGCAGGCAGGCCAGCTTGGCCTGCTCGGCGTCCATCCCCCAGCTGATGAGGATGTCCTGCGCGGCCCGCCGCGCCTGTGACACCCGGATGGGCTCGGCCGGGAACGACGCCTCCCAGGCGGCCAGATCCACCGGCGAGGACTGGACCACGACGATCGCCATGTCGTCGTCGATGTCCCCGGGGACCGCCTCCTCGGCGGCCTTGGCGATCGTCTCGACGTCCCGGCGGGACACCGCACCGACCGACTCACGGAGCATGTCCAGCGCCTCGGCCTCGGTGTAGTGCCCGAGCCCGTCGGCACGGGTGCGCCGGTCGGTCAGCCCGTCGGTGTAGAACACCAGCGTGGCCCCCGGCGGGAGCATCATGATCTCCTCGCGGAACGTGGGCAGCCCGGCGATTCCCCGGCCGCGCACGCCGAGCAGCACGCCCTTGTGCGCGATCGTCATCTCGTCGACCTTGCCGTCCACGACCAGCAGCGGGGCGTCGTGGCCTGCGTTCGCGTAGATCAGCTCGCGCGACCACGGGTCGTAGACCAGGTAGGTGCAGCTCACGATCGGCGCATCCGGGCCGTCGGAATCCCGTCCCGAGCCGAGCGTCCGGCACCAGTCGTCCAGCTTGCGCAGGATCTCCGCGGGGGCCTTGTCGTCCTGCGCGAACGCGCGCAGCGCGGCACGCAGCTGGCCCATGATCGCCGCGGCGCGCGCGCCGCGGCCCTCCACGTCGCCGATGACGATGCCGACCCGGCCCGCGGACAGCGGGATGATGTCGTACCAGTCCCCGCCGACCTGGGTCTGGATCCCCTGGCCGTGCGTGACCAGCGGCTTGGCGGGCACGTACCGCCAGGCAACGTCGATCCCGTCCACGTCGGGCAGATCCTGCGGCAGCAGGCTTTTCTGGAACGCCAGCGCGGTGCGCCGTTCCTCCTCGAACAGCATCGCGTTATCGATGGCGATGGCCACCCGGCTCGCGATCGCGCCGAGGAAGTCGCGGTCGTTGGCGTCGTACTGCTTCCCGTCGCGGTCGGTCAGCCGGGACAGGGCCAGGGACATCACGCCGAGCAGCTCGCCACGGGCCAGCAGGGGGGCGGCCACGATGGAGTGCAGGCCGACTTCATCACAGGCCTGCTGGCTGCCCAGGCTCGGCGCCGGGAACCGCTCGTCGGCCATGTCCACCACCACGATGGCGTCCTGCCGGAACATCGCCTGCTGGCAGAAGTGCCCCTCCGGGTAGCGGACCTGTTCGCCGACCGCGGACCAGGTGCCGGGCGGCGGCGTCCAGCCGCGCGCGTGCGCGGCGGCGCAGCGCACCAGCTTGTCCCCCTGGTACAGGTCGATCAGGCAGTGGTCGGCGAACTGCGGCACGAGGGTGTCGGCCACGTGCCGCAGGGTGACGCCGAGCTCCAGCGATCCGGACAGCCGCTCGCCGATCCGCTCCAGCAGGCCGATCCGCTCGTTCTCGCGCTGGCTGCCGCGGCTGGTGGCCTGCCGGGACGAGATCACGATGCCGTCGATCGCACCGGACGGGTGCCGCAGCGGCACCGCGTTCGCCTGGACGACGATGTGGGCGCCGTCCGGCCTGGTGCAGGCGAAGGTGCCCTCCCAGGCCCGTCCGCGCAGCACCTGGCGGGCCATCTCCGCGGCCTTGCCGACGTCCTCGACCTCAAAGCCGAGCGAGAGGATCGGGCGGCCGACCAGTTCCCTGGGGTCCGTGGAAATGCCGAAGAGCCGCCGGGCGAACGCGTTCGCGTACTGCAGGTTGCTCAGCCGGTCGGTCACGACCATCGCGGTCTCGACCTGATCGAGGACGGTTTCCGCGGGCAGGTACGCCGGATATGCGGTGTCGGTCCATTCGGTCACTGCCGAGTCACCTCACCAGAGGCGGGGGGGTCGGCGGACACCCTCGGGCTGTGGTCACCGCCGGGTGACGAAGACGTGCACCGCGACATCGTGAGGAAGCTCGGCCGCAGGGCCTTCGGAGTTGTCCTCACACGTCACCCGCACACCATCGTTACTTGCCGCGAGAGTTACCTCGCGTCCGGGTTGTATCCCGATGTGCTTGAGTCTAAGCATCAAAGCGGCATCGCCTTGGACTTGCTCACTTATCCGTCGCACCACAAATCGCTCGTCGCGGGACGTCACGGCCTCCGTCATCGCTTCAACCGGCTCATCATCGGCGGGGTGCGTCCGGTTTCGCGCCTCAGTGGGCAGCCCGAGCTCGTCAAGTCCGGGGATGACATTGCCGTGCGGGCAGTACACCGGATAATCGAGCAGCGCCACCAGGCGGCGCTCTACGTCCTCGGATATGACGTGCTCCCACCGGCACGCCTCAATGTGAACTTCTTCCCAGGGGAGCCCGATGACCCCGACGAGAAGGCACTCGGCCAGCCGGTGCTTGCGCATCACCCTGGTGGCGAGCCCGCGGCCGGCGTCGGTCAGCGACAGCTGGCGGTCGCCTTCGACCCGCAGCAGCCCGTCACGCTCCATCCTGGCCACCGTCTGACTCACCGTAGGGCCGCTCTGCGAGAGCCGCTCGGCAATGCGTGCCCGGAGCGGCACGATGCCTTCCTCTTCGAGTTCGAAGACAGTGCGAAGGTACATTTCCGTGGTGTCAATGAGCCCGTGCGCCGTCAACGCTCCTCCTCCCACGTCGATGCTATGCCGATGCGCGATGACCTGGGACGGTAAGCGATCGCCGATACGTCAGGGAGCAAGCCGCGCAATGACCCAGCCACCGCCGTCGCGGCTGTACCGCAGCCGGTCATGCAGGCGGTTCGGCCGGCCTTGCCAGAATTCGAACGATTCGGGCGCCAGCACGTAACCGCCCCAGAAATCCGGCATGGGCACCGCGGTATCTGGCGGCCAGCGCCGCTCCAGCTCGGCGTAGCGCTCGTCCAGCACGGACCTGGACTCGATCACCGACGACTGCCTGCTCGTCCACGCACCGAGCTGTGAGCCGCGCGGGCGGGACCGGAAGTACGGCTCGCTCTGCTCGGTGGTCATCGCGCTGACCACGCCCTCGACGATCACCTGCCGGTGCATCGCGTGCCAGGGGAACAGCAGGCAGGCCCGGGGCTGCCCGGCCAGGTGCCGGGCCTTCTGCGAGGTCCGGTTGGTGTAGAACACCAGGCCGTCGGCGTCGTGCGACTTCAGCAGCACGGTGCGCGCCCGCGGCTGGCCCGCCGCGGACACCGTGGCCAGCACCATCGCCTCCGGCTGCGGCAGCCCGGCGGCGCGGGCGTCAGCCAGCCAGCGGGACAGCTGGCGGACCGGGTCGGCGTCCAGCATGCTCTCGTCCAGCCCGGTCGCCTGCTGGCCTGGCTGGCGCTGGCCTGACGAGCCGGGCCGGAGGGAGATGTGATCCGCGGCATCCACGGGACTGATCATCACATAGCGACCCCCGCCGCCGCGCTGTGCCGCCCTGGCTACCCGCAGGTAGCCCGGGCGCGATTGAATAGGTCGGCTGGGCAGCGCATGTCCGGCCACGGCCGCCGGCCGGATGGCTATCCGCGCAGGCCGGCTAGGAGACGGAGGGAAGGTACATGTCCGATTTCAAGCCCGGGCTCGAGGGCGTGGTCGCGTTCGAGACCGAGATCGCCGAGCCGGACAGAGAAGGCGGCGCGCTCCGTTATCGCGGAGTGGACATCGAGGAGCTGGCCGGGCACGTCTCCTACGGCCACGTCTGGGGGCTGCTGGTAGACAACGCGTTCGCCCCCGGGCTGCCGCCGGCCGAGCCGTACCCGATCCCGGTGCACTCCGGCGACATCCGGGTGGACGTGCAGAGCGCGCTGGCCATGCTCGCCCCGGCGTACGGGATGCGCCAGCTGCTCGACATCACCGACGAGGAGGCCCGCGACGACCTGGCCCGCGCCTCGGTGATGGCGCTGTCGTTCGTGGCCCAGTCGGCCCGCGGGCTCGGCCTGCCGATGGTCCCGCAGAACCGGGTGAACGAGGCGAAGACGATCACCGAGCGGTTCATGATCCGCTGGCGCGGCGAGCCCGACCCCCGGCACGTCAAGGCGGTCGACGCGTACTGGACCTCGGCGGCCGAGCACGGCCTGAACGCCTCGACGTTCACCGCCAGGGTCATCGCGTCCACCGGCGCCGATGTCGCCGCCGCCCTGTCCGGCGCGGTCGGCGCGATGTCGGGCCCGCTGCACGGCGGCGCCCCCGCCCGCGTGCTGCACATGATCGAAGAGGTGGAGAAGGGCGGGGACGCCGACGCCTACGTCAAGGCGGCGCTGGACCGCGGCGAGCGCCTGATGGGCTTCGGCCACCGGGTGTACCGGGCCGAGGACCCGCGCGCCCGGGTGCTGCGCCGGGCGGCCAGGGAGCTCGGCGCGCCGCGGTTCGAGGTGGCGGAGGCGCTGGAGCGCGCCGCGCTGGCCGAGCTGCACGCCCGCAGGCCGGACCGGGTGCTGGCCACGAACGTGGAGTTCTGGGCGGCGATCGTGCTCGACTTCGCGCAGGTGCCGCCGCACATGTTCACCTCGATGTTCACCTGCGCCAGGACGGCGGGCTGGGCCGCGCACATCCTGGAGCAGAAGCGCACCGGGCGGCTGGTCCGGCCGAGCGCGCGCTACGTCGGGCCGCCGTCGCGCCCGGTGTCCGAGGTGCCCGGCGCGAGCGAGGTGCTGGACCGCATCGTCTGACCCGCGCGCGCCCTGCGTAAGCTTGGGCCGGTGACCAGCATCGTTATCCCCCGCCACCTCAAGCCCGCGGACGGCCGGTTTGGCTGCGGCCCGTCCAAGGTCTCGCACCGGCAGCTCGCCGCGCTCGCCGCCTGGGGAGCCGAGTTCCTCGGCACCTCGCACCGGCAGCCGCCCGTGCGCGACGTCGTCCACCGGATCCGTTCGGGGATGACCGACCTGTTCGCCCTGCCCGACGGCTACGAGGTAGTGCTCGGCAACGGCGGTACGACCGCGTTCTGGGACATCGCCGCCTTCGGGCTGGTGACCGAGAAGGCGCAGCATCTCACGTTCGGCGAGTTCTCCGCGAAGTTCGCGAAGGTGACCGCCGCCGCGCCCTGGCTGGCCCAGCCGACGCTGATCGAGTCCGCGGCGGGCACGCACCCATGGCCGCGGGCCGAGCCCGGGGTGGACGCGTACGCGCTCACTCACAACGAGACCTCGACCGGCGTCGCCATGCCGATCGCCCGGGTGGAGGGCGCCGACACCGGCGCGCTCATGCTGGTGGACGCGACCAGCGGGGCCGGCGGCCTGCCCGTGACGGCCAGCGAGTTCGACGTGTACTACCTGGCCCCGCAGAAGTGCTTCGCCGCCGAGGGCGGACTGTGGATCGCGCTGATGTCCCCGGCGGCGCTGGACCGGGCCGAGCGGATCGCGGCCAGCGATCGTTACGTGCCGGCGTTCTTCTCGCTGCCGACCGCGATCGACAACGCGCGCAAGGACCAGACGTACAACACCCCGGCGCTGGCGACCCTGGTGCTGCTGGCCGAGCAGCTGGACTGGATGCTGGGCAACGGCGGGCTGAGCTGGACCATCGCGCGCACCGCGGATTCGTCGTCCCGGCTCTACACCTGGGCGGAGAAGGCGCCGTACGCCTCGCCGTTCGTCGCCGACCCAGGCCAGCGTTCGCAAGTGGTCGGCACGATCGACTTCGCCGACTCGGTCGACGCGGCCGCCCTGGCGGCGACGCTGCGCGCCAACGGGATCGTGGACACCGAGCCGTACCGCAAGCTCGGCCGCAACCAGCTGCGGATCGGCATGTTCCCGGCCGTGGACCCGACCGACGTCGAAGCCCTCACCGCCTGCATCGACTACGTAGTAGGCAAGCTCTAGCCCGCAATCGCTATTTGACCTCAGCGGACGATGGCGCCGATGACGACGGCCAGGATGAGGATCGCGAGCACGGCGGGAAGCAGCCAGCGGGGCGCACGATTCACCTCACGCAGCCTACGCCGGTCGCAGGGGCCAGCTGGCTACGGTGTCGTAACGAGGGCTGGTGCCCAGGTGACTGCGGATGAGGTGAATCCGGTCCGCGGGCCAGGACGGGCCCGCGTAGTCGGTCAGCGCGGCGACTAGCAGGCGGACGTCGGCGGGAGCCCGGCAGCGGGCCAGCGTGATGTGCGGCCGGAACTTGCGGCCCTCGTCCGGCGGCGGCGCGCCCGCCCGTCGCGCGCCGGCCGCCACCGAGGCGGCGAGGCCGCCGAGCGCTTCCTGGTCCCCCGCGATGCCGGTCCACAGCACCCGTGCCCGCGCGCCGGCCGGAAAGGCGCCCGCGCCCGCCGGCGACAGCTCCAGGCTGTGGTGCCGCCCCGCCGCGCGTTCCAGTCGCGTGGTCAGCTGGTCAGTGACCTCATCCACCTCGCCGAGGAAGGCCAGCGTGATGTGCCAGGCCTCCGGGCTGGTCCAGCGCAGCTCCGGCCAGGCCGGGCGATGCGGAGCTACGGCCGCGTCGAGTTCGTCCAGCGCGGCCGCAGACGGCGTGATGGCGACGAAGAGTCTCACCAGGTTATGCGTACCAGACCGCGCCAAGCCGCTGACCTTGGCCCCTGGCCGAACCGCTCCCGGGGCCGGCCCGGCCGGCACGGCACCCTGGCTGCGGCCCCACGGCATCGCCCTGCGGCACAGCCTTACGCCACGGCCTTGCGCAGCTCGGACAGTCGCAGGTAATCCCGCGCCCTGACGCCGCGGCTGTGCGCGAGCATCAGCGCCACGCCCGCCGCGGCGGCCGCGGAGATCGCCCCGCCCGCGATCAGGCTGATCCTGGGCCCGAACTGCTGGCCCACCCAGCCGACCAGCGGCGACCCGAACGGTGCGCCGCCGAGGAACACGAGCAGGTAGAGGCCCATCACCCGGCCGCGCATCTCGGCCGTGGTGGCGAGCTGGGTGGCCGAGTTGGCCGCGGTGCTGAAGGTGAGCAGCACCAGCCCGACCGGGAACAGCACGGCCAGGAACGACCAGAACGACGGCATCATCCCGCTCAGCACCTCGAGCGCGCCGAACCCGAACGCGGTGACCAGCAGCAGCCGGGTGCCGGGGCGCTTGCGCCGGGCCGCGAGCAGCGCGCCGACCAGTGCCCCGGCCGCGAACACCGTGGATCCCAGCCCGAACGCGCCGGCGCCGGTGTGATACACGAGGCGGGACATCAGCGCGTTGGTCACCTGGAAGTTCATTCCGAACGTGGCCACGAAGAACACCAGCACCATCAGCGTCCACAGCTGGGGCGTGGCCCTGACGTAGGCCAGCGCCTCGCGGAACTGGCCCTTCGTCCTGGGCTTCCGCACGGCCGGGTGCAGCTCGGCCGGGCGCATCAGCTTGAGCCCGATGATCACGGCCGCATAGGAGGCGGCGTTCACCAGGAAAGCGGCCGGGGTCCCGACGGCGCTGATCACCAGGCCCGCGACGGCCGGCCCGGCGATCCGGCCCAGGTTGAAGACGGCGCTGTTCAGGGCGATCGCGTTCGACATGTCGGCCGGGCCGACCATCTCCACGGCGAATGTCTGCCGGGTCGGGTTGTCCACGACGGTGACCAGCCCCAGCGCGAAGGCGAGCGCATAGACGTGCCAGATGCGCACCTCACCGGTCATCGCGAGCACGCCGAGAATGAGGGCGAGCAGGCCCGCGGTGGCCTGCGTGATCATGAGGATGAGCCGCTTGGGATACCGGTCGGCGACCGCCCCGCCCCACATGCTGAACAGCAGCAGCGGGAGGAACTGCAGGCCGGTCGTGATGCCGAGCGCGGTGCCGCTGCCGTGGGTCAGGTCGAGCACCAGCCAGTCCTGGGCCACCCGCTGCATCCACGAGCCGGTGTTGGAGATGACCTGGCCGGTGGCGAACAGCCGGTAGTTGCGGTTGCGCAGCGAGGTGAAGGTCCGGCCGCGCGCGGCCCGGGTTACGCCTGGCTGAGCTTCTCCAGGATCGGGGCCGCCGCCCGCAGGATGGTCCGCTCCTCGGGCGTGAGCTCCTTCAGCCGCTTGGCCAGCCACGCGTCCCTGCGCCGCCGCGCCTGAGTCACCAGCGCCCGGCCCTCCTCGGTCACCGTGAGCACTACCTGGCGGCCGTCGGTCGGATGCGGCGCCCGCATCACCAGTTGGCGCTCCTCCAGCACGGCGATAACCCGCGTCATGGAGGGCGGCTGCACCTTCTCGTGCTCGGCCAGTTCGCCCGGCGTCATCGCGGCATGCGTTTCCAGCGCGGCGAGCGCGGCGAGCTGAGTGTCGGAGAGCGAGGTGAGCCCTTCGGCCTGTCGCTCCACCCGCAGCCGCCGGGCCAGGCGGCTCACCGAAATCCGCAGAGACGTGGCCAGGCCCGAGCCTGACCTGGTCTGAATCGCTGTCATGTTGGTTAGCCTGAGTCATTACTTTTGCTAACGATAAACGGGACCGGAGTATTCCGCAAACCATTAGCAGGGCGAACGGGTGAGCGCCTACGGCGCATGCACTAAGTACACCACGACTTCGGGGTTAAACACGCCCCCGCCGATGACCCCGGCTCGATGCCGTTCACGTGCGGGATTGACCACTAGCCTGGGGTCGTGAGCCGCTCGCCCGATCCCGACCCGCAGCCTGCCCCGGCAGGCGAATCACCGTCGCCGCTTGAGGCCAACGACCAGCTGGTCGCCGCGGCCTTCACCGTGGCCTGGGCCGTGGCGCTGGTGGTCCTGCTCCTCGTGCGCTCCCACATCAGGCAGGCCGACCGCTGGTGGATCTGGACCGCGGCGGCCGGGCTCGGTCTGGGACTGTTCGCGCTGGCCTACCTGCCGCATCTCAAGCGCGCCAGGCAACGGGCGGCGCTGCGGCGTTCGGCCCGGCAGCAGGACCGCGACGAGGCCGGGGCCAGCTAACGGGCGTCAGCCGTGATCGAGCGACTCGAAGACCGTCTCATCGACCGAGACGCCTGGCATGTCGACCAGGTCGTACCCGAGCTCGTCGATGATCGGCGGCATCGCGGGCTCGCCCCCGCCGGTCTGCGCTCCCTCGGAGTGCGCGCCGCAGCCGTGGTCGACCGATACCACCCGACCGTCCTCGGGCGCGTACGCGTTACCGCACACTCCGAAGACGCTGCCGAGCGGCCCGGCCAGCCGGATCAGGAATCCGCAGCTGACGCAGTGCGCCGGAGCGGCCCGGGTGAGCGGGGTATGCGGACCATGATCACCCGAATACCAGCGCTCGGCCGTCTCGTCCCGGCCGATGGCCGAGAGCACCCGGACCTGGTGCGGCGCCACGGTCTCGCCCGAATCCTCGTCGCCGCCCGACAGCTGCAGCCCGTCGTCTCCCTCGCCGGTCACCATCGGCACCAGGCGCTCGTCGTCGGCCGAGGCCGGCAGCAGATCGCCGACGCCGAGGTCACCGGGCCGCAGCCGGTCCCGCCAGGGCACCCACTCGGGCGCCAGCAGCGCATCGGGGCCCGGCAGCAGCACGAGTTCGCTGACCGTCACCAGCTTGGCCCGCGAGGCCCTGGTCACCGTGACCGCCCACCGCCAGCCGCGGTAGCCGGGCTGCAGGCTCTCGAACAGGTGGGTGACGACCCGGTCGCCGTCGGCCTGGAGGCCGAGGTGCGGGCCGACCTGGTCCGCTCCGGCCTGATCTGCCACCGCCGCGCGGGCCAGATCCGTGGCCTGCGCGCACATCTCGTCGGGTTCCCTGCTGCGGGTTCGGGCTGCTGGGCTCACGTTTAGCTATTGTTCCTCATCCCCGGAGTGCACGGAACATCGCCTACGGCTGGGCTAAGCGCCTGCCGGGGGTCGTGGCCGGGCCGCCGACCCTGAATACTGGGGGCATGGGAAACTCCGGCGCGCGGGAGGCGGCTCGCACCGCTGCCTCGGCCACCGGAGCCGCGGCGCGAGCCGGCCGGTCGGCCACCCGCGGTACCGCGAAGTTCATCCACCGGCTCACCAATGCTTCCGGTGCCGGACGCACCGGCCTGGGCAATCTCATCGAGCTCACCGCGGCGGGCAGCATAGGCGACGCGTTCGTCGCCGTATCGCTCGCCGGGACGATCTTCTTCAGCACGTCGGTGGCTGAGGCCCGCGGCCGGGTCGCCCTGTTCCTGGTGATCACGATGGCGCCGTTCGCGGTGCTCGCGCCGTTCATCGGGCCGATGCTCGACCGGGTGCAGGAGGGGCGCCGCTACATCCTGGCGGGCACGCTGCTTGCCCGCGGCCTGCTCTGCTGGGGGATGTCGGCGGCGGTCAAGAACTCGGTCACGCTGCTGCCTGCGGCGTTCGGGATTCTCGTGCTGCAGAAGGCTTACGGCGTGGCCCGCGCCTCGATCGCCCCGCGGCTGCTGCCGAGCGAGATCACGCTGGTGAAGGCGAACGCCCGGTCCGCCCTGGCCGCGCTCATCGCATCATCGATCGGCGCGCCGGTGGCGGCGGGCGTGGACGCGCTATGGGGCCCGGCGTGGGTGCTGCGCTTCGGCACGGTGATCTATATCGCCGCGATGACGCTCGCCCTGCGGCTGCCCAGCCAGGTGGACAGGGCTCCGGCCGATGCCGAGCCCACCCAGCCGCTGGCCGAGCGCCGGCCTGCCGATCCGGACCAGCCCGGCTACCGGGACTGGCCGGACGAACCCGACCGGCCCGGCTACCGCGACGGGCCTGACGAACGCGGCCAGTCCTGGCCCGGTGACCGGCCGCCGCCGCAGCCGTCGGGGCGCAAGCGGTTCAAGACGCTGCAGAGCGTCGGGCCGGTGGTCGGCGAGGCCATGCGGGGCAACGCCACGCTGCGCGCGCTCTCCGGCTACATGATCTTCTTCCTCGCGTTCCTGCTGCGCAGCGACCACTTCCACGGCGTCTCCAAGAACGTCGCGCTGGGCGCTATGGTCGGCGCCGCGGCGGCAGGCGGCCTGGTGGCCATGGGTATCGGCTCGATGCTGCGCTCCAGGGCCCCGCAGGTCATCATGTTCGGCATGCTGGTCCTGGCCACGGTCAGCACGGCTCTGTGCGCGTGGTTCTTCAGCCTGTACGCCGCGCTCATCGTCGCGTTCGTGGCCGCCTGCGGGACCGCCCTGGCCAAGCTGGCCCTCGACTCGATCGTGCAGCACGAGATAGGCGAGGAGATTCGCTCCTCCGCCTTTGCCGCCTCGGAAACCCTGCACCAGCTGTCCTGGGTGGCGGGCGGCCTGGCCGGCCTGGTCGTGTCCTACACGAACAGTGGCACGACTGGGCTGGCCATTGCCGCGGCCGGGCTGGCGGTATCGTTCGGCCTGCTGATCTCCCGGCGACGGCACAGGATACTGGCCGCCGCCGCGCAGGACTCACGGCAGGCGCCGTCGCCCGGGTAGCGATCCCGGCGCGCTTCTTGAGGTCGTCGGCGAGGTCGGGCGAGGTCGTCGGCTAGAACTCCAGGTCGTCGGCCACCGCGCGCAGCACGGTGGCGATCTTCTTCGCGTCGCGGCCGTCCGGGTGCTTGCCCCGCCGGTACACGGTCGACACCCCGTCGAGCAGCTTGATCAGATCCTCGACTAGGACGATCATCTCGTCGGGATCCTTGCGGCTGGCCCGGGTGACCGTCGGCGGTGGATCAAGCAGCTTGACCTGCAGCGCCTGCGCCCCCTTGCGTCCCTCGGCAATGCCGAACTCCACCCGCTGGCCAGGCCGCAGTCCAGGGATGCCAGATTGCAGCGCGGAGGAGTGAACGAAAACCTCACCTCCGTCGTCGCGAGTGAGAAAGCCGAATCCCTTGTCGGCGTCATACCACTTGACCTTGCCAGTCGGCACGAACGAGACCTCACGTGATTTAAAGGATCTGACGGCTCCGGTACCGCACGTGGCCCGAAGCTATGGGAACAAGGCTATCGGTCTCACGGCGGCAGCGGCAGCCGCGTTTTCGCCGGCTCTGCCGCCGGTGTGGCGCACAGCGACGTGGCCCCGGTTCACACCGGGACCACGTCCTCCTCGGCCGCACACGTTCGGATGGTGCTGGGACTGGATCGCGTGCCCGGCCGGGAATCTCACCTTGCCTGTACCCCGCACTCACCCTGCGCAATCATGACGTCACCGTTGAGTTATACCGGCACGTCGTCAGGCGTGCGGAATCCGGCGCCAGGGCGGCTCCCGGCGGGCCCGGCGGCCGCGGGAGACGCGCCGGGCGAGGTAGGCCGCGCCGAGCAGCGCCCCGGCGCGCAGCAGATCCCAGCCGGCCGCCCGGGCGGCGTCTAAATAGCCGGCCAGCCCGCCGTGCTGCGAGCCCAGGCTGGCGATCACGAACCCGCCGATGAGCGCGAGCGCTGCCGGGACCGCCAGCGACACCCACTTGTCCCTGGCGTCCCAGAACCGCGAGAGCGAGACGGCGAGCGCGCCGGCGAACCACAGCGGGAACGGGTAGGCCAGGCCGCCCGCCACGAGCAGCAGGACGGCGCAGGCCTCCAGCGGATGAGCGCGCGCCAGCGCGAGCATGCGGCGCACGGCGCGGGCCGTCCCGCCGGGCCCGGCAGGCCCGGCCGCCGGCCAGGGGAGCATGCCGCCGCGGGGGCCGCTAGAGCCACTGGGGCCGCTGCCGCCTCCGGGCGGCTGACCCGGCCCGGCCTCGGGGCCCAGGCTGGAGTTCCAGGAGAACCCGCCGAACCCGCCGCCCCGCACCGGTTCCCTGGCATCGCGCTGCTCGGGCGGGGCGGCCGGTGAGGCCGGGGAGGCCGGCACGGCGCGGGACCGCCAGCGCGCGGTTACCGGCCGGGGCGGGCCGGCCGGCATCGCCCCGGGCCGCCAGCGAGCGGTCATCGGCCGGTGCGGGACCGGCCGGGCAAACGACGCGGGCCCGCCCGCCGGGGCCGGCTGGCCCGCCGAGGCAGGCCGGCCCGCTGAGGCAGACTCGCCCGCCGGGGCAGGCTGGCCGACGGGGGGTGGCCCGTCAGCGGGGGTGTCCATGGGCCGATAATCCCGCAGCGCGCCCTCCTCGCGCAGGCAAAAGGGCGGCTCCGCGCGATGCGGAACCGCCCCTGCCTGTGGGCCGTGGCCAGGTCAGTGACATAAACCCTGGGACCTGAGACCCGGTGGACTCGCTAGCCTTGCTCCCCGGCCGCCAGGCATGGCGGCCGGGGTTACGGGGCTAGAAGTCCATGTCACCGCCGCCCGGAGCGCCGGCCGGAGCCGGAGTCTTCTCAGGCTTCTCGGCGATCACTGCCTCGGTGGTGAGGAAGAGACCGGCGATGGATGCCGCGTTCTGCAGCGCAGAGCGCGTCACCTTGGCGGGGTCGATGATGCCCGCCTTGAACATGTCGACGTACTCGCCGGTCGCGGCGTCAAGGCCGTGACCAGAGGTAAGCGACTTGACCTTCTCGACCACCACGCC
>DASXME010000132.1:0-2186 GCA_036495825.1 Streptosporangiaceae bacterium
GACGCGGTGTCTGCCCCGTTGCCCGCCAGCGGCACGTCGACCACGAGCGCGCGCCCGCCGCCGATGACGGTGGTGGTCACCGGATCGTGAATGGCGCCGCCAGCCGCGGCATCGGCCCGCAGCGCGTCCACCGCGGCGAGCGCCTTCGGGCCGGTGACGTCTGCGCCGGTCACCACGACCTGCGCGGGCGCCGGGGCCTGCGGGAACGCCCGCTGGATGGCGGCCATCGTCTGGACCACGGCGGAGTCCTTCGGCGCGTCGACGGCGGGTTGGCCGAGCCGCAAGCCAAGCACCGGCGCGGCCAGCGCGAGCAGCGCGACCGTGGCGACGCCGCCCCAGATCACCGGCCTGGCGACCACCCGGCGCGCCAGCCCCGCCCACAGCCGGGACGGCCGGGCGGCGGCCCGCCTGCGGCCGAGGAACGGGATGCGCCCGGCGTCCGCCTTCGGCCCGAGCCAGGCCAGCAGCGCGGGCAGCACGGTCAGCGAGCCGATGACCGCCATGCCCACCACGGCGATCGTGCCAAGCGCGAAGCCGCTGAACGGGCCGCCGCCGACGAAGAACAGGCCGGACATGGTGGCCATCACGGTCAGGCCGGACACCAGGATCGTGCGTCCCGACGTCCGCCCGGCGATCCGGAGCGCCTCGGGGAACGACCGGCCCCTCGCCCGCTCCTCACGCTCGCGGCGCAGGTAGAACAGTGAGTAGTCGACGCCGACCGCCATCCCGACGACCACCACGACCTCGAACGTGTTGCCGTTGATCGGCAGCCAGTGGCTGGCCGCCGTCACGACGCCGATGGCGGCGGTCAGCGCGGTGAGCGCGAGAAGCACCGGGATGCCGGCCGCGACCAGGGAGCCGAACACGGCGAGCATCAGGATCAGCGTGATCGGGATCGAGGTCACCTCGGCTTTGCTGAAGTTCAGCGAGTTGCTGATCGCCTGCAGGATGCTCGCGTCACCGGTCTCGGCGACGCGCAGGTCCGGGTGCCCGGCCTGCACTCCGGCGACCGCGTGCTGAAGGGTGGTCACCGCCTGGTCGATGTTGGTGACGTTGCCGGGGACCTGGAACGTTACCAGGGCGCTGTGCCCGTCCTTCGACACGCGCGGCGCCTGGATGTGTGCCGCGTACTGCGGCACGGCGGCCAGCGAGGCGGCCACCTGGGCCGCCGCCTGGCGCATGGCCGGATCGGTGGCGAAGGTGGCGCCGGACGCCGTGGGCTGGATCAGCACGTTCTCGGTCGATGCGTTGAGCTGCGCCGGCGCGTACTGGTTTAGCACCCGCTCGGCCTGGCCGGCCTGGCCGGAGTTGTATTCCGGCAGGTTCCTTGAGCCGAGCGCCTGGCCGGCCATGAAGATGGCGGCGACGAGGAGCAGCCAGCCGAAGACGGCGGTCTTGCGGTGCGCGGCGCTCCAGCCGGCCACCCGTTCGGTCAGGTTGGGCCGGTCGCGTCGGCGGCCTGGCGGCGGGTCGTGCTCTGCAGCGTGGGCTGAAATCGGGAATACTGAACTCTGCGGCTGGCGCATCGGAGTTCCTCTCTGTTGGCGCAGATCGGTGTTGGTGTTGGTCGGCCGCGGCCTGGCCCCGCCCGTGAGCTGGACCCTCACGGGCGGGGACAGTCAGGCGCGCAGGTTCGAAGACAGCGGGCCCGGACGGCCGAGCACTTCTTTCGCCTGGCGCAGCGGGTCTTCCGCCGCGCCGAGCAGCCCGCGGGCGACCGCCGCGTGGGCGCGGGCGGTCAAGACCAGGACGTAGTTGAAGATCAGGAACAAGACCAGGCAGACGCCGGCTACAGCCAGCGCCTTCGGCAGCGTGTCGACGTAAAGGCCCCAGCCGCCGGGACCGTGCGGGCCGTTCGGGAAGTAGCCGAGCTGGGAGCCGTGGTACCGCACGCCGTGGATGGTCTGCCACGGCGCCCAGTACCAGATGGGCAGCGTGATCGCGGCGAGGGACGCCCACCAGACCGCGAGCACGATGGTGTCGAGCGCGAGCAGCGGGACGAACATGCCGACCAGGTACGCGACGTCCCGCCAGGTCGCCGGGTCCCGCCACCTGGTCCGCAGCTGGGCCATGACGCCGGAGCCGGCGACCTGGCGGTAACTGCCGGCGACGGGTCCGTCGACCATGGGGCGCAGCCGGGCCCGCTCGACGTCCGCGCACCACCTGATCGTCGCGGCGGCGGCGAC
>DASXME010000133.1:0-14299 GCA_036495825.1 Streptosporangiaceae bacterium
TCGACCACGCGGCCGTAGTCCGGCTTCTCGGTGAAGTTCATGATTCCGGGCTTGGTGCGGAACTGCTCGCGGACCTCGAACACGACCCGCTGCGCGGCCCGGCCCACCGCCATGATCAGCAGCCCGGAGAACATGAACACGACCGCGGCGCCGACGATCACGCCGACCAGCACGTTGGGCTTGTCCACCGACAGGCTGAACGAGCCCTGTGCCTTGCCCAGCGCGTGCTCCACCGTATTGCGGAACGAGCCGAACAGCGCGGTCGCCGCCAGCACGGCGGTGGCGATCGCGATGCCCTTGGTGATCGCCTTGGTCGTGTTGCCGATCGCGTCCAGCCGGGTCAGCGTCTGCGCCGCCTCGCCCTCGAACTCACCGGACATCTCGGCCACGCCCTGCGCGTTGTCGGTGACCGGGCCGAACGAGTCCATCGACACGATCACGCCGACCGTGGTCAGCAGGCCGGTGCCGGCCAGCGCCACCGCGAACAGCGCGATCGTGGCGTTGCCGGTGCCGAGCAGGAACGCGCCGAACACCGCCGCGCCGATCAGCAGCGCCGAGTAGACCGCCGACTCCAGGCCGGCCGAGATGCCGGACAGGATGACCGTGGCCGCTCCGGTCGCCGAGCTCTCGCCGATCTCCCTGACCGGCCGCCGGGTGGTCTCGGTGAAGTACCCGGTCAGCAGCTGGATGGCGCTGGCCAGCACCAGGCCGATCAGCACCGCCCCGATCGCCAGCCAGCGCGGGCTGCCGCCATGGGCCAGGATGCTGTGGTCGGTGACGCCCTTCAGCCCGCTGAAGTGCGCGGGCAGGTAGGTGAACGAGGCGATCGCGACCAGGATCGCGGAGATGACCGCGGAGATGAAGAAACCGCGGTTGATGGCGGTCATGCCGCTGCGGTCGCCCTTGCGCGGCGCCACCACGAACACGCCGATGACCGCGGTGATCACGCCGATGGCGGGCACCAGCAGCGGGAAGACCAAGCCGTCGTTGCCGAACGCCGCCTTGCCCAGGATCAGCGACGCGACCAGCATGACCGAGTACGACTCGAACAGGTCAGCCGCCATGCCGGCGCAGTCGCCCACGTTGTCGCCCACGTTGTCGGCGATCGTGGCCGCGTTGCGCGGGTCGTCCTCGGGGATGTTCTTCTCGACCTTGCCCACCAGGTCGGCGCCGACGTCAGCCGCCTTGGTGTAGATACCGCCGCCGACCCGCATGAACATCGCCAGCAGCGCGGCGCCGAAGCCGAAGCCCTCCAGCACGACCGGCGCGTTCGCCTTGTACAGCAGCACCACGACCGCCGCGCCGAACAGCCCGAGGCCGACGGTGAACATGCCGGCCACCCCGCCGCACCGGAACGCGATCCGCATCGCCAGCCGCTCGCCGCTCTCCTTCGCCGCGGCCGCCACCCGCACGTTCCCGCGCACGCACAGCGACATTCCGGTGAACCCGGTCAAGGCCGAGAACAGCGCGCCGACCAGGAAGAACGCGCTACGCCCCCAGCGCACCCCGGTGGTATCCGCGGGGAGTAGCAACAGCACGAAGAAGATCAGGACAACGAACACGCTCAGCGTCCTGAACTGGCGTTTCAGGTAGGCCGCAGCGCCCTCCTGGACCGCCAGCGAGATCTCCTGCATCTTCGCGCTGCCTTTACTGGCCGCGAGAACCTCCCGCACCAGCACGCCAGCCACCGCGAGCGCCAGCAGGGCCACCACCGCAACGACGACCACCCATGTGAGGTTGGCGCCGTGCAGGGCAGCCCCCGCAGACGAAGCGAGGTTGTGCCTAAACATCCGTCCTCCTAGACAGTGCTCCTGACAGAGGCTCCTGACAGGAGCACGGGGCTCCTTGACAGTGCTCCTGACAGGGGCACAAGGCTCCTTAACACGGGTACAGGGGATTCCGCGCGCGGGCCAGTCGGCCGGGGGAATCGCCATGTACCCAGGCGGGCACGCACCGGACAGCCTTCGGCCGCCTGCGCTGCCACCGGGCAGTGGCGGGGAGTCTACGCAGCCAGCCCGCTGCGTGGTAATACCGGGGGGTTTCCTAACTGTACCGCGATCATTTCGTTACATTAAGGAGACCCGGTAGTAACGATGATCTATCTCGTGCGATAGCCGCGGCTTCCGTTACCGGGCCGACGACGGCCAGCTCATGCAGACGCTGATGCCCGCGGGGGTCCTGGAGATCCGCACGTCGTCGGCGAGTTCCGCGATCACCGCGAGGCCGAAGCCGTCCTCCAGGCCGCCGTGCCCGTTGCCGAGCGCCGCCGGGAGGCCATTGTGCGCCTCGGCAGCGCTCGCCCCGGGCACCGCCCCGGCCTGGGACAGGGCGGCCGTGCCTTCCGGGATCATCTCCGGGCCGGCCAGGTCGTCCGCCGGGGCAGCGCCGTGCCCCGAGTCGGTCACGACGACCTCGAAGCGCCCGCCGGAATCGGTCAGCTCGACCTTGACCGGCTCGGCGGGGCAGTTCTGCCGGTGCGCCTCGACGGCACGGGAGCAGGCCTCGCCGACCGCCAGGCGTACTTCATCGAGCAATGACTCGGGCACCCCGCTGCGCCTGGCCACGGCGACGGCCACGAGACGGGCCGTGCGAACGTGGGCTGGCAGCGGGGTGAACGCGAGTTCCACCATGGCCATCTCGGGGCTAACCGGTTCCTCGGGTTACTTCTCCGACTTCCTGGCCTTGATGGCTTCTTCGACGGTGTCGTGTATGCCGAACACCTTCGTGAGGCCGGTGATCCGGAAGATCTTCAGGATCCGCTCCTGACGGCACACCAGATCGAGGGAGCCATCGTGCGCTCGCACGCGCTTGAGCCCGCCGACCAGCACGCCAAGTCCGGTCGAGTCGAGGAATTCCACCTTCTCCATGTTCACGACGAGCTGGTAGTCACCCTTGTTGACAAGGTCGATCAGAAGCTCACGCAGCCGGGGAGCGGTGTAGACGTCGATCTCACCCTCAACGTCGACGACCCTGATCCCGTCCTTCATATGGTCATCCAGCTTCAGATCCACAAATCCTCCACGCCATACAGCTGTCGTCTCATCGCGCCAAGCGGGCATCCACCGCACCCGGGGAGAGAGCTTATCCCGTCGGGCGTTCAACCACGCTCCGATGTCATGCTTACACGAATCCGTGCGGCCCGGCACCCTTTGCCAGGCATGGCAGACTGAAATCTGATGTCCGTCGCAATCCCCCTCGATGCCGCAGAGCCACCGGGCCGGCCGCCAGCCGGGACCCCCGCGGGCTCCATGCTGGCCTGGGCGGACGGCGATCCGCCTCTCGTGCCGTTCCTGCGCGAGGGTGCCCGCGACGGCCGGGTCACGCACATCGAGCACATCCCCGGCCGGGCCGGCCGGTCGGCGCCGTGGCCCGACTGGGTCCCGGCCGAGCTGAGGCAGGGCTTCAGCCGCAGCGGGATCAGCATGCCGTGGGAGCACCAGGCCGCCATCGCCGATCACGCGAGGGCGGGCCGGAACGTCATCGTTTCCACCGCCGCGGCCTCCGGCAAGTCACTCGGTTACCTGATGCCCGCGCTCACCGCGGTGCTGGAGGGCGGCACCGCCCTGTACCTGACGCCGACCAAGGCGCTGGCTGCCGACCAGCTGCGCGCCGTCCGGGCGCTGCGCATCCCCGGCGTGCACCCCGCGGTGCTGGACGGCGACACCCCGACCGCGGGCCGGAGCTGGGCCCGCGCGCACGCGACGTACCTGCTGACCACGCCGGACACGCTGCACCTGGCGCTGCTGCCCGGCCACACGCGGTGGGCCAGCTTCTTCGCCCGGCTGCGCTATGTGATCGTGGACGAGTGCCACGGGTACCGCGGGGTATTCGGCTCGCACGTCGCCCAGGTGCTGCGCAGGCTGCGCCGGGTCGCCGCCTACTACGCGGCCGGCGGCTACCGGGGCGTCAGGGGGCGCTCGCGGCCGGTCGGCGCCTGGCAGCGGGGCGACGCGTCCGCGCAGGCTGGCCTCAGAGGGCCGGTGTTCATCCTGGCGTCGGCCACGGTGGCCGACGCGGCGGGCTGTGCGCGGCTGCTGACCGGTCTTGACGCCGAGCAGGTAGCCGGGGACTCCTCGCCGCGCGGGCCGGTCACCTTCGCCCTCTGGGAGCCGCCCCCGCTCGCGCTGCGCGGCGAGGCCGGAGCGCCGCTGCGCCGCTCGGCGACCGCCGAGGCGGGCCGGCTGCTCGCCGACCTGGTGGCCCGCGACATGGCGACCGTGGCCTTCGTGCGCTCCCGGCGGGCCGCCGAGGCGGTGGCGATGGGGGCCAGGCGGGTGCTGACCGAGGCCGGGGCGGACGAGGCAGCGCGGCGGGTCGCCGCGTACCGGTCGGGCTACCTGCCCGAGGACCGCCGGATGCTGGAGGAGGCGCTGCGGTCCGGCCGCCTGGCCGGCCTCGCGGCCACCACCGCGCTCGAGCTCGGCGTCAACATCCGCGGCCTCGATGCCGTGCTGATGGCCGGCTGGCCCGGCACCCGCGCCTCGCTGTGGCAGCAGGCCGGGCGGGCCGGGCGGGACGGCGGCGACGCGCTCGCCGTGCTGATCGCCAGGGCCGACCCGCTGGATACCTACCTGGTGCATCATCCGGAGGCGATATTCGGCCACCCGGTCGAGGCCACCGTGCTCGACCCGGCCAACCCCTACGTGCTGGCCCCGCACCTGTGCGCCGCGGCGGCGGAGCTGCCGCTGAGCGAGGCCGACCTGGACCTGTTCGGCCCGAAGGCCGCCGAAGTGGCCGGGGAGCTGGCCCGGCGGGGGCTGCTGCGGCACCGCGGCGCCGACTGGTACCTGGCCGCCCGGGGCCGGGACTGGGCGCGCACCGGCCTGCGCGGCAGCGGCGGCTGGCCGGTGAAGATCGTGGAGGAGTCCACCGGGCGGCTGGTGGGCACCGTGGACGAGCCTTCCGCGCACGTGCAGGTACACACCGGCGCGGTCTACCAGCACCAGGAGCAGACCTACCTGGTGCACCGGCTCGACCTGGCCGACGGGGCGGCGCTGGTGGAGGCCGCTGACCCGGGGTATGCCACCTCGGCGCGCGAGCTGACCGAGATCGAGGTGGCCGGCGAGCTGACCCGCACTGCCTGGGGCGAGGCGACCGTCCATTTCGGCGACGTCAGGGTCACCCGGCAGGTCACCTCGTTCGTCCGGCGGCGGCTTGACACCGGGCTGCCGGCCGGCGAGGAGCCGCTGGACCTGCCGCCGCGCACGCTGCTGACCAGGGCCGTGTGGTGGACGATCTCGCCCGGCCAGCGGGCCAGGCTGGCGGCGGCGGGCGTGGACCTGGCCGGCGCGGCGCACGCCGCCGAGCACGCCTCGATCGCCCTGCTCCCGCTGGTGGCCAGCTGCGACCGCTGGGATATCGGCGGCGTGTCTTTCGAGCTGAACCCGGGCACCGGCCGGCTCACCGTCTTCGTGTACGACGGCCACGACGGCGGCGCCGGCTTCGCCGAGCGCGGTTTTCACGCCGCCCGTCAGTGGCTGGCCGCCACCGCGCAGGCGATCGCGTCGTGCGCCTGCGACGCCGGCTGCCCGTCCTGCATCCAGTCCCCTAAATGCGGCAACGGCAACGAGCCCCTCTCCAAGCCCGGCGCCCTATCCCTGCTAGAAATCTTGCTAGCCGAAGCAAAAGATCCCGCCGAAGATCCCGCCGAAACTGATAAAAAGCCCTAAACCGGCGAACATTAGCCAGGTCAGATGGTTTATGCCCCGGGCGGCGAAGCCCGGGTTCCCAAGATGCCGGGGGCCAGGGCTGGACGGTCTCCGCCCAGGCCGGGCGCAGCCCGGCCGGGCGGGTCCCCGCCCCCGGCGGGCGAAGCCCGCCCCGGGGGTTCCAGGGGGTCGCCCCCTGGGAAAAATGCCGCGACGACCCCGGTGCGCAAGCACAGGGGTCGCCAAAGGAGCGGGAGCGGCCCCCGCCGTGGGGGAGAGCGGGGGCCGCCGTACGGTCCGGCTCCGGGGGGGTAGAGCCGGGCCCGCTACCCCCAAAGCCTACGTGCGTCAGGGCTGCGTTACCACCCAGTCACGTCGTGACGTCATAAGCTGAGGGCATCAGCACATATGCTGCCTGACCGTGGAGGGTTCCGTCGAGCATCCAGGTCCGGTTGTCGCGGCTTTTTTTGATCTAGACAAAACCGTCATCGCAAAGTCCAGCACCCTTGCGTTCGGACGCCATTTCTACAAATACGGGCTGATAAGTCGCGGGGATGCGCTGCGGAGCGTGGCCGGGCAGATTTTCTACCGGATAGCGGGTGCCGACCACGGGCAGATGGAGCGGGTCAAGCAGTGGGTGTGCGGGCTGTCCCGCGGTTGGCCCGCCGACCAGGTGCGAGAGATCGTGGCGCGGCACCTGGATGAGCTGATCCTGCCGCACGTCTACGCGGAGGCGCGCGCGCTGATCGAGGAGCACCGCGCGGCCGGGCGTGACGTGATCATCGTCAGCTCGTCCGGGCATGAGGTGGTCGACCCGATCGCCGCCATGCTGGGCGTGGACCGGGTGATCGCGACCCGGATGACGGTGGCCGACGGCCGCTACACCGGCGAGATGGATTTCCATGCCTACGGCCCGGCCAAGGCGGCCGGGGTCCGGGCGCTGGCCGCCGAGCGCGGCTACCGGCTGCCTGACTGCTACGCCTACAGCGATTCGGCCACCGACCTGCCGCTGCTCGAGACCGTCGGCCATCCGCACGTGGTGAATCCGGACCGTGCCCTGCGCGGGATCGCCCGGCAGCGCGGCTGGCCGATCCTGGCCTTCACGCCGCAACTTCGAGGGTCGTACCGGCGGCATCTCCCGCATACCCGGACCGAGTCCGCCGAGCCGCACAGCGAAACAACACGCCGCCGGCACGTAGCGGGCTAAATCGTCCATGATCACAAATTGATTACGCTCAGCTCTTTTCAAGGCGGCTGATTCGTCGTAGAAAGGAGTTACGGACCGCAGCGTCCGGGCACGGCAACCGGGCACCCACGCGCGACCAGCCGCGGGAGGCGTGTCGAGATAGGCCAGGTCAGACGCGGTGCGCGCAGATCGGCGCGCCAATGACCACCTATCCGACAACAGAAGAGGTGCACGCTTGGTAACCCGGCGTGACGTGGCCAGCGGCGGCGCCCCGACTAGGGGCGCCGTTCGCTATTTTGGATCCTAGACAGACACCCTCACCGCGCCTTCCTGGCTTGACCCACCCCGGATGTGGTACTGGGTTGTGTCACCTTTGATCACGAAGCCGGGAGACCGCCGGGCGCGTGGCCTGCATCGCGGCTGACCGAGCCGCGAGACTCAGGCATCGCGGCCGAGCATGCCAGCATATGAGGGCACAGAATGGGAGAACACGCGATGGTCGAAACGCAGTCCGCACGGCCGGCCGAGGGTGGCGCGGACCAGTCACTGGGCGATCTCGTGGCCCTGGCGGTCCAGGACCTCTCCAAGCTGGTGAAGGGCGAGATCGACCTGGCCAAGCTGGAGCTGAAGTCGGACGTGAAGCGGCTGGGCATAGCCGGGGCCATGCTCGCGGTCGCCGCCTTCGTCGCCTGCCTCGTCCTGGTGCTCGCCTGTTTCGCGCTCGCCTACGGCCTGGTCAGCCTCGGCATCTGGACCTGGGCCGCGTTCCTGATCGTGGCCGGGGCAGGCATCCTGCTGGCCGGGATCGCCGCCGGATTCGGCGCGCTCAAGATGCGCAAGATGAGCGGCCTGAAGAAGACCCGCAAGTCGGTGCAGGACAGCCTGGCCCTGATGCACCGCGACGAAGAGCAGGCCGGCCCGCCTGCGGTCGAGGCACGATAGGCAGATGGGCACGCCAGATGAGCTGGCTACGCAGATCGACGGGCCGTGGTCACATCGCAGCGTGAGCGCGAACGGCTCGCGCTTCCACGTGGCGGAGGCCGGTGAGGGCCCGCTGGTCCTGCTGCTGCACGGCTTCCCCGAATTCTGGTGGACCTGGCGCGCGCAGCTGACCGCGCTGGCGGAGTCGGGATACCGCGCGGTCGCGGCCGACCTGCGCGGGTACGGCGGGAGCGACAAGCCGCCCCGCGGTTACGACCTGGAGACCGCCGCCTCGGACGCGGCCGGCCTGATCCGCGCGCTCGGCGAGGCGAACGCGGTCGTGGTGGGCCATGACTGGGGCGGCCTGGTCGCCTGGACCATGGGCTCCTACTTTCCCAAGATGATCCGGCGGCTCGCGATCGTGTCCGTGCCGCATCCGCTGCGGCTGCGCGGGGCGATCCTGTCCGACCCGCTCGGTCAGGGCAAGCGGCTCGGCTACGTGCTTGGCTTCCAACTTCCCAGAATTCCTGAACGCAGGTTGCGTGAGCATGATGCACGTCTGGTGGGACGGATGCTCAGGGAGTGGTCAGGACCAGGCTGGCCCCCGCCCGAAACGGAACGCAGGTACCGCCGGGCCATGCTGGTCCCCTCGGTGGCGCATTCGGCGCTTGAGTATCACCGGTGGTTCGTGCGGTCGCGGCTGCGGCCGGACGGGCTCAGGTACGCCCGGCAGATGCGGTCGCCGATCCAGGCCCCAACGCTGCAGCTGCACGGGTCACTCGACCGGTGCGTGCTGCCGCGCAGCGCCCGCGGCTCCAGCCGTCACGTGGAGGCGCCGTACCGCTGGCGCCTGATCGACGGAGCCGGTCACTACCCGCATGAGGAGCGGCCGGAGCGGTTCAACGACGAGCTCAACGGCTGGCTGGCCGACCCCGAGCCGGAACGATGACCGCGGGCGGGCGCGACCGGGACCAGGCGGGCAGGCCACGCAATGCCCGTCCCCGAGATGCCGCTGGCCGCCCCCTCCCGCACGATGCCACCGGGGAGCCCCGGATCCCCGACGAGCTGGCGCTCTCGGCCGCTGAGACGCTCGAGCTGGCCCAGCGGCTGCTGGACGACGGCCGGCCCTTCGGCGCGCATGAGGTGCTCGAGGCGGCGTGGAAGACCGGGCCGGCCGCCGAGCGGGATCTGTGGCAGGGGCTGGCGCAGCTCGCCGTGGGACTGACCCACGCCCAGCGCGGCAACGCCCGCGGGGCGGTGACGCTGCTGCGCCGGGGGGCAGGCAGGATCGGCGGCTACGTTCCTGCGGCGGAGGCCGGCCCGGCGGGCCGGCCCGATATCGACGTCCGCGCGGTGATCCAGGCCGCGGGCGAACTGGCCGGCCGGGTCGAGCGGGACGGGCTGGACACGGTGAGCGCGGACGACCTGCGACTGCGGCTGCCGGCCGGGCCGCCGGCCCCGGCGTAGCCGTCAGGCGCAGCCCTGGGTGGAGACCGACGCGGTGGCGCTCGCCCCCAGGCGCGCGTCCCCGGCCACCTGCTCCGCGGTCAGCGCGTAGCCGACGTCCGGCAGGTCGGTGGCCGCCGCGAACACGACCCCGTCCACGTTCCCGTTGCCGGAGTCGAGCAGCGGGCCGCCCGAGTTGCCCGGCTGGATCAGCGCCCGCACCGCGTAGATCTGGCGCGTCACCTCGCCGGACTGGTAGATGTCCGGGGCGGTGGCCCGCTGGGTGCCGCCGATGCGGGCCGCCACCGCGGTGAACGGGTTGTCGAGCGGGTAGCCGGCCACCACCGCGTCGGCTCCGGTTGGCTGCGGCCCGGCGAAGTGCAGCGGGGTGGCGGCGAGGCCCGGGACGTAGAGCACCGCGATGTCGCCCTGCGGGTCGTAGAACACGACCTTGGCGGGGTACTGGGCGCCGGTGGGCGAGTACACCGTCGGGCCAATGGTGACGCCCGCGACCACGTGCGCGTTGGTGATGACGTGCTGCGGCGCGTAGACGAACCCGGAGCCCTCGATCCGGCGCGAGCAGCTGGGCGCCGTGCCCATCACCTTGACGATGCTGTCGGTGTCCCGCCGCAGGGCCGCCGAGTGCAGCACCGCGCTGCTGGGCGGCCGCACCGTCAGCGGGCTCTCGGCGCCGAGCCCGCCGAAGACCTCCGGGTAGGGCCCGCTGGCCAGCAGCCTGCGGAAGTCGGAGAACATGGTCTGCGCGGCGGACGGCATCAGCTTGTCCACGGCGCGCAGCACCGCCGAGTTGTGCACCTGGGTCACGACGGTGGGGAACGGCGCGTTGATGACGGCCGAGCCGATGAACCAGGCGATCAGCAGCACCGACAGCACGCTCACCACGGCACCGCCCGCCGCGTCCAGGTAGGTCACCGGGCGCCAGGTGAGCTTGGACCGCATGGCCGCGCCGATCGCGGACGCGATGAGCTGGCCGATCATCGCCGCCAGGAACACCACCACCACGGCGATCAGCGCCTGCTGCGCCTCGCCGCTGGCCAGCGCCTGCGCGATCGTCGGCGCGAACAGTGCGCCCACGACCGCTCCGACCAGGAAGCCGGCGAAGCTGAGCGCCCCGATGATGAAGCCCTGGCGGTAGCCCGACACAGCGAACGCGGCGACCAGCACCAGCAAGATCAGGTCCAGCAAGTCACCCGGCACGTAGCCAACCGTATACGTCTAGGCCTCGTGCGAGGCGCGTTCCGCTTCGCCGCCGGCGGGTACCGCGGCCTCCGGCGGCAGGTCCTCGATCCGGCCCCGATCCCACGGGATTTCCCAGCCGCCGAGCCTGAGGATCACGTCGAGCAATCCGGCCGTGAAGCCCCAGACCAGCATCCCGCCGGCCCGGAAGGCCGGCCCGGTGAACCCGGATGGATGCCGGATGGTCAGCCGGTTCGCCGGGTCGGCCAGCTCGGAGACCCGGACCCTGGCGACCGATGCGACCTCGACCGGGTCGGCGGGCCCGACCGGGACGGGCCGGCGCCACCAGCCGAGCACCGGGATGACGCGGAACCCGCTGCGATCGATGTACAGCTCGGGGGCCGTGCCGACCACGTCCACCCCGGACGGGTCGACCCCCACCTCCTCGGCGGCTTCGCGCAGCGCGGCATGGACCGGGCTCTGGTCACCGGGCTCGATCGCCCCGCCGGGGA
The DNA here is from genome assembly GCA_036495825.1 of Streptosporangiaceae bacterium. Taxonomy (GTDB): domain Bacteria; phylum Actinomycetota; class Actinomycetes; order Streptosporangiales; family Streptosporangiaceae; genus PALSA-505. Next base: position 10,911 of record DASXME010000133.1, read on the forward strand.
AGGCCGGCTGGCCGGCGTGCCTGCGCAGCCCCGGCCGGCGCTGGATGAGCAGCAGATCGGGGTCGGGGCGGCCGCCTGATCCGGCCCCGTAGCCGAAGAGCACCAGGACGGCGGACGCCCGGCCCTGGCCATCGGGGGGCCGCAGCACCGGCGGCACCGGCATCACCGCGACCGCGGCCGCGAGCTCCCGCAGCCAGCCGGGAACGTCGGCTGCGGGGACAGGCTGCTGCGAGGTCACGAGAACGGGCCGGCCTTGACCAGCTTGGCGGCCGTCTGCGGGTCGGTCGGCCCCTCGCCGTACGACGGGCACAGCCGGGCGAGCGGGCAGGCCCCGCAGGCCGGCTTGCGGGCGTGGCAGATCCGGCGGCCGTGCCAGATCAGCCGGTGCGAGAGGATCGTCCATTCCGAGCGCGGTATCAGCTCGCCGACCTCCTGCTCGATCTTTTCCGGCTCGACGGACTCGGTCCAGCCGAACCGGCGGGTCAGCCGGGCGAAGTGCGTATCCACCGTGATCCCGGGCACGCCGAAGGCGTTGCCGAGCACGACGTTCGCCGTCTTCCTGCCCACGCCAGGCAGCGTGACGAGATCCGCCAGCCGGCCGGGAACCTCGCCGCCGAACCGGTCCCGCAGGGCCGCCGACAGGCCCATGACCGACTTGGTCTTCGCCCGGAAGAAGCCGGTGGACTTCAAGATCGTCTCGACGTCCTCGGGATCGGCCGCGGCCAGTTCCTCCGGGCCCGGGTACTTCGCGAACAGCTCCGGAGTGGTCAGGTTGACCCGCACGTCGGTGGTCTGCGCCGAGAGCACCGTGGCCACCAGGAGCTGGAAGGGGTTCTCGAAGTTCAGCTCGCAGTGCGCGTCCGGATAGGTCTCCGCCAGGATCCGGTTCATCTGCCGCGCCCGCCGCACCAGCCCCAGATGGGTCTCGGGCTTGCGCTTGCGCGGCCGCACGGGCGGCATAGGCGGGTTCGCGTGCGTCACCATCCCGCCAGCGTAGGGCTTCGCCGGACCCTCGGCGTTTCGATGGTGACGCGCGGCCGCGCGCGTGATGAGCTGACCGCATGTGCGATGACCGCCAGACCGGCCCGGACGCCGCGTTCCTGCACGAGATCACCGATGGCGCCTACGCCTGGGTCCAGCCGGACGGCACCTGGTGGGTGAACAACGCGGGCGCGGTGCACGGCGGCGACGGCACGATCGTGATCGACACGTGCGCGACCGACGTGCGGACCCGCCGGTTCCTGGCCGCGGTCGATGCCGCCACCGGCGGCGCGCCGGTGCGGACGGCGGTCAACACCCACCACCACGGCGATCACACCTACGGCAACAGCCTGCTGCCGGATGAGACGGTCATCGTCGGGCACACCCGGATGCGGGCGGAACTGCTGGCCGATCCGGTCATCGACGGCTGCCCGCCGGCCTGGTCGCCGCTCCCCGACTGGGGGCAGGTGACCCGGCGCGTTCCCCGGCTGACCTTTGACACCCAGCTGACCCTGCACACCGGCGCGCGCCGGGTCGAGCTGCGGCACCCGGGGTACCGCGCGCACACGGCCGGGGACGTGGTCGCGTGGCTGCCGGCCGAACGGGTGCTCTATGCCGGCGACCTGATCTTCCACGGTCTGACCCCGCTGGTCCTGATGGGCTCGGTGACCGGGGCGCTCCGCGCGCTGGACTGGCTGGCCGGCTTCGACGCCGCCCATATCGTGCCGGGGCACGGCCCGCTGGCCACCGGATCCGAGCTGCCCGGCATCCTCGCCGCGCATGAGCGCTACTACCGGTTCGTGCTGGCGACGGCACAGGACGGCATCCGGCAGGCAATGCCGCCGCTGGCGGCCGCCCGGCACGCGGATCTGGGCGAGTTCGCGGACTGGGCCGACGCCGAGCGCATCGTGCTGAACCTGCACCGGGCCTACGCGGACGCGGCCGGGAGCGACCCGGACGTGACCGCCGCGTTCACCGACGCGGTCGGCTACCACGGCGGCTTCCTGCCCACCAGCGTCTGACCGCCCGGCTGTCGGCAGCGGATCGTACGATGAGCACCCGTGAGCGTATCCGCGGTGATTTTCGACTGGGGCGGGACCCTGACGCCCTGGCACACGATCGACCATGAAGGATTCTGGGGCGGCATCTGCGCCCCGCACTACGACCAGGACCAGGCGGTCGCGGTCGCGACCGCGCTGCGGCTGGCCGAGAACGAGCTGTGGGAGCTGGCCGAGCGCGAGCACCGCAGCGCGACGCTCGACCAGTTGTTCGCCCGGGCGGGAGTGCAGCCGTCGACGGCGTTCTCCGACTCCTACTTCCTGGCCTGGGAGCCGCACACGATCACCGACCCGGACGCGGCCGGCCTGCTGCGCGAGCTGCGCGGCCGCGGGATCAAGATCGGCGTGCTGTCGAACACGATGTGGCCGCGCGAGCATCACGAGCGAATCTTCGCCAGGGACGGCCTGCTCGACCTGATCGACGGCGCGGTGTACAGCAGCGAGATCCCGTGGACGAAGCCGCATCCGGAGGCCTTCCGCGCGGCGATGGCCGCGATCGGCGCGACCGAGCCGCGAGACTGCGTCTTCGTCGGCGACCGGCCGTTCGACGACGTGCACGGCGCGCACAGCGCCGGGCTGCGCACCGTGCTGGTGCCCAACAGCGACGTGCCCGCCTACGCCGCCGCCGTCCCGGACGCGATCATCAAGCGGCTCACCGAGCTACCCGCGGTCATCGACCGCTGGTAAGCCGGGCGGAGCGGCTGGGTTAGGGGGCCGGTGTGGGTGTGATGCGGGGCGGTGAGGTCAGGGACGGGACCGGGGTCGGGGTCGGCGTCTGGCTCGGCGGGGGGGTGATCACCGTGGGGGTCGGGGAGCCCGTGGGGGGCGGCGGCGGCGGTGACGACGACGCCGGGTCTGACCAGGTGACCAGGACCGTGGTGCCGCCGGGGCCGATGGTGATGTCGCCGTGCCCGGCGACGGCGGACGATCGCGTCACGAAGACCGTGATCGTGACCTGATGCCCGGCCGCGATGGTGCCGCCGTGGCTGCTCAGCTTGAGATCCGGTGACGACGTGCTGGCCGACCAGCTGACCGGGCCGCCGGCCGCCTGCAGCGTGAGCTGACCAGAAGAGCCCGGTCCGAGGCTGAGCTCGGTCGGCGAGACCTCGAGCTGGCCGGGGCCGGGATGGCTGGTCCCGGTGCCTGACCGGCCGGCTCCGGGCGACCGGTAGGGCACCGGGGTGCCGCGCAGGAAGAGCCGGGTGAGCGCGCTAGGACCGTGCGTCGGGCCGAATACCGTCTCATGCGGGCCGTGCGGCGCGCCGGTCGAGCCCCGCGGTCCGGACGAGCCCGGCGCACTGCCACTCGACCCGCCCACGGTGGGCGCGGCTACCGTCGACTGCGTCCCTG
>DASXME010000134.1:0-7287 GCA_036495825.1 Streptosporangiaceae bacterium
GTCGCGGGTCAGGGCGCGCACCGGGCCGTCGGGGCAGCCGGTGCTGCTGCTCGACCAGGACCGGCGGCGCTGGGACCGGCTGCTGATCAGCCGCGGGCTGGCCGCGCTGGACCGGGCCGAGCAGCTCGGCGGCGCGCGCGGCCCGTACGCGCTGCAGGCCGCGATCGCGGCCTGCCACGCCCGCGCGTTCAGGCCGCAGGACACCGACTGGGCGCGGATCACCGGCCTGTACGCCACGCTCGCCGAGGTCACGCCCTCCCCGGTGATCGAGCTGAACCGGGCCGTCGCGGTGTCGATGGCGTACGGGCCGCAGGCCGGCCTGGACCTGCTGGACTCGCTCGCTGCCGAGCCGTCGCTGCACGGCTATCACCTGCTGCCGAGCGTGCGCGGGGATCTGCTGATGAAGCTCGGCCGCCCCGGCGAGGCCAGGGCAGAGTTCGAGCGGGCCGCGGCGATGACCGGCAACCGGGCCGAACGCGAGCTCACCGAGGAGCGGGCCCGCGAGGCGGCCACCTTGGCTGCCCAGGATTCGCGGCCAGGAACGGCTAGCTGAACTCGGCCACGGCCATGGCCGAATCGTCCGGGGCGGTCGCCGCGTGGATCTTGCGGCTGGCGGCGACCAGCAGGCCCAGCGCCGGGCCGAGGGCGGCCGCCCCGGCCAGCAGGGCCGCGCCGACCGAGACCAGGTTGCCGACCACGCCGACCGCCGGGCCGCCGACGATCTGGCCCGCCGCGTCGCACATGTCCCGCGCGGACAGCGCCGTGGCCCGGACGCGCGACTCCACCCGGACCACCATCCAGCCGGTGACCAGCGGCTCGTAGGCCGGCCGCACCGCGGAGACCGCCAGGTAGGCGGCGATGAACACCGCGAACGCGTGAGCGGTTCCCATGATCACCACGAGCGCGGCGATGGCGGCGGTGAGGATCGTCAGCGTGGTGGTCATCGACGCGGGACCGAGCCGCCTGGTCCGGCGCCTCACCAGCTCGGTGGCGCCGAGGGCCAGCACCGCCGCGCCGCAGGCGATCAGGGCGAACCACATGGCCGGGCGCAGGCCGAGCACGCGCGGGAACGTGATGTCCTTGAGCAGGAAGTCGCCCCAGAGCCGGTCGAAGCTCTCGCTCCACATGCCGATGAAGAAGGTCATCCCGAACAGCAGGACCAGGCCCGGCACGGCGCGCACCGCCAGGCTGGTCGAGCGAACCTGCTGGCCGAGCGCACTGGAGGCGTCCCGCAGCATCGCGCGAGGATGCAGGCCGCCGGCCGCGGGCGCGAAGTTGCGCTCCGGCATGAGCACGGCGAGCGCGACGGCGAGCAGCCCCATCAGGCTGCCGCCGACCAGCAGCGACAGCCGCAGCGTGACCAGCGCCATCAGCCCGGCCGCCAGGCTGCCCGCGATCGTGCCGGCCAGGGACAGCTGCTCGGACCGCAGGTAAAGCGGCGTCATCGCCTCCTCGCCGAGTTCGTCCGCGAGCCACGACTCCTGCGCGCCGTACATCAGCGCCGCGCCGAGCGCGGTCGGCAGCTGAGCGGCAACCAGCACCGCGAACGCCGGCGACAGGCCCTGGACGGCGTACCCCAGCGCGAGCGTGAACACCCCGGCGACGACGCACAGCCGGCGGCTGACCAGATCGGCGAGCATCCCGGTGGGCAGCTGGAACAGCAGGTACGCGATTTCCAGGACGGTGCCCAGCAGCACCAGCTGCAGCGGGTCGAGCCGCGCCGTCGTGACCCAGTACACGATGATCGTCGCCTGGACCATGCCGAGCACGGTGGCCATGGCGAGCTGGAATCCGAGATACAGCCGGTACGGATCACTGACCGGGCGCGAATACCTGAACATTGCCCGCGCAGGCTGTCACGCGCCCGGGCTTGGTGTCATCCCAATTACGTGGTAGCAAGGTCATCAAATGGAGCAGATCAGCGAACGCGTGGTCGAGGCGCACCTGAGCCACTATTGTCCGGGCGGCCTCGGCGTGCCGGTGACCTCTTCGGACCCGGTGGGCATGCGGCAGCGGGACGCTGACGCCGCCGATGACCACGTGGCTCACGCGGCCGGCCAGACCTGCGGGCGCTGCGGCCAGCTGATTGAGCACCACCAGAACGTCCGCGGCCGGGCCGCGGGGGACTGGGTACACGAGAGCTGTCCGCTGCCGCCGGCTGACACTGCCTTGCCGTAAGCTCTCCCGGTGCCCCCATTGCCGGTTCGTTATCGCTCCAGCGACGAGGACAGCGCCCGGTGGACCGGATTCCCGTTCCGCGACGGCGACATCGTGATCAGCACCCGGTCCAAGACCGGCACGACGTGGGTGCAGATGATCTGCGCTCTGCTGATCTTCCAGACCCCGGACCTTCCGGCCCCGCTCGGGCAGCTATCCCCGTGGCTCGACCACCTGACCGCGCCGCGCGACGAGGTGTACGCCCGGCTCGCCGCTCAGCCGCACCGCCGGTTCATCAAGACGCACACGCCGCTGGACGGGATCCCGCTCGACCCGCGCGCCACCTACATCGTGACGGCCAGGCACCCGCTCGACATGGCCGTGTCGCTGTATCACCAGGGCAACAACATCGACCGGGCGCGGATGCGGCAGCTGACCGGCCAGCCCGAGCCCGCTGAGCCGGCTGAGCCGCCGCGGCCGCGCCCGGCGCTGCGCGAGTGGCTGCTCGGCTGGATCGGCCGTGACTGCGATCCGCGCGAGCAGATGGATTCGCTGCCGGGCGTTATGTGGCACCTGTCGGACGCCTGGGCCAGGCGCCGTGACCCGAACGTGCTGCTCGTGCACTACGACGAGCTGTCCGCCGACCTCGACGGCCAGATGCGCCGGCTGGCCGCGCGGCTGGGCGCCGCCGCGCCGGGGCCGTCCTGGCCTGCGCTGGTGCGGGCCGCGACGTTCGAGCAGATGCGGGCCGGCGCGGAACGGAACGTCGCGGCCGGCCGGATTCTCAAGAGCAGCGCCGCGTTCTTCCGGCGGGGCACGTCCGGCGCCGGCCGCGAGATTCTCACCGATGACGAGATGGCGCGATACCACGCGCGTGCGGCCGAGCTGGCCCCCGCGGACATGCTCGCCTGGCTGCACGGTGCTGGTTTATAGCTGGCTGGCCTATGGCCCGCGCTGGTTTGCCGCCCGCTGGCTTATGGCTCGTCCCAGTGCGGGGGGCGCTCTCGGCTGAGGCGCTCATCGTCGTCCGGCTCGGGCCGCTCGCCCCAGCCGATATCGGTGTCGTCCAGGCTGCGTCGCGGCACCGCCGGCTTGTCGTCTCGATCCGGCCGGCCGGGGGAGGCCGGCGGGCTGGCGGAGGCCGGCGGGTGCGGTGCTTGGTCCGGTGCCACGACACCCATTATCCCCGGGCGGCTTATCTTCGGGCTTATCCCCAGGCTTACCTCCGGGCAGCGGCCGTCAGTTGATGTCGAACTCGTTGCCCTCGGGGTCCTTCATCCCCACCGCGTAGTGATCGAGGCTGCCGTCGCCCAGTGCCCCGGTGATCGTGGCCCCGAGATCCGCCAGCCGCCTGGCCTCGGCGTCGACTCGCTGCGTGCGGGTGGCGAGCGGGATCGAACGGCCTTCCGTGACCGAACGGCCGCCGCTGACGTGGATGTCGAGGTGGAGGCGGTTCTTGGCCACCTTGGCGTCCGGCTCCACCCGGAACCAGATGCGGGGGCCCTCACCGCGGGGATCGACGATGCTGTCCGCGCCGATTCCCAGCTCACTGTCGGGAAGCCCGATGTCGCGCCGCCAGTCGTCCCAGGTAGCGAACCCTTCGGGGGGCGGCTCAAGCACGTATCCGAGTGCGGCCGCCCAGAAGCTGGCCAGCAGCTCAGGATCGGTGCAGTCGACGACCATCTGGAACCGGACCGCCATCGGTCCTCCCATCGGCTCTGCGGACGGCGCGACCTCGCCGGTCGTCCGGTAAGTATGCCGCAGCACTACCGGCAGCGCTGGCGCTCCCTCGAGCACTTTCGCGGCATCTGGCGGTGCCGGGGATCAACCATCTGACGGCGCGACTGCGCTGCGGAGCAACCCGGCCCGCATGACGGCGCAGCCAGTAAGATGATCTAGCCTCGCGCTTATTTGCCGGCCTTGGCGCCGGCGAGATGTACGAGGGCGATGCCGTATCTGTTCCCGGTAGGTGATGCGTTGGCAGCCTGGTCTCGGCGCCTGTTAACCGCAACCGCGGCGATCGGGCTTCTTGTCGTGGTCTGGCTGGTCAGCGTGCGCGTATTCCGAACCTCGGCCGACCTTGCCGTGGCTGTCTGCGGAGTGCTGGAAGCCATCTTCTTCGGCCTCGTCGCATTGGGCAGGGACGAGGCGGCGGAGTCATCGGCAGCCAGCCCAGAGATCATCGCGGTGGCCCGGAGCCGGTTGCGTTCGGCGGTAAGCAGCCAGGTCACCGAGCAGGCGACCGCGCTGACCGCACGCGGCCTGCTGACGGTGCCGTGGAACAGGACCGGCGACCCTACCCAGGACCGGTCCTCAGTGGCCGAGCTGGCGCGCGCGGTGGAGGCCGGCCGCCAGTTGATCGTTCTCGGCGGCTCGCAGTCCGGCAAGACCACGCTCGCGACCAGGCTGGCCGAGACGCTGGCCGCGCACCCGGGCCGCCAGCCCGTCCTGTTCAGCCTCTCGACGTGGAACCACGGCCAAGTCTGGCTGAAAGACTGGATGCTGCTGACCATCCGGACTGGCTATGACCTGACGTCGGCTGCGGATGTGGAGGCAGCGGAGGCGGCGTTCAGGGAAGGGCTTATCATCCCGATCTTCGACGGCCTGGACGAGATCGAAGCCAGCTACCGGATCACGGCGGCCGAGACGATCCACCAGTTGGTCGGTGCCGCCCCGGCCGTGCTGACCAGCATCGCTACCCCGGAAACCGAGCAGGCAGCGCGGGTCGCCCTGCCGTCAGCGGAGATCATCAAGCTCAGGCCGGTGGCCACAGCAGAGGTCAGCCGGTATCTGCTGGACAGCCCGATGGCCGACGCGGACGAACTTGCCCCGCTCACCTCGGGCATCGTCGAGGATCCGGAGTCGGCGGCCAGCCAGGCGCTGTCGTCGCCGCTCATGGCGTGGCTGGCCAAGACCATCTACGCCGCGGACGCGAATACGCGCAGCCGCGGGATCGCCGGTCCGGACGAGCTCGTCGACCCGGCACGCTTCCCGGACGCGGAGTCGGTCGAGCGGCACCTGCTGCGCAGCCTGCCGACCGCGGTCTTCGAGCGATACCGCTTGAGGTCTAGAGCGCCGGGATCGCCCGCGGGTGCCTTTACGCCCGGACAGGCGGATCGCTGGCTGGCTTTCCTGGCGGCGCGCGCGACCCGGCGCATCATCGGGTTCTGGGAGTTCCGCCGATACGCGCCGCTCTTCCGGATCGCGCTGCTGGCCGCCGTCGTCGTCGGCTGCGTAATCGCGATCATCGGCAGCGCCGTTCCCTACCTGGCGGGACCGGGTTACTTCCTGCTGCTGGCCGGCGCCGTGTTCGGCTTCGCCTGGTCGCGCGGCTACACCGTGACCCGGGCCAGGGTGGCCGATCCCACCCGGATCGGCTACGGCTATGCCGGGCAGGACGACGGGGATTTGCGCCTGCATGCCCTCCGACTGGCGCGCGCGGCCGCCGCCGCACTGGTGGCCTACGTGGCGGGCGTGGTGACGCAGGCAGTGCGGGGGCAGGCCAGCTGGCGGTTCGGACTCACGCCGCGTGAGTTCGGCGCCGCCGCGTTCGTAGCGATCGTGCTGTGCTTCGTCGTCGCTAACCTCGGTGGCCGCATCGCCGGCTGGATCCTGCTGCACCGGCCGGGGATCGACGCGCACATGGGCGCGAGGGCGGGCGATCCGCTGGCCGCCATCCGCAGCGACCGGCGTTCCGGGGCCGCGATCCTCGTCGTCGGCACGACCGTGCTCGCCGCCGGCATCGCGCTGTACGATGTCGTGTTCCTGCCGGCTGACGCGATCTGGAACGTGAGCCTCGCGCCGGTGAGCGCGAGTATCGCCGCGTTCATCTGGAACGAGTGGATCTGCTTCACGGTGGCGCACCAATGGCTAGCTCTGCGCGGTCGCCTGCCCTGGCGGCTCAGCACGTTCCTGCGGCAGTGCCACGAGGGCGGCATCCTGCGAAAGAACGGCAACCACTTCGAGTTCCGGCACCGGCGGCTCCAGGAGAGCCTGCAGACGGGCAGTGACGAAGGCGTGAGGCGCTGATGACGGTCGAGACGATCGAGGGCCCGGGCGGAGTGAGCCTCCGCGACCTGGCGCACGTGCTCGTGCCCGGCCGTGGGCGGGATGGCTCGGGAACCGGCCTCACCGCCGACGCACGGGACCGAGTCGCGACCGCGCGGATGCTCTACGACCTCGCCGTCCGGCCGAACGGGGGGCGGATCGTCTGCTCGGGCTACAAGTCACCGGCCGACACGAAGGGCGAGAACTGGTCGCCGGCTGACGCCCCGGGGGAGGTGTTCCGCGGGATGCCGGAGGCAGACATCATGCGGACCGAGTTGGTGCGCCTCGGCGTTCCCGAAGGGGACGTCTATGCCGAGCGACACTCCATCGACACCGTGACGAACTTCCTCCGGTCCGAGCGGGAAGGCTGGTTCGGCGACGCCCGCCCGGTCGCCATCGTTGCGCAGCGCTCGCACTTGCGGCGGATGCTCCGCGTCATCGCGCCCCGGACCCTCCGCCGGTCCTACCTGGGGGTCGTTGTGCCCGAGGCGGGAGAGCGCAGCGAGAATCCACTCGCCAGCCTGGTGAGCGCGTGCATTCTGACCGGCCTGCCGGTGGCGGACCAGCGGGCGATCGACGTATCTGAACGGCGCGCCGAATGGTTCTGGCGCGCCGCCTGGCTGGCCGGGGTGCGCCACTACCACTGAGCGACGTTCACGGCCTGCCGGAGGCCGGATGCTCGGCGCTAGCGCTGCTCATCTCGCCCGGTGCTGCGCCGTGCCGTGACCAGGGCCGCGGCCGTGCTGGCGCGGATCGGTCGCCCGACCCGTTCGTAGATGGCCTCGAGTTCACGCTCAAGGGCATGACGCTGGTCCGGCGTTAGCCGGGCGTACATCGACATCGTGCGAAATGCCGCATTGAGCTCGCCAGGAGTGTGCTCGACCAGCCTTGGCGTGACCGCCACCTGCACGTCGCCGAACAGGCGGCCGGCGTAATCCTGCGCCATGTCATAGCTGCCGAGCCAGGCCCATGCCGCCGAGACGTTACCTCGGCGTTGTTCCACCCCGGCGAGCGTGGCGTCGAGATCCCGGTAGGCCGGCCAGTTAGCGGCAACGTCAGGGGCAACCCTGGCCAGGGCCGCCA
>DASXME010000135.1:0-12060 GCA_036495825.1 Streptosporangiaceae bacterium
CAGCACCACGACCGGACCCCGCCCGCGCCGCCGCGCCGCGTAACGGACGACGCCATAGGCCACGAGCAGCGCCGCCCCCATCACCCCCGCTGCGGACCGCAGGACGACCGCGTCGCTGCTGGCCTCCAGCATGTGAGCCGCAGCACAGGTGTGCGCTCCCGGCCACAGGTTCATCCAGTGAGCACAGTCGGCCTTCTGGAACGACACGCCGGCCGGGGCCCGGCCGGTGAACGCGCGGCCGAGCGTGAGGTTCATCAGCAGCGCGACCAGCCCGCTGATGCCGACCGCGATCAGCCCGGCGCCGGCCAGCTTCCAGCCCGCCAGGATCAGGTCGCCGAGGATGGCCGCTGGCGTCCTGCCCCTGATGAAGCCGTCAGGCCGGGACGCGTGCGCGCGAACCACCGCGGTAATGGACCCGAAGGCCGAGATCGCGGCCAGTTGCGCCTCATGCTCGGTCATCCCGGTCGCCAGCCCGCAGGCAGCGGTCTCGCGCAGGTGATCCTCGGCCTCGGCCACGACGAGCCCGGCCTCCTGCGGAGCGAGTTCGAGGCTGGCCCGCAGATCGCTGAGGTATTCCTCGATCAAGTCGCGCGGGCCGCTCATGCCGGCCCCCCCACGACGGCCTGAACGCCGACCGCGAACCTGCGCCACTCGGTCTGCTCGGCGGCCAGGGCCGCCGCTCCCTGGTCGGTGAGCCCGTACACGCGGCGCCGTCGCCCGTTCCCGTCAGCCCACGAGCTGGCCAGCAGCCCCGCGTCCTCGAGCCGGTGCAGCGCCGGATACACGGTGCCCTCCGGCAGGTCGAACGTGCCGTCGCTGCGGTCACGCAGCGCCGAGATGATCGCGTACCCGTGCCCGGGCCCGGCGGCGAGCACCGACAGCAGCAGCAAGTCGAGGTTTCCCTTCAGCCGTTCTCTGTTCATGCCAAGGAAGCCTATGCCTAGCAAACCTAGGCGTCAAACCACCGCGTCGTTAGCGGCCTACCGTATCGGGTCACTGCGCTGTAAAACCGCCGTCGATGGCCAGGGCGGCACCGCTGATGAAGGCGGATTCGTCGCTGAGCAGGAAGGCGGCGAAGGCCGCGATCTCGTCGGGGCTAGCGGCCCGGCCGGTGGGATTGGGCGCGCGCCCCGGCAGTTCCCCCTCGTGCGGCACGCCCAGCAGGTCCCGGTACAGCGGGGTGTCGACGTTGCCGGTGACCAGAGCGTTCACCCGCACCCCCGACTGCGCGCCTTCCAGGGCCGCCGACCGGGTCAGGCCGACCACGCCGTGCTTGGCCGCCACATAGGCGGCCAGGCCCGGTATCCCGCGGACTCCGCCGGTGGAGGCGTTGTTGATGATCGACCCGCCCCCTGCGGTGCTGGCCATCGCCGGGATCTGGAACTTCAGGCTGTAGAAGACGCTGGTCAGGTTCTGCTGCAGCTCGGCCTGCCAGGCGGCGTCGCTGACCTCGTGGAGCGGTCCGGCGGCGTTCACCCCGCCCGCGTTGTTGACCGCGCCGTCGAGCCGGCCGAATTGCGTCACGGCCGCCTGCACCAGTCGCTCGGCGTCGTGTTCCACGGTGACGTCGGCGGCCACGAACAGCGCCCGGCCGCCGCCCTCGCGCAGCCGGGCGGCGGCTTGCTCGCCCAGATCCTTGCGCCGCCCGGCGATCACCACGGCGGCGCCCTCCGTGACGGCCCGGCGGGCCACCGCCCAGCCGATCCCGCTCGCCCCGCCGGTGACGATCACTACCTTCGAGTCAAGACGCCTAGCCACGAACCGATCTTCCCACCGGAGCGCGCGAGCGCCGCCGCCGTGCGCCAGCGCCGGCTCAGCAGGCCATCATCTTCTGGATGGCCTGGCGCGTCACCCCCAGCTCGCGGGCGATGTCGGCCTGGGACACACCCTGATCGATGAGGCCCTGCATCAGGTCGCGGCGCTCGATCGCGAACTGCCGGGCCAGGCGAGTGTGATGAATGGCCTGTGCCCGCACCTCCTTGATGCGGGCGAGGGTCGGCTCGTACCCGGAAAGATCCTTAGCGTTTGCCATACCCCGAGTATGACAACTAGGTGTTGTCACTGTCAACCACTAGTTGTCAGAGCTGTGCTCGAAGCCCGTCTAGAAGCACGCGAGAAGAGCCTTCATTATTCCGAACGGTGAAACCGGCTAGCATCCGCCCGCACGTCCATGCCCGCCAGTCACCCCGGCATGACCGGCGCCGGGCCCCGGGCACGCTGAGCTAGCCGGCTTCATCCAGGCTCCTGGCCGCCACGGTCACGGCTGGCCCCGGGCCGGCTTCCGATCCGGCCGGAAGCCGGGCGGCGACACCGAAATAGTCGCCGCCCTTGTGCCGCGGGTTATCCGTGCCCCAGTGCCGGACCCGGGACTGGGGCATCAGCTTGGGAATGTGCTTCGAGCAGTGGATGTACGCCTCCGTGACGTTCACGAGTACCCACTGGACCGGCCGCTTGCCGGCGTTCGTGACCTCCTCGGGCAGGCCGCTGTCGAGCTCGCGCATGTGCGCTGGCGTGACGATCTCGGCATCGCCGTTGACGTGCAGCCCGATGAGATCACGGGTGAAGTCGGCCATGAATATGCCGATGTGCTGGTTCTCCAGGATATTGCCCAGGCTCGCCATCACGCCGTTTCCCCGGAGCTCGGGGTAGGCGATGGTGTTGTCATCGAGCACCCGCAGGAAACCGGCCTCCCCGGCCCGGAAACTACAGTCGCATTCACCGCCCGCGTCGCTGGTGGCGATGAACGCCATTTCCATGCGGCCGATGAACTCCTTCATCTCCGGAGTCAGCTGGCGGCTGAACTGCTTGTCGTAGAACCGGCGGGCGCGTTCCCCGGTGCCGTACTGCTCCTGCAGGATGAGCTCGCCCCGGACTCTACGCTGCGGCAGGCTAGCGCGCCCCCTGTCGCCCCGCGAGCGTCCCCTCGCGGTGAAGTTGAGCACCTTCATCGCCTCGTCCCTTTCGGATCCCCGCTGTCCCGCACCGCGGCACAATCGCGTTACAGCCAGCCTGGCCGCGCATCTTGCGCTCGCCTTGATGCCTGCCTTGCATCCCAGGCCACAAGCTCAGGCGGGCGGTCGGGCTACGGACGTGGCGCGGCTAGTACTCGCAGGGGATGCCATAAGGGGCGTTGCTGCTGACCGATCCGATGCCGCCGGAGGTGCCGATGTCGGTTCCCGAGGTCGACGCGGGCGGCGAGCTAGCGGACGAGGTCGGCGCGGGGGACGCGGCGAAGCTGGGCACGGCGGTGGCGTCGGTGCCGAGCACGATCTCCACGTGCCCCGGCGCGACCGAAGAGCCGGCGGTCGCGGTCACGCCGAAGGCGGCGGCGATCTTGGCCGCGTTGGCCGCGTTCGTCGGTCCGGCCCCGTACAGCACCTCGGTCGCGGACTGCGAGGCCGCGTCGCCTACCTGGCCGCCCTTGTAGCCGGCCGCGGCCAGCGCGTGCGCTACCTGGCCGGCCAGGCCCGCGGTGTATCCGCCGTTCAGCACGTCCACGGTCGAGGCCGACGGCGATGCGGGCACGGTCTTCTTGGGGGGGCTGGCCGCCTTCTTCGCCTTCGGCGGCGGGTAGAACGCCGCCAGCACGAGCTTCCTGATCGCCGCGGGGTCGATCGCGTTCGCATCCTCTGCCTGCCCGCCCGGGTAGTAGACCTTGTAGCCCAGGATCGGCGCCGTCCGCAACGTCAGGTTCTTCCCGGTCAGCCCCTGCAGCTCTGAGGCGAAGTCCACCAGGTTCCAGCCGGAGTCGGTGATCACGTACTGCTTGGCGACCGATAGCAGCGACTGGAGCCGCGACAGGTCCGCCAGCACGTTCTGGTTCTTGAGCTTCCATACCACGTAGTCGATGACGGCCTGCTGGCGGTAGGTGCGGTCGATGTCGCCGTTCGGCAGGTTGTCCCGCTCGCGCACGAACGCCAGCGCCTGCCCCGGTCCCAGGTGCAGGTAACCCGCGTGCCGGACACGGAAGCCGGAGTTGCGGTCGCGCAGGTTCTGGCCGTGGTGCCACGACTTCACGCACACCTCGATGCCGTCGAAGGCCCTGGCCAGCTCGTAGTACCCGGCCAGGTTCACCTCGGCGAAGTGGTCAATGTGGACACCCGTCAGCGCCTCTACCGTGGCCACCGCGGCGGCCTGTCCCGCCTCGTTGGCCTGGAAGTAGCGCTGGTTCTTGCTCGTCTTGGAGCTGGCGTCGTTGAGGCTCTGGGCCCAGGCCAGGCCGTACGCCTGGTCGATCTTGCCCTGCGGCTGGCCGTCGTAGGCCTGCGGGAAGGTCACCCAGTCATCGCGCGGGATCGAGTAACCAACCGCCCGCTTCCCGCCAGCGAAAATATGGATGAGGATCAGCGTGTTCGTGTCCTGCCCGCCGGTGCCGTTCTCGACCTGCTGGACGCTGCCGGCGTGCAGCGCGGCCAGCAGGTCGGCGGGCAGGATGTTGCCGTCGTAGTCGGTGCGGCTCTCCAGGCCCATGACGAGAATGTTCTGCGCGCCGATCGACGGCCCGCTCTTGATCGCATGCGATGAGCCGATGCTGCTCACATCGTTCACAAAAGTATGAGCGTAGTAACTCACCGTCAGCGTGGCCGCCGCCGCCATGCAGCACACGCCATACGCCGTCTTCGCCGCGACGCTACGGAGTATCACCGCACGGCCGCCATGGACAGGGTGCCCTCATATCCGACTCGTTTGCCACTGACGCACCCGAGGCTACCCGCCACCGGGAAACAGCGTTGCCCGGTCCGGGCCGGGTGGGTTAGCCTCGGCGGGTCGCCGCACGGCGCGGCGCAGCAGACCGGAAGGGAGGCGCGATGTCCGCTCATCATCAGGCGCCTCCGGAGACTGGCCGATAGCGGTCCCGGTCGCGCCTCTGCTCAGCAGAGGAATCACATGACTTCGCAGTCAGCTTCACAGTCAGCTTCACAGTCGATCTCGGCCGGCCGGACAGATGACGTCCCGGCTAGCTGGGACGAGCGCACGACCCTGATCACGCTCCTGGACTACGCCCGTGACACCGTGCACGCCAAGTGCGCGGGCCTGTCGGATTCCGGCGCCCGCCGTGCGCCGCTGCCCGGCTCACCGCTGATGACGATTTCCGGGCTGGTCAGCCACCTGCGCTGGGTCGAGAGCTCGTGGATCGAGAAGACGCTCCTGGGCGGCAAGATCGACGCACCGTGGACCGACGACGATCCCGATCGCGAGTTCCGCATCGCCGTCACGATGCCGCTCGCCCAATTGCTGGCCGAGTACCGGGCGGCCTGCGCACGGCATCGTGACCTCGTGGCCTCCCTCGACCTGGACACACCGTCCCGGGGCGACCTGGACTGGCGGGCCGAGCCGGTCACGCTGCGCTGGATCCTGCTTCACCTGGTCGAAGAGACGGCCCGGCACAACGGCCACATCGACATCCTCAGGGAACTCGCGGACGGCATGCGCGGAAGGTAGCGTCAGGCCACTTCAGGCCAGGGCCAGGGCGATGGCGTGCAGGGCCAGGCCCACGCCGGCCCCGACGACCGTGCCGTTGATGCGGATGAACTGCAGATCGCGGCCGAGCAGCAGCTCCAGCTGGCTTGAGGTCTCCGCGGCGTCCCAGCGCTGGATGGTCGCGGTGACCAGGCCGGCGAGTTCGTCGTGGAACTGGTCAGCGAGCGCCCTGGCACCCGACTCGACCACCCGCTCGAGGCTCTCCTGGAGCGGGTGGTCTGACTCCAGGCGCCGGCCCGCCGCGGTCAGCGTCTCGGCGAGCCGGCGGCGAAGCTCAGAGTCAGGGTCGGCGGCCTGGGTACGCAGCGTCTCCTTGGCGCTCTTCCACAGCGACGAGGACCAGTTACGCAGCCCAGCGCTGCCCAGCACGTCGCGCTTGAAGCGCTCCCCGCGCTCGCGCAGCTCCGGGGATGTCTCCAGGCGGTCAGGGAGCCCGGCGATCCACTTCTCGAACTGATGCCGGGCCGGGTCGTCGGGATTGGCGGCCATGGTCGCCAGCCGGTGGCGCAGCCGGGTGAACAGTCGCTCGAAGACCCGCCGGTACGCCGCCTCGGGCATCCAGCGGGGCGCCTCGATCTCGAACTGCTCGCGAAGCTCCCCGTAATGATCGGTGAGATAGTGATCGGCACCGGACACGATCGTGTTGAACAGCCCGGTGTGGTGACCTCCCGCGATGATGACCCGCAGGGCCCGCCCGGCCAGCGGCGCCACCTCGACGGTGTCGGCCGCCCGGGTCAGCTCGGCGGTGAGCACGCGCTGGGCATCCTCATCGCGCAGCGTCTCGGCCAGCGCGACCACCAGATCCGCGGCGTGACCGGCAAAGCCGGCGGCACTGGCCGGGTCGGCCAGCCGCGCGGCCAGCCGGGGGGCGAGCCGGGTGGCGCGGATCCGCTCGGCCAGGACATCGGCGGTCAGAAAATTTTCCTGGACGAACTGGCCCAGGGTGGCGGCGAACTGATCCTTCCGCTCGGCGAGCAGCGCGGTGTGCGGGATCGGCAGGCCCAGCGGGCGGCGGAACAGGGCCGTCACGGCGAACCAGTCGGCCACGCCGCCGACCATGGCCGCCTCCGCGGCGGCCTGCACGTAGCCGAGGAATGTCCCGTGTGCGCCGGCCGCCGTCACGGCCACGAACAGGACCGTGACCCCGGCGAGCAGGGCGGTGGCCCGCCTACGCGCGGCGGCCAGGCGGCGGGCCCGCAATTCCGCCGACTCGCGCTCGGGCGCCGGTGCCGGTGCAGCCGACAACGTCGCGGTCGGTCCCATCGGGCAGCCTCCCGGTCAGTCCGCGGCGCAGCGCGGAAGTCCGCGGCCGCTTCAGGCGAGCACGTCAGGCCCTAGTCTCGCAGGAGCCGCATAATCCTCGGCACGCGTCCGGGCTCTCCCGGTGGCTCAGGACAGACCTGGCCGGACCAGGCCGGTCTCGTAGGCGATCACGACCAGCTGGGCGCGGTCCCGCGCGCCGAGCTTGGTCATCATCCGGTTGACGTGAGTCTTGGCCGTCAGCGGGCTCATGAACAGGGCCGCGGCGATCTGGTGATTGCTCATGCCCGCCGCGACCTGGGCGAGAACCTCCCGCTCCCGGTCGGTGAGCACCGACAGCGCGGAGGCGTTGACCGGCTGGGCCGGACCGCGGCAGGCGATGCTGGAGATCAGCGTGCGGGTGACGCTCGGCGACAGCAGGGCGTCACCGCGGGCGACCACCCGGATGGCGCTGATCAGGTCCTCCGGCTCGGTGTCCTTGACCAGGAAGCCGCTGGCCCCGGCGCGGATCGCCTCGAAGACGTACTCGTCCGCCTCGAAGGTGGTCAAGATGATGACGCGCACGCCGCTCAGGTCGGGGTCGGCGGCAATCTGCCGGGTCGCCTCCAGTCCGTCGGTGCCGGGCATGCGGATGTCCATCAGCACCACTTCGGCGCGCAGCGAGCGGGCCAGGGCGACCGCGGCCGCCCCGTCCGCGGCCTCCCCGACGACCTCGATGTCGGGCGCCGAGCCGGCCAGCACCCGGAAACCGGCCCGGACCAGGGCCTGGTCGTCGGCGAGCAGGACCCTGATCATGGCCGGCTCGCGATCGGCCGGGCGCGCGGCGCGCCGGCCCGCTCCGCCCCGCCGGCCCGCTCCGCTCCGCCGTCCGAGGCAGGCGGGGCGGCTGCCGGTACCGGCAGCCGGGCCCGCACGGCGAACCCGCCGCCTGGCCTCGGCCCGGCCTCTAGCGTGCCGCCCAGAGCGGCCGCCCGCTCGCGCATCCCGGCCAGTCCCGCTCCGGTCCCGTCGCCGAAGGCCGCGGGCGCGGCGCCGCCGTCGTTGATCACGTCCACGGACAGGTATCCGCCGTCGTGCCGCAGGGCCACGGTGGCGGCGACCCGGCCGGCGTGGCGCACCACGTTGGTGAGCGACTCCTGCACGATGCGGTACGCGGCCAGCGCGACCTGCGGCGGCAGCGGGGCCGGCGGGCCGGCCGATTCCAGCGTGGTCGGCGTGCCGGCCGCGCTGGTCGCCTCTGCGAGCGCGGCGATGGCGCGCAGATCCGGGGCCGGCACCGCGGGGCTCCCGCCGTCAACCTGCCGCAGCACCTCGAGGATCGCCCGCAGCTCACGCAGCCCGGACTTGCTGGCCCCGCGGATGGCCTGGATCGACTCGGCCGCGCTCGCCGGATCGCTGGCCAGCTGCATGCTTGCCGCCGTGGCCTGGACGTTGATCATCGCCATCGAGTGCGCGACCACATCGTGCAGCTCGCGGGCGATCCGCATCCGCTCGGCGTCGACGCGCCTGCGGGTTTCGGCTTCCCGTGCCTCCTCGGCCCGCGCCGCCCGGTCACGCTCGGCGGCCAGCCACTGGCGGCGCGCCGCCACGTACGCGCCGATCGCGCCGGCGGCGAGCAGTTCCGGCCACATGGTGGCGTTCGGGCCGCCGAACCAGCCGAACGGGCCGAGCAGCCCCTCGGTCACGAACACGGCCGTCGCCGCGGCGAGCCCGGCGGCAATGGCGATCCGCCGCGAGCAGGTCAGCGCGACCCAGTACACCCCGACGATGACAGGAACGAGCGCGGCCCCGTCGATCTGGCCGAGTGCCGCCCAGCCGACCGCGCCCCCCACGGCGAGCCCGAGCACCCCGACCGGACGGCTGTTGCGCCAGATCAGCGCGACGGCGGGCACCGCCAGCAGCAGGTAGGCGGCCAGCGCAGGATGGCGGGTCAGGTGCAGTCCGCCGTAGTGGTGCGCCGGGTTGGCCTCGACGTAGCCGCCGGCCACGGTCAGCGCGGTCACCAGCGCTACGCCGGCGGCGCCCCGCCCGCGTTGCGGCAGCCTGGCCACGCTCTTGATGCCCATCACCCGGAGCGTATAACGGCAGCGGCCCGCCGCCATCGTCGCTGCGCAGGCGCCCCGGGCTACTGCGCTGGGTGTATCCGCTACTGGCCGGTGCGGCCGTCGATGCACTCGCGCAGCAGGTCGGCGTGACCGGAGTGCCGGGCGTATTCCTCGATCACATGGACGATCACGTCCCGGACGGCGACGCTGCCGTCGTCGGTGGGTACCTCACGGCCGAGGTCGTCTTCGGCGAAGGTGTCGAACCATTCGTCTGCCCCGGCGATCTCGGCCTTCCAGGTGGTGAAGGCGTCCTTGACCACGTCGGGATCCGCGGTGGCGCCGTTGAAGTCCCAGTCCCAGTCGTTCTCGCGCTTGTACAGCCGCGGCGGATCGGTCCGTCCTTGCAGCACGCGCTGGAACCAGTGGTTCTCCACCTGCGCCAGGTGACGGACCAGGCCGAGCAGGCTCATCGTGCTGGGCGGTACCGAGCGCCGGGCGAGCTGGCCGGCGTCCAGTCCCTCGCACTTCATCTCGAGGGTCAGCCGGTAGTTGCTGAGGTACTCCCGGTAGGTCTCCTTTTCGCCGTCGGGATTCCCGTACGTCCTGGGGTCATCCTCGGGGGTGATCCACACGTTGCTCATGACCCAACCCAATCTCAGCCTGACAGCACCGGGCAACTCGAAATCCCTCGTGGCGACGCTCCGGCCCGCCGCCCCAAAGTTGATCAACGTCGCTGCCAGTTTGGTGTTGCTCTATGAACGGCAAACTGGCAGCGACGTTCTTTCCGCCCCGCCGCCCGCCGCCGCTCCACGGTCCCGCACCGGGCGGTCAGCGGGTGAAGACGAGCTTTCCGCGGACGTGACCGCCCTGGCTGATGCGGTAGACCTCGGCGGCGCGATCGAACCCGAACGTCTGCACGGTGATCGCCAGCTTGCCCTGGGCCAGCAGCCCGGCCACCTCCGCGAGGGCCTCGGTGGTCCTGCTGTCCGCGCCGCCGCTGGTCACCCGCGCGCCCGCCGCGCCGGCCGTGAAGTTGGCGATGGTCAGCACCTGGGACGGCTTGGATACCAGGCTGATCAGTTCCTCGATCGGGGTCTTGCCGGCGATGTCGAAGACCGCGTCGACCTGTCCGTCGGCCGCCGCCAGGACGCGGCCGGCCACGCCCGCTCCGTACCGCACGGGGGTCGCCCCGATCTCCCGCAGGTAGTCATGGTTGGCCTCGCTCGCGGAGGCGATCACCCGCGCCCCCCTGGCCACCGCCATCTGCACGGCCATCGCTCCCACGCCGCCCGCGCCGCCGTCGGCGAAGATCGTGTCGCCGGCCGTGACGCCGAGCAGCCTCAGGCCGCGCTCAGCCGTCTCACCGGACACGCCGGCCGCGGCCGCCACCGGCCAATCGACGGACGACGGCCTGGCCGCCCACGAGTCGAGCACGGCGTACTCCGCCTCCGTGTCCCGGCCGCAGCCGAACACCTCATCGCCCACGGCGACTCCAGAGGCCCCCGCGGCCCCCTCGCCGACCTCGTCCACCACGCCGGCCGCGTCGTATCCGAGGTAGCCCGGGCCGGCCAGCGGCTGGCCGCCGGTCATGGCCCCGCTGAATATCTTCCAGTCGATCGGGTTCACGCTCGCCCCCCGCACGGCGATCCGGACCTGCCCCGGGCCCGCGTGCGGAACGGGAGCATCTGCCCAGCTGAGAACCTCGGGCCCGCCGTACTCCGTGAACTGCAGCGCTCGCATCCGATCGTCCTTTCCGGCCGAGCGGCCGCCTTCGGCGGCCTGGCGCGTCAGCGCCTCACGGTACGCGTCCGTGCACATGGCTGTGACCGCCGGACGGCTCAGCGCAGTTCCTGGATGCGGACCAGGTTGCCCGCGGGATCCCGGAAGGCGCAGTCCCGAACGCCGTACGGCTGCTCGACCGGCTCCTGGACGACCTCGGCGTCGCTGGCCTGCAGCCGCTCGAAGGTCTCGTCGAGATCCTTGCTGGCCAGCAGGATCCAGCCGTAGGTGCCCTTGGCCATCATCTCGGCGATCGTACGGCGCTCGTCGTCGGTGACACCGGGGTCAGCGGCCGGCGGCGCCAGCAGGATGGACGTGCCGGGCTGGCCGGCCGGGCCGACCGTGATCCAGCGCATCTTGCCGCTTCCGACATCGTTGCGGACCTCGAAGCCGAGTACGTCGCGATAGAAGGCCAGGGAGGCGTCCGGGTCGTCGTGCGGGAGGAAGCTCGCGTGAATGGTGATGTCCATGCCGGTCAGGTTAGCTGCGCCTCGATGACCTGCGCTTCTCGATTCCTGACCGGTCTGGTCACCTGCTTCGCCACGCACGGCGGCATCCCCGCCGTCGCGCGGGCGGCCTGGCTGCGGTAGGTGCTGGGCGGCATGCCGGCCAACTCGGCGAAACGGGTGCTGAAGGTGCCCAGCGACGAGCAGCCGACCGCGAAGCAGACCTCGGTGACGCTGAGGTCGCCCCGGCGCAGCAGCGCCATCGCGCGCTCGATCCGCCGCGTCATCAGGTAGCTGTACGGCGACTCGCCGTAGGCGAGCTTGAACTCGCGGCTGAGGTGCCCGGCCGACATGTGCGCGCCGCGGGCGAGCGCCTCCACGTCCAGCGGCTGCGCGTACTCCCGGTCGATCCGATCCTTAACCCGGCGCAGCCGCGCGAGGTCGCTCAGCCGCTGCGCCGAGGCGGATCTGCTGGTCACACGCACGATCGTACCTCCCGCAAAATATTAGAGATATTTTTCCCGAACGGTTCCAGCAGACTCACGGTGCTCGCGCGAACTCCGCCGGGTGATCAGCGAGCGACGAGCCGCGGTCGAACCCCGCGCTGCCGCAGCCCAGTGCGCTTCACAGATCGCGCATGAACGTCAGGCCGTTGCAGTTGGGATCCCAGAAGGCGAACTCCCTGGTACCCCACGGGGTATCGCGCAGCTCCGTCTGGTCCTGGAAGACGCCCTTGTCCTCGTACTCGCGAAAGAGCGCGTCGGGGTCGTCCACGACCAGCCGGAGCATGCACTGGCCCGCGGTTCCCGCCTCGAAGTCCGCCGGGAACTGGAACTGCAGGTGCAGCTCCACGTCACCACGGCGGATGCCCACGTACTGCGGGCGGTCTGGCGAATCCTGGAACGCGACCTCGAACCCGAGCCGCTCGACATAGAACCGCACCGCTTCGCTCACGTCCCGGGCCGGCAGCACGGGGATCACGTCGGTCAGGCGGGCGCGGGCAGGCACACGCCGACGATGACACGCCACCGCCAAGATGGCAACGGGTC
>DASXME010000136.1:0-21227 GCA_036495825.1 Streptosporangiaceae bacterium
AGATCCGCCGCCACGCCGTCGAGGCCGTACCAGCCGGACGGGCCGACGCGGAACCCGGTGAGCACCTCATCGATGATCAGCAGCGCGCCGTGCTCCCGGCAGAGCCCGGACAGCATCTCGTTGAACCCCGGCAGCGGCGGCACGATGCCCATGTTGGCCGGGCAGGCTTCGGTGATCACGCAGGCGATCTGGGCACCGTGCTCGGCGAACGCCTGCCGCACCGCCGCGGCGTCGTTGTACGGCAGCACCAGCGTGCCGGCGGTGACCGCGGCCGGCACCCCGGGCGAGTCCGGCAGGCCGAACGTGGCCACGCCGGACCCGGCCGCGGCCAGCAGCGCGTCGGCGTGTCCGTGGTAGCAGCCGATGAACTTGACCACCAGGGGCCGGCCGGTGAAGGCGCGGGCCAGCCGCAGCGCCGACATGGTCGCCTCGGTGCCCGAGCTGACCAGCCGGATCTTCTGCACCGGGACCCGCGCGATGAGCTCCTCGGCCAGCTCGACCTCGCCGGGCGTCACCGCGCCGAACGAGGTGCCGAGCTTGGCCGCCCGGTGTATCGCGGCGGTCACCTCGGGGTGGGCGTGACCGAGGATCATCGGGCCCCACGAGCAGACCAGGTCCACGTACTCGCGGCCGTCGACGTCGGTGAGGTACGCGCCAGAGCCCGAGACCATGAACGGCGGCGTTCCGCCGACCGCGCCGAACGCCCGCACCGGGGAGTTCACCCCGCCGGGCGCGACCGCGGCGGCCCGGCGGAAGAGCGCGGCGGAAGCCTCGCCGCTGAGTGAACCTTTTTCATTCATCGATTCCCACCTGAAGTACGTGGACGGTCAGGGGAAAGATTCATCGGGCCGCCTCCGCCGACGCGTCGGCGAGAAATTCCAGCAGCAGCACCGCATCGGGCAGCGGGTGATCGGCCGGATCCAGGATCCAGCTGGCGACCAGGCCGCGGCCGTGCCGGGACGGCGGCGCGAGCACGTAGCTGTCCCGGCAGTGCCAGCGCAGGCCGGTCGTCTGGCCCGGGCTGTCCGGGATGCAGTCCAGGTGGCAGGACCACCATTCGTCCTCGGTCGCGGGCACGCCCCTGGTCGCGACGAAGAACAGGGCTCGCTCGCCCGCGCTCGCCGCCACCGGGCCCGGCGTGACGTCCGCGCGGCGCATCGCGTCAATCGCCGCCAGGCCGACCGCGGCGGGCACGTCGAGCACGTCGAACACCCGCCCGGTGACCAGGATCAGGTTCGCGTCCGGCGAGGTCAGCCACCACCGGGCTACCTCGGCGGGGTCCGCGCTGGCCTGCATCCGCCAGACCGGGGACACCGGATGCGCGCCGGGCGCAGGGCAGCCGATCCGGTCGCAGGAGCAGGCCCGTCCGCTTTCGCCGACGCCGGGCGGGTGCGCGCCCGGGCAGACCGGCCAGCCGAGGCCTGCGTACTGCCGCGCCGCGGCGGCGATCCGATCCCGCCGATCACGCTGCCTGCGGCGCTCGCGGCGCAGCATCACCTCGACCATAGGCTCCGTTCCCCGGGTTGCTACAGCTTGGCTACTACAGCTTGCGGGCAACCTCGGTCGCCCAGTAGGTGAAGATGATGTCCGCGCCGGCCCGGCGGATCGCGGTCAGCGTCTCGGAGACGGCGCGATCCCGGTCCAGCCAGCCGCGTGCGGCCGCGGCCTCGACCATCGCGTACTCGCCGCTGACCTGATACGCGGCGACCGGCACCGTGACCGATGCGGCGACGCGGCTGATGACGTCCAGATAGGCCAGCGCGGGCTTCACCATGACGATGTCCGCGCCCTCGCCGATGTCCAGCTGCACCTCGCGCAGAGCCTCGGTCACCCCGCGAGGGTCCTGCTGGTAGCCGGAGCGGTCGCCGAACTGCGGCGCGCCCTCGGCGGCTTCCCTGAACGGCCCGTAGAAGGCCGAGGCGTACTTGGCCGAGTAGGCGCAGATCGCGATGTCGGCGCAGTCGGCCTCGTCCAGCGCGGACCTGATCGCGCCGACCTGGCCGTCCATCATCCCGCTCGGCGCCACTACCTGCGCGCCCGCCACGGCCTGCGCCGCCGCGATCGAGGCGTACCTTTCCAGCGTCGCGTCGTTGTCTACGTCCAGCGTGTCGGTGAGCACGCCGCAGTGGCCGTGGTCGGTGTACTCGCACAGGCACAGGTCGGCGATGAGCGCCACCTCGTCGCCGACCTCGGCCGCCAGGTCGCGCAGGGCGAGCTGGACGATGCCCGCCGGATCGTCGGCGGCCGAGCCGACCGCGTCCTTGACCGCCGGGATGCCGAACAAGATCACGCCGCCCAGGCCGGCCTCGGCCGCCTCCACCGCGGCCTTGCGCAGGCTGTCCCTGGTGTGCTGCACGACGCCGGGCATGGAGGTCACCGGCTGCGGCTCGGTGATGCCCTCCTTGACGAACAGCGGCAGCACCAGGTCACCGGGCCGCACAGACGTCTGCGCGGCCAGGCCGCGCAGCGCCGCGGTCCGGCGCATCCGGCGTGGCCGCGCGGCCGGGAACTTCGAGCTCATCAGCGCTGCCTGCGGCGGGCGCCGCGACGGCGTTCACTGGGCCTGCGTATCGGCTCGCCAGCCTCATCGGCGGCCTTGCGCAGCGCCGCGCCGTGATCCGCGAGCGCGTCCACCAGCGTGGTGACCGACGGAGTGTCCGCCATCACGTCCACCCGCAGGCCGAACTCGGTCGCGGTCTTGGCCGTCTGCGGCCCGATCACGGCGATCACCGTGAGCGCGTGCGGCTTGCCCGCGATCCCGATCAGGTTCCGCACCGTCGAGGACGAGGTGAACAGGACCGCATCGAAGCCGCCGCCCTTGATCGCCTCGCGGATCGGGGCGGGGGGCGGAGCGGCCCGCACGGTGCGGTACGCGGTCACGTCCTCGGCCTCCCAGCCGAGCTCGGTCAGCCGCGCCACCAGCGTCTCGGTGGCGATGTCGGCCCGCGGCAGCAGCACCCGGTTGATCGGGTCCAGCACGTCGTCGTACGGCGGCCAGACCGCGGCGAGCCCCTCACCGGACTGCTCGCCCTCGGGCACCAGCTCGGGCACGATCCCGAACGCGCGCAGTGCGGCCGCGGTCTGCTCGCCGACCGCGGCGACCTTCACGCCGGCGAAGGCCCGCGCGTCCAGCCCGTACTCCTCGAACTTCTCCCTGATCGCGCGCACCGCGTTGACCGAGGTGAAGGCGATCCACTGGTACCGGCCGGTGACCAGGCCCTTGACCGCGCGGTCCATCTGCTGCGGGGTCCGCGGCGGCTCGACCGCGATCGTCGGCACCTCTTCGGGCACCGCGCCGTAGGCCCGCAGCCGGGCGGAAACCTCGCCCGCCTGCTCCTTGGTGCGCGGGACGAGGACCCGCCAGCCGAACAGCGGCTTGGTCTCGAACCAGGACAGCTGGCTCCTGGCGGCGACCGCATCGCCGGCCACCGCGACCGCGGGGCCGTGCGCGGTGAGCAGGCTGACCCCGGCCGCCTTGAGGTCTGCGGCCACCGAGCCGAGCGTGCAGACAACCGTGTGCTGCTCGGTGGTGGTCCCGTTCCAGGTGATGGCGAACGGGGTGCTGTCGGGCCAGCCGGCCGCGACGAGCATCTTGCCGATGTCGGCGGGACCGGCCTCGGCGCCGAGGATGACCAGCGTGCCCGGGCCGGCCGGCGCCTGGCACAGCTCGGTGGCGTGGATGATCCGCAGATCCGCGCTCGACTCGCTGGTCAGCGGGATGCCCGCGTAGGCGGGCACCGCGGTGGCGGCGGGCAGCCCCGGCACGATCTCGAAGCGCACCCCGGCCTTCGCGCAGGCAGTCGCCTCATCGGCGCCGGCGTGGAAGGCCAGCGGGTCGCCGGCGTACAGCCGCACCACGACCCGGCCGGCCTGAGCCGCGGCCACGATCTCCCGCGGATCAGGCTCCGGGTCGGCGGCCTCGGTCACTTCGGCGTCCGCCCGGAGCAGATGGCGCACCGGCTCAAGCACCTCGGGCCTGGCGATCACCAGGTCGGCGCGGCCTAGCAGCTCGGCGGCGCGCAGCGTCAGCAGGCTCTCGTCGCCAGGCCCGGCGCCGACAAAGGCGACCCAGCCCTCCCGGGTGTCCCCGGCGTTGGCCTGGGCGGACTCGGATGATCTGTTAGCGATGGCTATGGGGTTCACTGCGGATCTCCACCATTGCTCGGGCGTGCCGACGGCACGGTGATGTAGTTCCTTGCTCCTTGACGCAGGAGATAGCCGGCCACCTCACGGCCGAGCGCTTCGGCGTCCTCCGGGCGGCCAGAGCTGCCCCCGCGGACCGCGCCGCCGCCCGCGGGATCGATGACCGCCGCGCGAAGCTGCACGGTATCGGTTCCCGGTGCCCAGACGGCGTATGCGCCTACCGGGGCGCTGCAGCCGCCCTGCAGCTCGGCCAGCACGCTGCGCTCGGCGGTGGCCGCCACGTGGCTGGCCGCATCGTCGAGGCTGGCGAGCAGCTCGCACAGCTCCGGCCGGTCGCCGCACTCCACGGTCAGGGCGCCCTGTCCCGGCGCCGGCAGCATCTCGTCCGGCTCGAACACCTGGGTGACCGCGTCGAGACGACCGATCCTGACCAGGCCCGCGTAGGCGAGTACCACCGCGTCCAGCTGCCCCGAGCTGACCTTGGCCAGCCGGGTGCCCGCGTTGCCGCGGACCGCGACCGGCTCCACGTCCGGCCGCAGCAGCCGCAGCTGAGCCGCGCGGCGCGGCGATCCGGTGCCGATGCGCGCCCCGGCCGGGAGATCGGCCAGCTTCGCACCCGCCTCGGCGACCAGCGCGTCTCTCGGGTCGTCCCGGCTGAGCACGGCGGCCAGCGTGAGCCCGGCGGCCGGCCCGGTCGGCAGGTCCTTCAGCGAGTGCACGGCCAGGTCGATCTCGCCGGCCAGCAGCCGCGCGCGCAGCCCGCTGACGAACACTCCCGTCCCGCCGATCTGGCTCAGGTCGGCCGGGCTGACGTCGCCGAACGTGGTCACCTCGACCAGCTCCGCGGTGCATCCGGTCCGCTCGGCCAGCAGCCGCGCGACCTGTCTGGCCTGCGCCAGGGCCATCGGGCTGCGGCGGGTACCGAGCCTCAACCGCATGGTGCTCACTCGGATTCCTCTCGGCCTAGCTCGACGGCAGCGCGGGTGACCGCATCGATCGCCTTGGGGTCGAGGTCGAAGAGCACCCGCAGCGCGGCCGCGTACTCATCGCCTCCTGGTGAGGATGCCAGTTCCTTGACCCGGACGGTCGGCGCATGCAGCAGCTTGTCCACGACCCGGCGCACCGTCTGGGCGATCTCGCCGCGAGCGTGCTCGTCCAGGTCACTGAGCCGGCCGGTCAGCCTGGCCAGCTCGGCGTCCACCACCTGTGCGGCCTTGGCCCGCAGCGCCACCACGGTGGGCGTCACGCTGGCGGCCCTGACCGCCGAGGCCCGGGCGGCGAATTCCTCGGCCACGATGGCGCGGACCGCCGCGACATCCTGCTCATGCGTGCTCACCAGCACGCCGCCCGACGGGCCGGTGGCCGCGCCGATCGTGTCCAGGCCGACCACGCTGGCCCCGGGCAACTCGGCGACGGCCGGGGCGACGTCGCGCGGCATGGCCAGATCGAGCAGGACGAGCGGCGGCGCTCCGGCCGCGTTCCGCCGGGCCGCCGTCGCGGCGACCATCGCCTCGGTGATCACCACGCCGGTCGCGCCGGTGCAGGAAATGACCAGATCGGCGGCGTCGATGGCGGCCGGCAACGCAGACAGCGGCGTCGACGCTCCGGATACGGTAGCCGCCAGGCGTTCGGCATGATCTTTAGTACGGTTCGCGACGACCAGGTCAGCCGCGCTCATCCGGCGCGCCGTAGCGGCGGCGAGTGCGCTCATCGAGCCCGCGCCCACCACGAGCACCCGGCGCCCGCACAGCAGGCCTTCCAGCGCCGGCTGACCGGCTTCCCGCGGCGCGTCCGCGGCCAGGGCAACGGCCTGCGGGTCCTGCCCGGCCAGCCGGGCGACGGCCAGCGTGATGCCCACGCTGACCAGGCTCGCCCCGGCCCGGTCGATCCCGGTCTCCGCATGCGCCCGCTTGCCCGCCCGCAGCGCCAGGCCGCCCAGGTCGCCAAGCGTCCGGCCGAGCATGCCCTGCCCGCGCGCCAGGCCGAGCGCCTGGCGCACCTGGCCCAGGATCTGGCTCTCGCCGAGCACCATCGAGTCGAGCCCGCAGGCCACCGCGAGCAGGTGCTGCACCGCGCGATCCTCGTAGTGCACGTACAGGTGCGGGGTCAGGTCGTCGAGCGGCACGCCCGAATGCCTGGCGAGCAGCTCGCAGATCGCGCTGACGCCGCCGTGGAACTTGTCCACTTCGGCGTAGATCTCCACCCGGTTGCAGGTGGAGATGATGAAGGTGCCCGCGACGTGCTCGGAACCGAAGACGTCATTGCGCAGCTTGACCAGCTCGTCGCCGCTGACCACGGCCCGTTCCAGCGTCGCGACCGGCGCACTCTTGTGGCTCAGCCCGACGACGAGCATGCTCATGTTGCCACCACCTGTGCGTCCGCCACCGAGTTGCCCATCGCGGCCTTGCGCTGGGCGTGGAAGGCAAGAATCTGGAGCTCGATGGACAAGTCGACCTTACGCACGTCTACGTGCTCAGGAACACTCAGAACGCACGGCGCGAAGTTGAGGATGCTGGTCACCCCGGCGGCCACCAGCCGGTCGCAGACCCCCTGAGCGGATCCGGCCGGGGTCGCGATCACGCCGATCGACACCCGGTGCTCCTTGATCACCGACTCCATCTCGTCCGAATGCCGGACGGACAGGCTGGCGACCGGGCTGCCCACCTGGGCGGCGTCGGCGTCGAGCAGCGCGGCGATGCGGAAGCCGCGGGAGGCGAAGCCGCCGTAGTTCGCCAGCGCCCGGCCCAGGTTTCCCGCGCCGACGATGACGACCGGCCAGTCCTGGGTCAGGCCGAGCTCGCGGGAGACCTGGTAGACCAGGTACTGCACGTCGTAGCCGACGCCGCGGGTGCCGTATGACCCGAGGTGCGACAGGTCCTTGCGCAGTTTGGCCGAGTTGACCCCGGCCGCCACCGCGAGTTCCTCGCTCGACACGGTCGCGGTGCCGTTCTCCGCCAGCGCGTACAGCGCGCGCAGGTAGACAGGGAGCCGGGCGACCGTGGCTTCGGGTATGCCGTGGCTGCCGTGGGCAGACATCGGTCGGTGGGACATGCGCAGGCGCTCCTGGGGGATCGACGCTGCGACGGGCTCCCGCGTGCTGCGTGGCCGCAGGCCGCGCCGGCCGCCGCTCTAGCCTGACGTCATCACGTTACGCCCTTGTGAATGTTTGCACAAAGCCGAGCGATTGGGGCTGAGGCGCCCAAGATCACGGACGGTGAATACGGCATCGGCCGGCGTCAGCCGCCGAGGGCGGCGCGCAGCCGCGGCTCGCTCACCCGCCAGAAGTCGTGCTGCACCCCGTCGATCAGCGTCACCGGGATCTTGTCCCAGTACTCGCGCAGGTCGTCTTCGGACCGGGTGATGTCGCGCTCCTCCCAGGGCACGCCGAGCTCGGCGGCGACCCGCGCGATGATCGCGCGGGCGTCGTCGCACAGGTGGCAGCCCGGCCGCCCGAGCAAAGTGACTCGGTGATCCGTAGGCACCCGCCGCTGCCCCGCGAGCCTCACCGGCCGGGAGAGCGGCCGAACAGCTGCGACAGTCCGGGCGGGGCGGACAGCTTCCCCTGCTGCATGCCGAGCTCGATCACGTTCGTCGCCAGCACGTACGGCGTGCGCTCCACCTCGAAGCGCTGGAGGTAGGCCTGCCGCCGGTGCTCCTCGTAGGCCCTCCGGTCCCGGTAGACCTCGTAGAAGATCCGCTGCATCGGCGCGTTCGGCACGGTGTGCACCGCGTAGACCAGGACGTCCGGCTCGCTGGCCCGCACGTCGTCCACCACGCGCTCGGCCAGCGCGTCGAACTCGGCCACCCGGTTGTCGGCCAGCGTGTAGATCGCGATCAGGCCGTAGTTCTGCTCCGAGACCTCATGCTCCTCGGCCGCGGGCCGGGCCGGCTCGGCATCGGCCGGGACCGGAGGACCGGCCGCCCCGGCCGACGCGGCTGTCCCGGCCGCCGCGGCCTCCCGGCCCAGTCCCCTGGGCCGCCAGACCCCGGTCCGGTCGACGTCGGCATCAGCGTCGGCGTCGGCGAGACCGCCGGTCACCTCGTCCGGCCGGTGGCCGTTCTCGGACTGGTAGCCGTTCTGCGGCTGGTAGCCGTTCTCCGGCTGGAAACCACGATCCAGTCGTGATGGCTGATCAGGATCGCGGCCTGGATCTCCCCCCTGCAAGCCGTTCATCTCGTTCCCCCCGTCGGGCCGGAATCCCACGTCCGGCCGGTGTGTGCCATTCGGCTGATACCCGCCGTTGCGCAGGTACTCGCTGGTGGTCCCCAGGTCAATGTCGCCGCCCGGGTAGCCACCGTTGCGCTGCGGGCGCGACGCGGGCCGGTACCAGCTGTCATCCATGAAACGGTCGTCGCCGTCGTCCCTGTACCGCGAACTCCCGTCCCCCGTCACCTGGGACTCCGCGGTCAGCGCGTACCGGTCCCTGCCGCCGCGCACAGCCCGGCGTGACTCCTCCGGCGCGACCTCGTCGCGCAGCACGGCCAGGTCGATCTGGCCAGCCTGCACGCCCGCCAGCCAGGTCAGCAGCGCGCAAACCCCGCAGAGCGCGGCGTAGTCCTCGCTCGCAGGAAGGTTCAGCCGCAGGCCGAGTATGACCACCGCCGCGACCCCCGCCGCGGACGCCGCGACCATCACGCGCCGCCAGGCCGGGTCCTTGCCGACCCGTCCGGCCAGCACGGCCAGCGCGATCACCACGGTCAGCACGGTCACGGCGGCGACCAGGTTGAGCAGCGACTTCGGGATGATCTGGTAGTGCGCGGCCGCGGCCGGCCAGGTCTTCCCGAACGTGGTTGAGCTGAGCGGATCGGTGACCAGCACCACGACCGCCACGAAGGTCAGCGCCGCGGTGATCAGCTTCGCCCCGAACCTGACCGCCACGCCCTTCCCCACCAGTTCGATCAGTCCCCAGGCCAGCCAGAGCGGCGCGATCAGCTGGGCGGCGATTTGCACCGCGCGGAACGTGCCTGAGCCGTACCCTGATTGCGAGCCGAGAGCTTGCGCGACGAGTGCGATCGCGAGGGCCGCGGCCGCGCAAGCCCATGCGATTATGTCTGTCCGCGGCGTGCGGATACAGCGGCCGACGAGCACTCCAGTGCTGATGGCCGCCAAAACCGCGCACGCAAACGCGGTCACAACGGAGACAGACATCAGTTCCAATGGTGCACGACAGAACCCCTAATGGGAAACGGGCCCCCCGGGATCTCCGCGGCGTGCCGCTGATCTGGCGTGATCAGGCCGCTAGGCTTTCGGCCATGAGGCGGCATCCGGTGCGCCACGCCGACCCGATGGCCGCGGCCCGGGCGGCCGGCACCGCCGCCGCGGCCGCCGCGAACGTCGCCCACGCGATCCCGGTCCCCGACCCCGCCGCCGGGGCATTCTTCGACGTCGATAACACGATCATGCGCGGCGCCTCGATCTATCACTTCGCCCGCGGCCTGGCCGCGCGCAAGATGTTCGGCCCGACCGACCTGGCCAGGATGACCTGGGCTCAGCTGTTCCTGCGGGTGCGGGGCACCGAGCACACCGGGCACATCGAGGCGGCCAGGGACAACGCGCTCGCCTTCGTGGCCGGGCACAAGGTCGCCGACATCGTCTCGCTGTGCGAGGAGATCTACGACGAGACCATGGCGGATCGCATCTGGGAGGGCACCAGGGAACTGGCCCAGCGCCACCTCGACGCCGGGCAGCGAGTCTGGCTGGTCACCGCGACGCCGGTCGAACTGGCCGAGATCCTGGCCCGCAGGCTCGGCCTGACCGGTGCGCTCGGCACGGTCGCCGAGCGGGCCGACGGCGTGTACACAGGCCGGCTGATCGGTGGCCTCCTGCACGGCCCGGCCAAGCCGGCCGCGATCAGCGCGCTGGCCGCCAGGGAAGGACTCGACCTCGCCCGCTGCGCCGCTTACAGCGATTCGGCCAACGACCTGCCGATGCTGCTGCTTGTCGGGCACCCCAACGCGGTCAACCCGGACGGCGAACTGCGGGCCGAGGCCCGCCGCCGCGGCTGGCCCGTGTACGACTTCCGCACCGGCCGGCGGGCCGCCATGATCGCCCTGCCGACGGCGGGCGCGGCCGGGGCGGTGGCCGGCGGCCTCGCCGCAGGCGCAGCCCTCCGCAAACGCCGCGCCAGCGCCTAGGCCAGACGAGGCAGTTAGCCGAAGGCCGGGCCGCGCTCGACGACCAGGTCGTCCAGCATCTGCTGAATGGTGGCGCGCACCCCGTCGGCCAGCTCGGACACCGCCGACGGGTCGTCGGCGGCCGCGGCCCCGTACGAATCCGTGGCCACCGGCTTGCCGAACTCGATGATCCAGTTGGACGGAAGCGGCACCGCGCCGAGCGGGCCGAGCCAGGGGAACAGCGGCGTCACCGGAAAGTAAGGCAATCCCAGCAGCCGGGCCAGCGGCTTCACGTTCGCGATCATCGGGTAGATCTCCTCGGCGCCGACGATCGCGCACGGAATGATCGGCACCCCCGCCCGCATCGCGGTCACGGCGAACCCGCCCCGGCCGAACCTGGCCAGCCGGTACCGCTCGCTGAACAGCTTGCCCGTGCCCTTGAAGCCTTCGGGGCAGACGCCCACCAGTTCACCGGCGGCAAGCAGCCGGGCGGCTTCGGCGCGGGAGGCATGCGTGTGACCGCTCTTGCGGGCCAGCCGGGCCAGCGCGGGCATCTCGTAGATGAGATCGGCGCCGAGCAGTCGCAGGTTCCTGTGCCGGGGATGCTCGTAGAACACCCCGGCCTGAACCATGATCATATCGAACGGCAGGACGCCGCCGTGATTGGCCACGACCAGTGCCGGGCCTGTGTCAGGGATGTGCTCGAGACCGCGCATCATGACCCGGAACCAGTTCCGGTACAGCATGCGGGCGACCGGCATGAGCAGCGTTGCATTGAACTCGGGATCGAACCCGAATTCATCGGTCTCGAACTCACCGGAAATCCGCCGCTGCACGAAGCCGGCCGCCTCGGCCAGTTGGTCCCGCAGACTGCCGCAACCTTGGACCGGCCGCGTCATCCGGGTCGCCTCCCGGCCAGGCGGCGAGCGCTACTTCTTATTCCTCCGCTGGATGCGGGTCTTCTTGAGCAGCTTGCGATGCTTCTTCTTGGCCATCCTCTTACGGCGCTTCTTGATGACGGAGCCCACGGCACCACCTTCGCCCCTCACTCGGCATAACGGAAAACGGGCATGATCGCCCGCCACCGGTTCTCAGGAGGCAGGCACTTGCCCGTAAGAGAGTACCGTCACCGCCGCGCGCGCCCGCCACCAGACGGCCAGAAGCGCGGCCGGAAGCGCGGGCCGACCCTGCCCCGCGCGCCCGCATTGAGTGAACCCGAACGGCCCGGCCGCCGCAGGGCTACTCCTCGTCGTCGTCGTTGCTCACGAAGGCGTCCTTCAGGTACTGATTGACCGCCTGCTCTGGTACCCGAAAGGAACGTCCCACTCGTATGGCTTCAAGTTCACCCGAGTGAACCAGCCGATAGACGGTCATCTTGGACACCCGCATGATCGTCGCCACTTCGGCCACGGTCAGGAACCTGACATCGCTAAGGGGGGTTTCACCTGCAGCCATCAGTTGCCCTCTTCCGTACGGTGCTAAGTGCGTCCCCGGTCCGTTATATTCGACGCACCAGTCACGTACGTCTCCAGCGTAAGTCGCGTTCAGAAAAGGGCAAGCCCGGCGCGGTCCCTCATTTCGGAGATACTCTCGCCCGGATGACATGTCGGGGCACTGATACAGGTAGCCGACAGAATGGGTATTGACTTACGGAATGAGGCCATGCGCAGGGAAAACAGCCTCGCGTGTCGCCTTGATGGACGCATCAACCTGGTCACGGGAGCCGTCGCCAGGCGTAAATTCGGTGAACTCGGCCGGTTCGCCATCCGTCATGATCTGGGGGGCCAGCCTCCCCGTCCGGCCGCGAACGAATTCGCGCCAGGAGGACGGCGTTGGCGTGTCGGGATCGATGGGCCGGCCAGCCGCCTGCGCGAGCAGATGTGTCCAGCACCGGGGAACGACTTGGACAAGCTCATATCCGCCACCGCCGGTGATGAGCCACCGGCCGCTCGCCGCCTCATGTGAGAGGGCATGCACAATTGCCTGGGCCCGCCGCTGCGCGTCAATACTGAGCCTTAGGTGAGCCAGCGGATCCAGCCGGTGCGTATCACAGCCATGCTGACTGACCAGCACATCGGGCCTGAAGGCGCGGATTAGCGGCGGGACGACCGCGTCCAGCGCGCGCAGCCAGCCGGCGTCGCCGGTGCCCGCGGCCAGCGCGACGTTGACGGCTGTGCCGCGCGCCGGGCCCGAGCCGGTCTCCGTCGGCAGCCCGGTGCCGGGGAACAGCGTGGCGGGGTGCTCGTGCAGGCTGATCGTCAGCACCCGGGGGTCGTCGTAGAAGGCGGCCTGCACGCCGTCGCCGTGGTGCACGTCAAGATCGACATAGGCCACCCGCTCGGCGCCCTGGTCCAGCAGCCACCTGATCGCGATCGCCGGGTCGTTGTAGACGCAGAACCCGCTGGCGTGGCCGCGCATCGCGTGATGCAGCCCGCCCGCCACGTTCGCCCCGTGATCCGCCTCGCCGGTCCACACCGCCCTGGCGGCCGTCAGGGTCGCGCCCGCGACCAGCGCGGAAGCCTCGTGCATCCCCGCGAACACCGGGTCGTCCGCGGTACCCAGGCCACGGCGGCCATCGCCCCGGCCGGTCTGGCCGGCCAGCCGGACCGCGTCGATGTAATCCGGCGCGTGGATGAGCGCCAGCTCCTCGTCCGTGGCCGGCTGCGGCACCGTCACGGTGACCGCAGGATCATTGAGTATTCCGAACGCACGCGCCATAGCGATCGTCAGCTCGACTCGTATGGGTGCCAGCGGATGACCGGGGCCGAAGTCGTAGCGGATCAGCGCGTCGTCCCAGGGAACCCTCAGCGTGCAGCTCAAGCTCACTCACCGCCCAGTCCGCGGCCAGGATTTCCGGCCGTCCCCTCGGTGAAACTACTCCGTCCTTCGGGTTCTGAATAAGCTTCAGTCTGCGCCCAGTTCGCGGCCGCGGTCCCTGGCCGCCTCGATCGCATCGATCACGGCCGCCCGCACCCGGTGCCGCTCCAGCTCACGGACGGCGGAGATCGTCGTCCCGCCCGGCGAGGTGACCGCCTCCCGGAGGGTCACCGGATGCTCACCGGTGTCGCGCAGCATGGTCGCCGCGCCGTAGACCGCCTGGGTCACCATGTCCAGCGCCGTCTGCCGCGGCATGCCCAGCAGGATCCCGGCGTCCACCATGGCTTCGACCAGGTAGTACACGTAGGCCGGCCCGCTGCCGGACAGCGCGGTCGCGGCGTCCTGCTGCGATTCGGGTATCCGGAGGACCCGGCCGACCGGGCGGAGCAGCTGCTCGGTCTGGCGCAGGTGCGTGTCGTCGGCGTGCGACCCGGCCGAGATCACGCTCATCGCCTCGTCCACCAGCACCGGGGTGTTCGACATGACCCGGACCACCGGCACGTCGGCCGGCAGCCGGCGCTCGATGAAGGATGTGGTGATGCCGGCCGCGACCGAGATGACCAGGCGCCCGGCGGGCAGCCCGGCGGCTATCTCGTCCAGCAGCGCGGCCATATCCTGTGGCTTCACGGTGAGCAGCAGCGTGTCGGCGGCCTTGACCGCTTCGGCCGCGGAGGTCAGCTGCACGCCATAGCGCTCGCGCAGCTCGGCCGCGCGCTGCGGCCGCCTGGCCACCGCGACGATCCGCGCCGCCGGCCTGCCCGCCCGCAGCAGCCCGGAGATGAGCGCCTCGCCCATCTTTCCCGCGCCCAGGATGCCGACCACGGAGCTGTCTGTCACCGGGCCACCTCCTCCCCTATCCCGTTGGAGTCTCTCGCGCTGCCCTGGCTACCGCCTCGACGTGAGCGAGCGCAGGAAGAAGACGTTGGAGTCTCCCGCGCTGCCCTGGCTACCGCTTCGACGTGAGCGAACGGAGGAAGAAGACCAGGTTGGCCGGACGTTCGGCGAGACGGCGGGTG
The DNA here is from genome assembly GCA_036495825.1 of Streptosporangiaceae bacterium. Lineage (GTDB taxonomy): Bacteria > Actinomycetota > Actinomycetes > Streptosporangiales > Streptosporangiaceae > PALSA-505. The sequence goes on from DASXME010000136.1 coordinate 14,151, forward strand.
AGGTAGCCGTACCAGTCTTTGCCGTACGGAAGGTAGACGCGAACCTGCGCGCCGGTCCCGGCCAGCCGCTGCTGCTCGCCGGGCCTGATGCCGTGCAGCATCTGGTACTCGAACGTCCCGGCGGCACGGCCCGCCAGCAGCGCCTGCGCGGTGCCGATCTCGATCAGCCGCGGGTCGTGGGTGGCGATCATCGGGTAGCCGGGCCCGCTCAGCAACGTGCGGAGGCAGCGCACGTAGGAAAGGTCGACGTCGCGGCGGGCGGTGAACGCCACCGCTTCCGGCGCGTCGTAGGCACCCTTGCACAGCCGGACGCGGGTACCGGCCACGGCGAGCTCGGCGCAGTCCGCCTCGCTGCGCCGCAGGTATGACTGGATCACGCAGCCGAGGTCGGGGAAGTCCGCGCTCAGCTCGCGGTGCAGCCGCAGCGTCGCGTCCACCCGGCCGTGCTCTTCGGAGTCGAGCGTCACGGTGGTGCCCGCCCGCCGCGCGGCCACGCAGATCCGGGTGATGTTCTCCCTGGCCGTCTTCTCGCCGTGCTCGCTCAGCCCCAGCCCGACGGCGGTCGGCTTGACCGAGACTTCGGCCGCGCCGCCGCTGGCAAAGCCGGCGTCCGCGAGCCGCCCGAGCAGCCGGATGTACTCGTCGGCCGCTGCCGCCGCCTGGTCCGGGTCGGTGGTGTGCTCACCGAGGTGGTCCAGGGTCACCAGCAGGCCGCGGTCGATCAGCTGCCGGGTGACCGCCAGCGCATCGTCCGTACTGGCGCCCGCCACGTACCTGGCCACCACGTCCCTGGCGAGGGGGGCCGTGGTCACGATTCCCTTGAGGCGATCGCTGGCCGATACGGCCAGCATCAGGCGACGCAGCACAGCGGACGACCTCCCTGGGTTGGGGTGCCGGCCGCGAGCGGCCGTCTCCTGACCGATCAGGCTACCCGGGACGGCCCAGCCGGCCCACAGGTGTTCGCCGCAACGAGACTTTGGGAGTTATTCAAAACCCGATGGGACGGGTCAGCGTAGCCGCAGGTATACCCCGGCTACATCGATGATCGTTTGAAGTTTTGAACAAGTTTCTTAGCATTGGCGCCCGCGTCCGGCGGGACGATGACCTCCTGGGCCGCGTCCACGCCCCCGGCGAGCAGCGGCCGGTCGACGGGCACCGTCCGCTTCACCATCGCGAGCGCGATCGGCCCGAGCTCGTAGTGCCGCGCCGCCGAGCCGACGAACCCGACGGCCGTGCCGTCCAGCTCGACCGGATCGTCGTGGGCGGGCAGCCGGTCATCGCTGCCGTCCAAGTGCAGGAAGACCAGCCGGCGGGGAGGATGCCCCAGGTTGTGCACCCGGGCGACGGTCTCCTGGCCGCGGTAGCAACCCTTATCCAGGTGCACCGCAGTCTCAATCCAGCCGACTTCGTGTGGAACCGTTCGGAAATCGGTGTCTAGCCCAAGCCGTGGCTGGCGGGCCTCGATCCGCAATGCTTCGTACGCCCACATCCCCGCCATCGCCGCGCCGCCGGCGCGCAGATCAGCGGCGAGGCCGGCAACGGCGTCCCGTGGCACGATGAGATCGCTGCCCAGCGGGCCGGGCAGCACGGCGGCCGCGGCCGGCGCGCTCAAGGTGGCCGAGGTGGCCGAGGTGGCCGGGCCCATCAGCGTGAGGACGGCGTATTCGGCGGTCACGTCGGCCGGCTCCACCCGCAGCATGAACTTCATCGAGTCCAGGAACCCGAGCAGCTTCTCCGCGGTGCCGGGCTCGACGTGCGCCCACACCGCGGTGCCGTCGTCGGTCAGCGTCAGGTGGTGCTCGACGTGGCCTTTCGGGCTGAGGATGAGGGCCTGGGCGGCGACGCCCGCGGGCAGCGGGTCGAGCTGCTGGGTGGTCAGGCTGTGCAGCCAGGACAGCCGGTCCTGGCCGGTGATCCTGATGACGCCGCGGTGCGACCTGTCCACCAGGCCCGCCGCCTGAACCAGCGCGCGCTGCTCCCCGAACGGATCGCCGTAGTGCGCCGCGACCCCGGCATCGGGGCCCTGGCCGGGAACGGCGTCGGGCAGCTTTAGCAGCGGGTTGTCCATATCAGGCAGGCTATCTTCCCCAGCGGGCTGCGCTATGCATCCGGCCGGGTGGGCTCGGGGCCTCGCGCGGGCTTAGGGGGCTGGCGCTTGCGCGGGCTGCTCGTGGCGGCAGTCTCCGCAGAGGCCGAACACGGTCAGGTGCCGCACGTCGGTCTCGAAGTCCTGCTCCGCCTCGAGCGTGTCCACCAGCGCGGCCACCGCGGCCGGGCGCACCTGCACGATGCGACCGCACTCTCGGCACACGAGGTGCACGTGTTCCTCTTCGGCCGCGAGGTGGTAGCTGGGGGCGCCGTGCCGCAGATGGCTGTGCGTGACCAGGCCGAGCTGCTCGAGCAGTTCGAGCGTGCGGTAGACGGTCGAGATGTTCACGCCGCGCGCGGTCAACTGCACCTGGGCGCAGATTTCTTCCGGGGTGGCGTGCTCGAGCTTGGTCACCGCCTCGAGGACAAGCTGGCGCTGCGGGGTAACCCGGTACCCCCGAGCCCGGAGTTGGTCATCCCACGCCTGCGCCATGACCCGAGTCTAGTGACGCCCAGGACATTCGCCAGGCTTGCGCAACCAGCGGTGCGGGCGAGCCTGCCGAGCCTGGGGTGCCGCACGCCGAACGTCCCAAGCCGGGGAAAAACGGTCTTGCCAGCCGCCGGGGGGCTCGCGTAGCGTTCGGGCTACGCGGGAAAGGAGGTGGTCCAAGAGTATGCATAGACATTGGACGCGCGAGGTGGCTGCCTGTTAGCTGCCGTCCCGCCGATGCACGGGTCGCGGCCAGCGCCGTGATACGTGTCTCACCGGTCAGGCTCTCGTGATGGTGCGTCGTTAGCGACGCTCAGTCCGAAAGTCGCTTCCGCCGCAGGGCGGTGGCCGGCGAATCCTCGGCAGACACCGAACCCCCGGGTTGACCGGCCTAGTCCAGTCGGTCCCTGTGCAGAACACAGGAGAGACCCGGGGGCCTTTTTATCCCAGACATATGTTTGATGCTGATTTTTACACTTGCTTTAGGATTCTGGCGGTTTAACGCGCGAGTGCTTCGGCCGGTTGCCGTGCGGCGGTAGCCGGTTTTGGGGCAGTTTCGAGAATCGGCTCTCTGCGCGCTTTGCGGTCAGCCCGTTCGCTTTAGCTGGGCGGAGAGATGCGGTTGCAGGCTTTGGCCCACCGCAGCCATGTCATAGGCGTAGGCGAGATCTTCCCCGACGAGTCCGTAGAGCCTGTGTCCGGCGGCAACTTCTTTGGCGGACGAGGTGCGGGCCACCACATCGGTACCCAAGTCGATGCGAGTCCCGGTCACCTGGCCCAGGTATATCTCGGCAATCCCGGTGGGATGGGCCAGGATCAGCTCGACGGCACCCTCCGGCTGCGCCCGCCAGAATCCCGCCTCCCGGCCGAGCGGGCGCCCCGGATTGCCCTCTTCGTCCAGCAGCCAGGTACGGCTCGAGTAGATGAGGAACGGCTTGCCGTTGTGGCTGAACGACAGTTCCTGGCCGAACCTGAAGCTCTCGATCGTTGGATAGCCGCCCACGCCGGCGCCTTCCCAGCGTCCGAGCAGGAAGCTGAGCGGGACAAGATCGGGATGCAGCGGTGGCTCCTGGGAGCCGACGGCGCTGGCCTTGCTGGCGGTGGGAGCCTCGCTGGCGACGGGGGCCTTGCTGGCGGCGGGAACTCGTCCGGAGGTGCTGGCGGCGGGGGTCTGGCCGGAGGTGCTGGCAGCGGGGGTCTGGCCGGAGGTGCTGGCGGCGCCGGTCTCGCTGGCCGCGGCGGCTGAGGGGGGCTCGCCCTGGCCGCTGTGGGTCGGGTCGGACGCCTTGTCGCCTTCCGCGTCTGCGGGACGCGGCGGGAGCTCGTTCGTTTGGGGTGCCTCCAGATCTAGGCCGGACTACAACTGGTCCGGTACCGGGCCCGCCACGGGGACCTCGGCGGGCCGCGGCGCTTCCAGCGGCCGCGAATGGCTCGCCGGACAAGCCCGCAGCAGCCGTACCGACATGTAACCGGCCCATCCGGCTACGCCGACGAATGCGGCCACCAGGCCGGCCAGGCTCAGCATGCCGTGCATGACGGCATTCTAGGCGGCCCGCCCCCTTCGACGTTGCTAGCCACGCAGCGGCGCAGTGCCATGATCCGCTGATGCCATGATCCGCTGATCTGGGCAAGATGATCCCTGGCGTTAGGGCCGTGCTAGGGACGGCGAACTTCACCTATGTGACGGCGCCGAGCACGGCGGCTTCGGTAAGGCGCTGACGGGCTTCGTCGACCCCGGTGGCGCGGGCAGCCTGAAAGCCTGCCGCCACAGCACCCGCGACGTTCACCGCGTTGTCGTCGAGGAACAACACCCGCCCGGCCGGCACCTCCAGCCGGTCCGCGACCTGCTCAAAGGCCGCGACATCGGGCTTGAGCAGGCCCAACTCGAAGGACAGGAACCGGTGGTCAAACAGCCCCGCCAGCGGCCACCCGGCGATGTGGCCGTGCCAGTGCAGCGCATTGGTGTTGCTGAAGCATCCCGTGGCAACGCTCGCCCGGGTCTGGGCCACTAGCTCTGCGGCCCCCGGCAGCGGCCCGGTCGGCCAGTCCAGGAAGGCCTCAAGGAACCCGGATGCACTGAGGTCAAGCTGCCAGTCAGCAACCACTCCGGCGGCGAACTCAGTCGCCGAGCAGCCGCCGCTCTCGAAACGACGAACCCAGCGGCACGACAGCCAGCGCCGCCACAGTTCCTCCGCGCTCTCGATCCCGGTGAGTTCCAGCATGGCACCCACGCCGGCCACCTCGATGAGCACGCCGCCAAGGTCGAACAACACGAGATCGACGGGCTCAGCCACACGTCGAACCTACCGGGCCGCCGGCAGATACCCCGACGCGGACTCCAGCCCGGGGCCGCGGGGGCGGGGCCGGGAGCCGGGCCGGGGGCCGGGGGCCCGGGGCCGGGAGCCGGGGGCCTGGGGCCTGGGGGGCGGGGGCCGAGGGCCGGGCCAGTGCCGGGGGGCCGGAGGGGCGGCCCGGGGCCCGGGGCCCGGGGCCCGGGGCCCGAGGCCCGAGGCCGAGGCCCGAGGCCCGAGGCCCGAGGCCCGGCGAGAGTTTACCTGGTCCGGACTCCCGGCGTGTCGCTCGCTTGTTCGGGAAATTGTCGGCCGGTGGTGGTATCTTAATCGAAGACACAATCGAACGTGCAAGCCAACCCGCCCGGTCGTGAGGAGGTGATCCCCGTGACATCCCAGGCCATGCCCTTCACCGCCGAGGAGGCGGCCCGGCAGGAAGCGATCCTGGCCGCGGAGATCGCCGCCGGCTGGATCACCCCGCCGCCCGAGGAGTGGCAACTGGCGGACCCCGAGGGCGACCTGCCGCCCGACGCCGGAGACCCAGGGCCCGGCGACCCGCCCTGGCTCACCGGCGACCGGCCCGCCACTGCACCCGCCCCCTGCTGGACCGCTCTGCCCCCGCCCGGCATGGCGGCCGGCGCCGGAGACCCGCAGCCAGCCCCGCCCAGCGCAGCTGACGACGCGGCCAGCAGGCAGCCGACCTCGCGCGGCACGGGTGGCCCGGAGCCGGCGGAGGTGCTGCCGTGCGGCATCGTCGCGCATGATGTGAATGGTCCCGGCGGGCCCGGGTTCGCTTCCGGGTCAGCGCTGGATTCCCTCGAGCCCGGGCCGGTGCTGACCGCCGCCCTCGACGACGCCGAGGCGGCCGGGCTGGCCGGCCTGGAGGACGACGAGCTGGCCGGGATGATGCTGGCCTGGCGCCGCACCGAGTCACGCGCCGCCGCCGGACTGCTGGCCGCCACCGCCGAACTGCACCGCCGCCGCGCCGCCCACCCCGACCCGCAGGTCGGCGAGCACGCCGGTGATGAACTAGCGATCCTGCTGACCATGACCGGCCGCGCCGCGGCCGGGCTGCTGGGCCAGGCCGCCGCGCTGACCCGGCTGCCCGCCACCATGGCCGCGCTGCGCACCGGCCAGATCGACCGGTCCCGTGCCGCCGTCATCGGCTACGAAACCGAGTTGCTGGATGACGAGACCGCCGCCGCGGTCGAACAGCAGATCATCGTCAAGGCGCCCAAGCAGACGACGTCGCGGCTGCGGTCCCGGGCCCGCGCCGCCGTCTTGACCGCCGACCCCGACGCCATGCGCCGCCGCAAGGCCCAGGCCGCCAAAGAGGCCCGAGTCGAGTTGCAGCCCGAGCTGTCCGGAAACGCCCAGCTATCCGGCCGCGAACTGCCCCCCGCCGCCGCCCTGGCCGCCGACGCCCGCATCGACGCCTGCGCCCGCTCCCTGAAGGCTAACGGGGTCAAGGCCCGGCTGCCGCAGCTGCGCGCCGCGGTCTTCCTCGCTCTGCTCACCGGCACCGACCCCCGCACCTTCCTCCCAGACCCCGGTACCAGCCCCGCCCCGGACAGCAGCCAGCCCAGCGGCCGACCCGGTGCTGCGGCTCCCGCACCTCCCGGCCCTCCCGCACCCGCTGGCCCCTGCGGCGCCGGTCCCGCCGACAGCCCGGGCAGCGGTCGTCCTGGCCCTGCGGCTGCCACCTCCGGTAGCCCGCCCGGCGCCGGCACAGACCACGCCGACGCACCCGGCCGCCCGACCACACCATCTGGTCCTGCTATCGGAAGCACGAGCACAGACACTGACGGCGCGCCACCCGGCAGGGCAAGCGGCTCAACCCCCGGCCGCAGCTCAGAACGGGGCGGGTATCCCGGCGACCCGCCTGGCCCCAGCAGGCCAGGCAGACCCGGAGAACACGGCCGGCCAGGAGAACCCGGCAAGCCAAGCGGACCCGCCGGACCGGGCGGGCCTGCCGGACCAAGCGAACCCGGCGAACCCGGCGGACCGGGCGGCCCGGCCGGGCCGGGCGAACCGGGCTGGCCCGCCGTCCCAGCCGGGCTGCAGATCAACGGCGCCGTCCACCTCACCGTGCCCCTGACCACCTGGCTCGGCCTGACCGGCACCCCCGGCGAGACCGCCGGGCACGGCGCCACCGACGGCGACACCAGCCGCGCCATCGCCGACTCCATCGCCGCCAGCCCCCGGTCC
>DASXME010000137.1:0-1681 GCA_036495825.1 Streptosporangiaceae bacterium
GCCGAGGTCTACGCCGGCCTGCTGCCCAGCCTCGCGCCAGGGCCCAGCCTCGCGCCAGGGCCCGGCCTGCTCGATCTGGTCCCCGGCCCGGTCGCTCAGGGCGAGCTGGACGCGCAGTTGCGCCGGGCGATACTGGCGCGGCTGCGGGACACGGCCTTCCTGCCCGCCGCCGAGCCAGGCAGCCCGCGCATCAGGCCGGGCGACGCGGTCATCCTGGACGCGAACCTCCCGGGGCTCGCCGGCTGCCTCGCGCCGGTGCTGGACGGCCTGGTCACCGGCCCGGCGCGGCATCCCGCCTTCGCGGTGCTCGGCGTCCGGCAGCTCGGGCTGGCCGAGCTGGCCGACATGCTCGCCTCGCTCGACCGCGACCCGACCTGGTGGCGGCGGCTGTACGACGCGCTGGCCGGGGCAGAGCCGGGCGCGCTGGCCGAGCTTGGCGCGCTGCCGGTGCCGCTCGCCGACGGGCGGCTGGTCCGGGGTCCGCGCGGACTGCTGCTGCCAGGGCCGGGTCTTGAGCACGCCGATCGGCTGCGGCCGCTGGGCCTGCGCGTCGTGCATCCCGGCGCGGTGCACCCGCTGCTGGCCCGGCTGGGTGCGGTCGAGGCGACACCGCGGGGTGTCCTCGCCGACCCGGCCGTGCGCGCGGCGGTCGCGGCATCCTACGACGAGGACGATCCCGGCCCGGTCGCCGAAGCAGTGCTCGGTCTCGTCGCGGCCGCGCATCTGCGGCCGGGGGAGCAGCCCTGGCTGGCCGACCTGGCGCTGCCGGGCGCCGACGGCGACTGGTATCCGGCGGGCGAGCTGCTGTTCCCCGGCGGGCCGCTGGCCGGGGTGGTCGCCGATGACACGCCGTTCGGCACCCTCAGCCCGGCGGTGCTCGAGCGGCACAGCGCCGCGGCGCTCGAAGCGGCCGGCGTGCTGTCGTCATTCGGCCTGCTGGCCGCGCACGACGTTGCCCTCGATGCCCCCGGCCTCGATCTGGACGGCGCCGACGACTGGGCGGCCGACACGTGCGCACGGCTGCCGGCCGGCAGCGTGCCGCCGGTGGCGGCCGAGGTGCTGGCAGTCCGCGACCTCGAGTTCGTCGACCCGGCCCGCTGGCCGCAGGCACTGGACATGCTCGCCGCGCCGTCCCTGCGGGCGGCGCTCGTCGAGCCCACCCGGGTGCTGCTCGCCGACGGCCGCCACACCGACGTGCCGTCCTATACGGCCTGGTGGCTCCGGCACCATCCGGTCCTCGGTGGCCACCGGGCCGCCGACGTGCGCGTCGCCGATGCGGACCCGCTGCTCGCGGGCCTGTACGACGAGGTCGTTCTCACGGTGGACCCGGTGGTGGCCCGCGCGCTCGGCGTACGCACCTCGCTCGCCGCGCTGCTCGCCGAGCCGGGCGGAGCGGACGAGCTGCTGGACCGGCTGGCTGACCCGGCGCGGCCTGTGACGCGGGGACAGTTGCGGCTCCTGTGGGCCGCGCTCGCAGCCGTCCCGCAGGCCACTCCGCCGGACCGGGTGCGCGCGGTGCAGGGAGAGAAGGTCGTCGTGACCGACGCCGGGGACGCGCTGGTCCTCGACGCCCCCGACCTGTGGCCGCTGGTGGCCACCCAGCCGCTGGTGCTGGCACCTTACGACCTGGCGGAGCGGCTCGCTGACCTGCTGGACCTGCCGCTGGTCTCGGAGGAAGTCA
>DASXME010000138.1:0-20382 GCA_036495825.1 Streptosporangiaceae bacterium
GACAGGTGACGCATGGCTAGGTTACGCGTTCGCCTATGGCGGCCTCATCCAGCTTCTGGCCGGCATGTGGGAATTCCGCAACAGGAACGTGTTCGGTGCGACCGCGTTCTCCACCTATGGCGGTTTCTGGATCGGTCTTGGCCTGTGGGCCCTGCTCGTCGCGCCGAAGGCAGCATCGCCCGCGGCAGCCAATCACGACATCGCCTGGATCTTGCTGGCCTTCGCCATCTTCAACACCTACATGCTGCTGTGCAGCATGGCCGTAACCAAGGCCGTCTTCGCGGTGTTCCTCACCTTGGAGGCGACCGAGGTCGTCCTGTTCATCGGCAACTTCGACGGCAACGTGAATATCGTCAAGGCCGGCGGCTACGTCGGCGTGCTCACCGCCCTGGTGGCCTGGTACACCTCGTCGGCGGGCGTGATGAACGGCCAGCGTGGAAAGGTCGTGTTCCCGGTGGGCGCGCCGTTCATCGGCTAGCCAGACGGCGCAGCCTAGATAAGCAGTAGCGCGGGTGGTCCCGGAGGTCGTGCTCCGGGACCACCCGCATTTCTCGGTAGCGTGGCAGGGCACACGCTCCGGGAGCACGGCGGAAAGGAGGGTCATGGGGGTGGATCTTCAGGAGAAGCGGAAGCTGGATGCCGAGCGGCTGGCCGACCAGGTCGCGCTGGTGAAGGCCAGGGCGCGGCCGTGGCGGTCCATCATCGCGCTCGCGCTCGCGGTCGCCGCCGCGGCCGTCAACGTCGCCGAAGGGCTGACCAGCTTTCACGTGCACGGACAGGCGACCGCCAAGCTCATCACCGTCACCACCGCGGTGGCCTTCCTCGTCTTCGCGGTCGGCGCGGTCGTCGGGCTGGCGGGCAAGGCCAAGACCCTGCTGGCGCCCCGGGTCGGATCGGCGCACGCCGCCGTGGTCCGCTACTCGATCCTGCTGCTCGGCAGCGTGGTCACCCTCGTCATTACCCTGCAGCTCTTCAAGATCCCGATCGGCCAGCTCGTACTCGGCGGAGCGATCACCGGCATCCTGCTCGGCATTGCCGCCCAGCAGACGCTGTCCAACCTGTTCGCCGGCATCGTCCTGCTGCTTTCCCGGCCGTTCAGCGTCGGCCAGCGAGTTCGAGTCCGTTCCGGCGCGCTCGGCGGTCAGCTTGACGGCACCGTGACGGAAATAGGAATTACCTATGTCCGCCTGGATACCGGCGAGGGAGTCCTATCGCTGCCCAACGCGCAGGTACTTGCGGCCGCGGTGGGACCCCTCCCCGCCGAGCATCCAGGTCAGCCAGGCTGACCTGCCGCTAACTGTCGTTAACCGCCGCCCGGCGCGCTGCTAGCCGTGACCGTTCTGGTTCTCGAAGTCGGCGAGGATGCTGCCGGGGATACGGCCGCGATCGCTGACCTCGATACCAGCGCCCTTAGCCCAGGCACGGATCTCGGCGCTGCGCTGACGGTTCGCTACCGTCCGGCGCTTGCGCTTGGCAGTGCCCCCCTTCAAGGACTGCCTGCGAGCGTGCTCGGCGAACTTTCCCACAATCTCGCCGAAGCGGTCACTGTGCTTCTTGCATAGGTCAATCTCGTACTCCTGGCCATCCAGGCCAAACGCGAGACTCTGATGCTGGCCGTCGGGAATCTCTTTGTCGTCGTAGTCACAGGCGTATGTGACAGACACCTTCTGCGCCACTTGCGCCCCCCTTTCTCTTGCGGCAAATATATCCCGCCGCAAGCCAACATAACCGTCGAGCAGTGCAACCGATTCTGATCCGCCGGATGGACACGGAGCGGCGCGCCGTTCTCCGGCGGTCGGCTCGCATCGCGACCGGGCCGTTCCCGTCCGCCCATGTCGCCGTCTTGTCGACGGGACAATAGGTGACATCTACTGCCAATTTACAACGTAATGCCAGGGCGATCAGGAAGAAAACTTTCTGCCGACCCGCTGATGGCCACACGCAAAAGTCTTACGTTAAGCCGCTTGCGGTCAGAGAAGCCTGACCGGCAGGTTAGCGGCGCGGTAATGAACCCGATACCAAATGCGCGCACTGCGTGGCCAGCCGAATACCCATGCGATACGCCAGTTCGGCCGGCAGCCCGCCGGGCCGCCACTATTTTACCTTGTGATTACCCTGTGATGACCTCGTGATGACCATCTGGCACCCGTAGCGATAGGTGCCGCTTTGCCCGCGCTGGACCATGCAATCGGACGTACACCCCGATTTCCTATAGTAATGCGGGGCAAAATCGGCCTCGCGGCAAGGCACTCAAAGTGCCATCGACACCCGCCGATGGCGGTGAAAGCGCCGTTGACCGCCTTGGCTTCATCGGGTGAGAGGGCGGTGGTGCAGGGCAGGCGGCCGCCGCCCGTCCGTCCGGGGCCCGGCCCGGCTCGCGCCGCCAAGGCGGCGTGGCGGTCGCCGCCCGTCCGGGGGCCCGGCCCGGCTCGCGCCGGCAAGGCGGCATCGCGGTCGAAGTGCCATCGACTCCCGCTGGTGGCGGTGAAGGTGCCATCGACTGCCTTCGGCTAGAGGGACAGCGACGACGGCCAGCCAGGCCATGGGGTCAATGTGCGGTGTGCTGCCCACCGGAGGGCGTCAAAGGGCACATCGACCGCCTTGGCTTCATAGGCGAGGGCGGCCGGAGGCTCGGTAGCGCGACGGTTGGCCGGCAGCCCCAGGCGGCAGGCGGGCGGCGGCCTGGGACAGTACGGCGTTCAGATGATCATGAAGAGATGTGGCCGGTGCGGTGGTCGCCTCCTCGGCGAGTGGCACAACGCGGCTCCAGCCGAACGGTATTCCGCGATGGCAGTTAGGTGCGGCCCGGGGAACACAGCCGCACCGGCCGAGTGTCAGGAACGACCGCGGGACGGGCGATATTCCCGCTCCAGCGGTTCCTCGTCCGCCGGGCCGTAGCCGAAGTGATCCGGCTCCTGGCGATCCGGGTGCGCCGGCCCGCCGGAGGCCTCAGCGGGCGGCGCGAAGGGCCTAGTGGGCGGCGGGAAAGGCTCCGCCGGCGGCGGGAAACGCTCCGCGGGCGGCGGCGTGTACCCGGCGGCCGGCGACGCCGGCTCGAAGACTCCGCGCTGGCCGGCCGCCGCGCCGTATCCGCGGCTGGCTGTCTCCCCGTGTCCGGGGCTGGCCGTCTCGCCGTGTCCGGGGTCGGCTGACTCGCCGTGTCGGCGGCTGGCCGTCTCGCCGTATCCGGGACCGGCCGTTTCACGGTATCCGGGACCGGCGGACTCGCCGTATCCGGGACCGGCCGCTTCGCTGTACCCCGGGCCGACTGTCTCGTCGTGTCGGCGGCTGGCCGTCTCGCCGTACCCCGGGCCGGCTGACTCGCCGTGTCGGCGGCTGGCCGCTTCGCTGTACCCCGGGCCGGCCGTCTCGCCGTATCCGGGACCGGCTGCTTCGCTGTACCCCGGGCCGGGAGGCCCGCCGTAACCCGGGCCGACCGTCTCGCTGGCGTATCCGGCGCCGACCGCCGGGCCGCCTCGCCCCGGGCCGGCCGCCGGGCCGCCGTATCCCGGGCCGGCCGTCTTGCCTTGGCCCCGGCCCGCGGCGTCGCGGTTACCCGGGCCGGCCGCGTCGCGGTTACCCCGGCCGGGCGCCGCGCTGTGGCCTGCGGCCTCGCCGTAGCCCCGGCTGGCCCGCTCGCCGCCGTACCCCTGGCCGACCGTCTCCAGGCCGTAGCCTCCGTTGAGCGCCCCGAAGGTATCGGTCATCGGGCCCGGCAGGTAGCCCTGCTCGGCGCCGTACCCGTCGCTCAGCGGATCGGGTGCCGGCTCGCCCGCCGCCTGGCCCTCCTCGTAGTCCTGTCCCTGGTAGTCAGGCTCGGCGTAATCGTGTCCCGCGTAGCCGGGCGCCGCATAGTCCTGTCCGGCGTAGTCCGGCCCGGCAGGGTCATCTCCGGCGTAGCCCGGCTCGGCGTAGCCCTGATCCGCGTAACCGGGCTCCGCGTGGTCCTGCCCCGCGTAACCGGGCTCCGCGTGGTCCTGCCCCGCGTAGCCAGGATCGGCGTAGTCCTGGTTCGCGTAGCCGGGCTCGGCGTAGTCCTGGTCTGCGGCGTACCCGAGCCGGGGATCGGGCCCGCCGGGCCCGTGCTGCCCTCGGCCCGGCTGGCCTTGGCCCCCCTGGCCCTGACCTGCCTGCCCCTGGTCCGCATGCCACCGGCCCACTGGCAGCGGTCCGGTCGGCGTGACCTGGCCCCCGGGCCCGGCAGCCAGGGAGCCGGGCGCGCCTGACGGCGGATCCCGGTAACCGGCGTGCTCCTGGCCCTCCGGCCAGCCTGGCTGCTGATATCCGGCCTGGTCCCGGTCCTGGTACCCGCCTGGCTCCTCGTATCCGCCCGGCCCGCGCTGGCCGTACTCCCCCGGCCCGCCGCGCTCGCCGCGCTCGCCGTACTCCCCTGGGCCGCCATAGTGAGCCGGCCCGTCGTAGTCGCCTGGCGGCTGGTCCGCGTACCCGCCCGCGTATCCGGCGTCCTGGCCGTACCCGAAGCCATTGTCGTGGGCCGCAGGCTGCTGATATCCGGCGCCGCCGTATCCGGGGCCGGAAGGCTCGCCCAGGGAGTCTGGGCGGCCCACGGCCGGGATGGCCGGGGCCAGCGGACCGGGTGCCATGGCCGATGGACCGGCGGCCACGGTCGGCGGGCCTGCGGCCATCGACTGCGGCCCGGCCGCCATATGCGGTGATCCGTGGCCAGCCGCCCCTGGAGGGCCATGAGTGAGGATCTCGACCATCCGGGGCAGCTCGTTGATGGGCAGCCGGAAGGTACCGGTGCAGGTGCCGCCGTGCCAGATGCTGAAGACGGCCACGCCGGTTTCGGCATACCAGCTCAGCCGCATGGTGCGAGAATCTCCGCGTACATCGAAGAAAACCTCGCCCAGGCGGGGCAGCGGGGCCGCGTCAGGCGCAGACATGATGCCCATCGTGACCCCGAACCCTGGAGCTTGTCTAGCTGATCTCCGCAAGGAGGCGCGCCGGCCGCCGGCCCAGAGTCTTGACAAGCTGGCCGGGCGCGGAAATTCCCGGCGCGACACGGCCGGCGAATTTGCCGCCCTGGCTGCGGAGCGCCATCGCCTGATGGCATGATTGGCCACGGAGCACAACCGCGGATCATGCCCGTGCCGGGCGGCGTCCCGTTTTTCCGTCGCTACGGCCGAATCGGCATGGTAATGCCCGCAACACTCATCGGCCCGCGCGTACGGGAACATGACGACGCTGCGGCGCGTTGCAGTAACCGACGGGGCATTCGGTGCGGCTCACGAGACTTCGTGGGTCCAGCTTAGCGCTCCGGCAGAGCAATTCGGACAGCAGAATCAGTTCGGACAGCAGAGTGTTCGGACAGCAGAGTATCGAGACCCATCTGAGACTGGTTGAGGGTGATCACGTCATGTCTGAGGCACGTCGGCAAGCAGCTGTGCTGCCCCGCCCAAACTGGGGGTGGCAGGATGCTGCCGCATGCCGCGGCGAGAATCTCCTCCTCTTTTTCGGGCCCGATGGTGAGCGGCAGCCCGAGCGCGACCTGCGCGAGCGCAAGGCCAAGATTGTCTGCGCGAGCTGCCCAGTTCGCGGCGAGTGCCTGAACTACGCCGTGTCCCGGCCGGAGAAGTACGGCACCTGGGGCGGCCTGAACGAGGATGAGCGCTCGTCCGAGCGCCGTCGGCGGATGCGCCGGGCCAACGCGGCCTGACGGTCCGTTCGCCCGGCCCGGCTAGCCGGCCTAGCGAGCATCGCCGGCTAGGCCCGCGGGCCTAGCCGGCCTCGCGGCGGCATTCGAGCAGCTGCAGTACGTCGGAGTCCGTGAGCTGGCTGAACGTCGCGTACCACTCCCCTACGGCGCGGAACGTTGCCGGGGCTACCAGCACGATCACCCGGTCGGCCTCGCGCGTCATCGCAGCGGCCGAGGCGGTCGCGGCTACCGGCACCGCCAGCATGGTCGGCCCGGCCGACGCGCTGCGCAGTGCGCGCAGCGCGGCCCGGGCGGTCACGCCGGTGGCCAGGCCGTCGTCTACGACGATCACTGCCCGTCCGGCTACCTCCGGCGGCGGCTGCCCGCCGCGGTACACGCTGACTCGCCGGGCGAGCTCGGCCCGCTCACGGGCGAGCGCGGGCTCGAGCGCGAAGCGGGTCAGTCCGAGCCGGGCCAGGATCGCCGCGTCGTAGACCGGCTCCCCTCCTTCGGCGATGGCTCCCACGCCAAACTCGGGCTGGCGGGGATATCCGATCTTCCTGGTGACCAGGACATCGAGCGGTGCCTGCAGCGCATCGGCCACCTCCCGGGCGACCGCTACCCCGCCGCGCGGCAGGCCGAGCACCAGCGGCTGGCGCCACAACGGGCCGGCTGCGGCCCGCCGCAGCCGGGCGCCGAGCAGCCGCCCGGCAGCCCGGCGGTCGGCGAAGGGCAGGTCGGCGATCACCGGATCATCCGCTCAGCTCGTCAGTTCTCCCTCTCTTGGCCCCTTACCCAGGGCAGAATGTGCGCACCCACCCCCGACCGGGAGAGAATGACCGGCATGATCTGCGTTGCGTGCAGACAGCACCATCACGACGACTGCCCGGGCGGCTCCTGGTGCGACTGCCAGCACCAGCCGCCGGACGCCCCGTCGCAGCCACAGCTCGGCTGGATCCGCCAGGGATAACCGGAATAGCCCGCGCCCCTGCCCCGGTTACCACTGGTGTGACACGCGCCGCGCGGGACTCCAGGCCCGAAATGACCTGGACAATGCCGATAGCGGCGTGTGATTCTGCTGGTATGGGTACCGCGGATCCGCTTCTCGTCGCGCGCAGGCACATAGACCTGCAGCGCGTCCGCAGTGCCATGTGTTGTTGCGGTCGCTGACTACCGCCCGTGAGCTATCCCGGGCGTGTGTGGCGGCCGAGGCAGCTTAGGCTGCTCGCTGGCCTGCGGCCAGCTTCGCTATAGCCCGCAGTGCCAGCCCGGGGGGATGCCCCCGGCCTCCCCGTCGCGCGCGTCCCTGACCCGGAAGGACGCGCCGCATGCCAGCAGGAACGGTCCACTCCCCGCCCCGCCGCGGCGAGGGTCAGTGGGCGCTCGGCTACCGAGAGCCGCTCAACAAGAACGAAGAAGCCAAGAAGAACGACGACGGCCTGAACGTCCGCCAGCGGATCATCGACATCTACGCCAAGCGCGGCTTCGACTCGATCGATCCGGCCGACCTGCGCGGCCGGTTCCGCTGGTACGGGCTGTACACCCAGCGCAAGCCCGGCATCGACGGCGGCCGCACCGCGCTGCTCGAGCCCGAGGAGCTTGACGACCGCTACTTCATGCTCCGGATCCGGATCGACGGCGGCCAGCTGGACGGCCCCCAGTTGCGGGTCATCGGGGATATCTCGCAGCGCTACGCCCGCGGTACTGCGGACGTCACCGACCGGCAGAACATCCAGCTGCACTGGGTGCGGATCGAGGACGTGCCCGCCATCTGGGCGGCGCTGGAGTCGGTCGGGCTGTCCACCACCGAGGCATGCGGCGACACGCCCCGGGTCATGCTCGGCTGCCCGGTGGCCGGGATAGACGCCGGCGAGGTGATCGACGCCACGCCGGAGATCCAGCAGACGCAGGACCGCTACCTGGGTGATCCCGCCTTCTCCAACCTGCCGCGCAAGTTCAAGACCGCGATGAGCGGGTGCGCCGCCCAGTGCACCGTGCACGAGATCAACGACGTGGGGTTCGTCGGAGTGCAAGATGACAACGGCGAGCCCGGCTACGACCTGTGGGTCGGCGGCGGGCTGTCCACCAACCCGAAGATCGGCGTGCGGCTCGGCGCCTTCGTCCGCCCCGGCCAGGTGTCCGAGGTGTGGGCCGCGGTCGTCTCGCTCTTCAGGGACTACGGCTACCGGCGGCTGCGGCACAGGGCCCGGCTGAAGTTCCTGGTCGCGGACTGGGGCGCGCAGCAGTTCCGCGAGGTGCTGGAGAAGGAGTACCTGGGCTACGCGCTGCCCGACGGCCCGCCGCCCGGCCCGCCGCGGGCCGGCCGCCGGGATCACGTGGGCGTCCACCGGCAGCGCGACGGCCGTTACTACGTGGGGTTCGCGCCCCGGGTGGGGCGGCTGACCGGCGAGACCCTCGCCCTGATCGCCGACCTGGCCGGCCGGTACGGCAGCGGCCGGGTGCGCACCACGGCCGAGCAGAAGATGATCATCCTGGATGTCCCCGGTGAGCGCACCGCGGACCTGGCGGCCGAGCTGGCCGCCGCCGACCTGCAGGTCACGCCGAGCGTGTTCCGACGGCACACGATGGCCTGTACCGGCATCGAGTTCTGCAAGCTGGCCATCGTCGAGACCAAGGCGCGGGCGTCCGGCCTGATCGACGAGCTGGAGCGACGGCTGCCGGACTTCACCGAGCCGGTCACCATCAACGTGAACGGCTGCCCGAACTCCTGCGCCCGCATCCAGACCGCCGACATCGGGCTGAAGGGCTCGCTGGTCACCGACGCGGCCGGCCGACAGGTGGAGGGGTTCCAGATTCACCTGGGCGGCAGCCTGAACGGCGGTGACGCCGCGGACTCCGGCTTCGGCCGCAAGGTGCGCGGGCTGAAGACCACCGCGGAGCAGCTGCCTGACTACATCGAGCGGGTGCTGCGCAGATTCGCGGCCGACCGCCAGCCGGGCGAGACCTTCGCCACGTGGGCTGGCCGGGCCAGTGAGGCGGACATCACATGACAGAACGAGCCGTTCCTTTTTACTGCCCCTACTGTGGGGAAGAAGACCTTGAACCCGACGCGCCGGATGGCTCGTGGCAATGTCGGAGCTGCACGAGGGGTTTCCGGCTACGCTTTGCCGGGATCGGAGTGTTCCCTGTGACGCCCGCACCGCCCAAGGCCGGAACGATCAGGAGGAACGAAGCGGCATGGCAGAGCTAACCGAGTGGCCGGAGGGCGACGCGCCGAAGCCCTCCGCGCAGCTGGCCGCCGACGCCGCCGACAGGCTCGAGGGCGCCACCGCGCAGGAGATCGTGCAGTGGGCGGCCGACACCTTCGACGACCGGCTCTGCCTCACCTCGTCGATGACCGACGCGGTGCTCATCCACCTCGCGTCGCTCGTCCAGCCGGGCCTTGACGTGCTCTTCCTGGACACCGGGTATCACTTCGCCGAGACCATCGGCACCAGGGACGCGGTCGCCACGGTGTATCCGGTGAACGTGATCAGCGTCACCCCGAGCCGCACGGTGCCGGCCCAGGACGCCGAGTTCGGGCCGCGGCTGTACGCCAGGGACCCCGACTTCTGCTGCCGCATGCGCAAGGTGGAACCGCTGGAGCGCGCCCTGGCGCCCTACGACGCGTGGCTGACCGGCGTGCGGCGCGACGAGACCGCCGCCCGGCGCCACACCCGTGCGGTCGAATGGGACGCCAGGCGCCAGATGGTCAAGGTGAACCCGATCGTCGGCTGGACCCAGGAGCAGGTCGAGGCGTATATCGCCGAGCACGGCATCCTGGTGAACCCGCTGGTCTATGACGGCTACCCGTCCATCGGCTGCGCCCCCTGCACGCTGCGGATCGAGCCCGGCGCTGACCCGCGCAGCGGCCGCTGGGCGGGCACGGGAAAGAGCGAGTGCGGCATCCACGAGTGACGCTGCCGGCGGCCACCGTCCCGCCGACTCCCCTGGTCCGGCCGGCCGCCCCACTGCCGCCGCTGCTCGCGGTCGCGCACGGCAGCCGCGACCCCCGGGCCGCGGGATGCGTCGAAGAGCTGCTCGACCACGTGCGGCATCGCGCGGCCGAGGTGGGACTGGCCGGGCTGCGGGTGCACGCCAGCTACCTCGGCCACGGGCTGCCGTCGGCCGGCCAGGCGCTGAGCGCGCTGGACGGCGGGCCGGTCGTGGTGCTTCCGCTGCTGCTGACCGCCGCTTACCACAGCAAGATCGACCTCCCGGCCACGCTCGCGGCCGCTCCGCCGCGGCTGCGGATCGGCTACGGCGCCACGCTCGGCCCGGACCCGCTGCTGATCAGCGCGCTGGAGCGGCGGCTGGCCGAGCAGGGCATCGACCCGGGCGATCCCGGCACCGTGGCGGCTACCTCGGTGGTGCTGGCCGCCGCCGGGTCATCCGACCCGGCCGCGTCGGCCGCCGTGGCCGGGCTCGCGGCACACTGGCAGGCGCTGCGCGGCTGGCGTGACATCGTGCCCGGCTACGCCTCGGCCGCCGCCCCCTCCACGGCCGCTTCGGTGGCCGGGCTGCTGGCGGGGGGCGCACCGCGTGTCGTGGTGGCCAGCTACCTGCTTGCCCCCGGCCGGTTCGCCGACCAGACCCGCGCGGATGGCCTGGCGGCCGGCGCCACGACCGTCTCTGAAGTGCTCGGCGCGGCGCCCGAGCTGGCCGACATCGTGCTGCGCCGGTACACGTCCGCCCGCCACGCCCTGTGTGACGAGCACCTGCCCGGCCGGCCGGTTCGCCGCCGCCTGGCCGGCCGCGCCGCATTCCCCCGCACGGTGCGGTCGCGGATAGCCTGAGCGGATGCACTCCTGGCCGGGGAGCCCGTACCCGCTCGGCGCGACCTGGGACGGTGCGGGCACCAACTTCGCGCTGTTCTCCGGGGTTGCACAGCGAGTAGAGCTGTGCCTGTTCGACGGCGAGGGCGGGCAGCGGCCGGTCGAGCTCACCGAGGTCGACGGGCCGGTCTGGCACGGTTACCTCCCCGGCGTCGGCCCCGGCCAGCGGTACGGCTACCGGGTGCACGGCCGCTTCGACCCCGGCCTCGGCCTGCGCTGCAATCCGGCCAAGCTGCTGCTCGACCCGTACGCCCGGGCCATCGAGGGCGGGGTCCGCTGGGCCGATCCGGTGTTCGGTCATCAGCCCGACGACCGGGACGCCGCGAGCGGCACCGACAGCGCTCCGTTCGTGCCGCGCAGCGTGGTGGTCGCCACCGACTTCGACTGGGGCGGCGACCGCCCGCCGCGCACGCCGTGGACCGACACGGTCATCTACGAGGCGCACGTCCGCGGCCTGACCCTGCGGCACCCGCGGGTCCCGGCGGCGCTGCGCGGCAGCTACGCCGGGCTAGCGCATCCCGCGATCATCGGGCACCTGCGGCGGCTCGGCGTGACCGCGGTCGAGCTGATGCCGGTCCATCAGCACGTGTCCGAGCGCGCGCTGGCGGCGCGCGGCATGTCCAACTACTGGGGCTACAACTCGATCGGGTTCTTCGCCCCGCACAGCGGCTACGCCTCATCCGGCCAGCTAGGCCAGCAGGTGACCGAGTTCAAGGCGATGGTCAGGGCGCTGCACGAGGCCGGGATCGAGGTGATCCTCGATGTGGTCTACAACCACACCGCCGAGGGCGGCCAGTCCGGCCCGACGCTGTGCTTCCGCGGCGTCGACAACGCCGCGTACTACCGGCTGTGGGACGACGACCCGCGCTATTACGCGGACTACACCGGCTGCGGCAACAGCCTGAACGTCCGCCACCCGTACGCGCTCCAGCTGGTCATGGACTCGCTGCGGTACTGGGTCGCGGACATGCACGTGGACGGCTTCAGGTTCGATCTCGCCCCGGCGCTGGCCCGCGAGCACGGCGAGGTGGACCGGCTCTCCGCCTTCTTCCGGATGGTGCAGCAGGATCCGGTGCTGGCCGGGGTCAAGCTGATCGCCGAGCCGTGGGACGTCGCCGCAGGCGGGTACCAGCAGGGAAATTTCCCGCCGCCCTGGTCGGAGTGGAACGGCAGGTACTCCGATACGGTGCGCAACTTCTGGCGCGGGCAGCAGTCCGCCCTGCCGGAGCTTGCCTACCGGCTCACCGGCTCCAGCGACCTGTTCCAGGCCGGCGGCCGCAGGCCCGGTGCATCGGTCAACTACATCACCTGCCACGACGGCTTCACACTGCAGGATCTGGTCAGCTACGACCGCAAGCACAACGAGGCCAACGGCGAGGAAAACCGCGACGGCACCGACGACAACCGGTCATGGAACTGCGGCGCGGAGGGCCCGTCCGATGATCCGGAGATCACCAGGCTCCGGGCCAGGCAGAAGCGGAACCTGCTGGTCACGCTGTTTTGCTCGCAGGGCGTTCCGATGCTGCTCGCCGGGGATGAGATCGGCCGCAGCCAGGGCGGCAACAACAACCCGTACTGCCAGGACAACGGAGTGTCCTGGGTGGACTGGACCGGGCTCGACCGGGAGGCTGACCTGCTCGCCTTCGCTTGCGCGGCCGCCCGGCTGCGGCGCGAGCATCCCGTCTTCCGGCACCGCGGGTTCCTTCGCGGGCGGCCGCAAGGCCAGGCCGGCGGGCTGCCGGACATCGTCTGGCTGACCGTGTCCGGCCAGGAGATGACCGACGGCGACTGGCACGCCCGGCGGCGGCTGGCGGTGTTCCTGAACGGAGCGGCGATCAGCGATCCCGGCCCGCGCGGTGAGGCCGTCCGTGACGACAGCTTCCTGCTGCTGTTCAACGGCCAGGGCGAGCCTGTCCCCTTCACGCTGCCGGATAAGAGGTTCGGCGCGCAGTGGGACATCGTGCTGGATACCTCGGCCAAGCCGGATGAGCCGGCCGGCGCCGGCCATCCGGCCGCCGGCCTGGCCGCGGCCGGGCGGCTGGCGGCGGGCGGCCAGATCGCCGTTGACAGCCGGGCGGTGCTGGTGCTGCGGGCAGCCGGCCGGGTCAGCGGTGACCCGATATCGTCGCCGTGATCAGCACCAGGATGAAGGTCGTCAGCCCGCCGAGCCCGTGCAGCACCACCACCCAGGCGCGCACATGCCGCCCGCCGCCCTGCGCGGCGTGCCGCCCGCCGATGCCGGTGAGCCACTGGGTCAGCAGCGTGAGCCCGATCAGCACCGAACTGCACAGCACCCCGAACGCGGCCCAGGCGTACGCGAGCTCGCCGCGGGCCAGGAACGCGATCCAGAGCGCGAGGCCGGCCAGCGCCAGCACCGGATGACCGATGATCACGATGACCGGGTACCTGGTCACGCTGGTCGCCTGCCGGCCGCCTCGCCCGCGCAGCATGCCGATCCCGCCGCGGACCTGCCAGCCGAGCAGGTACAGGCCAAGGCACGCGGTGCTGGACCATGCGATCAGAGCGGCGAGCCGCACATTCCCTCCCCATACCGCTGCACGCTGCATTCTGCATATAGCATGATCTACCGCACATCACCAGCGCGGCCCCGGCCCCCTTACGCCCCCCGATTCCCCGTTCACCCGGATATCTCTGCGGCGGCCCAGGATGCTACGCATCACCACAGGTCACATTGGCGGCAGCGGCCCCGATGTCTGGTTGACTGCTGACCGTGCGATTGATCCTTCCGGCCGGCGCGCCAGCACCGGACCTGGCCAGACTGTATGCCTATCCCGACGTGCCGTGGGTGCGCGCGAACATGGTGACGAGCGTGGACGGCGCCGCCGCGGTGGGCGGCCGCAGCCGCGGCCTGTCCAGCGACGCCGACCGGAAGCTGTTCGCGCTGCTGCGCGCGCTGAGCGACGTCATCCTGGTCGGCGCGGGCACGGCCAGGGCCGAGCGGTACTCCGCCGTCCGGCCGGACGAGCTGCGGCCCGGCCTGCGGGACGGCCGCCCGCCGGTGCCGCCGATCGCCGTGGTCACCCGGCGGCTCAGCCTGGACCTGGCCAGCCCGCTGTTCACCGCCGCGCTGCCCGGCTGCCGCACGGTGGTGATCACCACCGAGGAGGCGCCCGCCGAGCTGCGCGCCTCGGCGCTGCGCGTCGCGGACGTCATCGTGGCCGGCCTGGACAGCGTCGACCTGGCCGCCGCCCTGCACGCACTGGCCGAGCGGGGTTACCCGCACGTGGTGACCGAGGGCGGCCCGCAGCTGCTCGGCCAGCTCGCCGACGAGGAACTGCTGGACGAGCTGTGCCTCACGGTCAGCCCGCTGATCGTCCGCGGCGGCTCGGGCCGGATCATGTCGGGCCCAGGCCCGGGCTCGGCGGGCCTGCTCGACCTGCGGCATCTGCTTGAGGACGACGGCTGCCTGTTCTGCCGCTACACGCGCAAGCCCGCGGCGATAACCTAAAACACCGCCCGGCTACGGGCAGCGCGCGCCGATACCAGGAGACGACGATGCCATTGCACGGCAAGGTGGGCGAGGACGACCGCGACGCCGACCTCGACATCAACCCGGTCTACGTTCGCGAGGCGGGCAGCACGGTCCCCCGTTACCGCATGCCCGCGCGCGGCATGCTGCCCGACACTGCCCTGCAGGTGGTGCGCGACGAGCTCATCCTGGACGGGAACGCGCGGCTGAACCTCGCCACGTTCGTCACCACCTGGATGGAACCGCAGGCCGCGCAGCTGATGGCCGAGTGCTTCGACAAGAACATGATCGACAAGGACGAGTACCCGCAGACCGCAGAGCTGGAGCGGCGCTGCGTCAACATACTCGGCCACCTCTGGCACGCCCCGGACGGCAGCCTGGCGCCGGGCTGCTCGACCACCGGATCCAGCGAGGCCTGCATGCTCGGCGGCATGGCGCTGCTGTGGCGGTGGCGGGCCCGCCGGGGCGCGGCCGCAGGCCGGCCCAACCTGGTGATGGGCGCGAACGTCCAGGTCTGCTGGGAGAAGTTCTGCCGTTACTGGCAGGTGGAGCCGCGGCTGGTGCCGATGGAGCCGGGCCGGCTGCACCTGACCGGTCCCGAGGCCGCCGCCCGGTGCGACGAGAACACGATCGGCGTGGTCGCCGTGATGGGCTCCACTCAGGACGGCAGCTACGAGCCCGTGCTCGAGATCAGCGAATCGCTCGACCGGCTGCAGGCCGATCGACAGCTCGATGTCCCCGTCCACGTGGACGGCGCCTCCGGCGGCTTCGTCGCCCCGTTCCTGCGCCCCGACCTGTCCTGGGACTTCCGGGTTCCGCGGGTGCAGTCCATCAACGCCTCCGGCCACAAGTACGGCCTGGTGTACCCGGGGGTCGGCTGGATCGTCTGGCGGGAGCGGGACGCGCTACCGGAGGATCTCGTGTTCCGGGTGAATTACCTCGGCGGCGACATGCCGACGTTCGCGCTGAACTTCTCCCGGCCCGGCGGTCACGTCGCGGCGCAGTACTACAACTTCATCCGGCTGGGCTTCGAGGGCTACCGGCGGGTCCAGCAGAACTGCCAGGACATCGCCCGCCACCTGTCAGGGAAAATCGCCGAGATCGGCCCGTTCGAGCTGCTCAGCGACGGCAGCGACCTCCCGGTCTTCGCGGTCAAGCTCCGTGACCAGGGTGCGGGATATTCGGTCTTTGATATTTCCGAACGACTCCGCCAGCGGGGCTGGCTGGTCCCGGCTTACACGTTCCCTGCGAACCTGACCGACACCAGCGTGCTGCGCGTCGTCATTCGCAACGGCTTCAGCCGGGACATGGCGGACATCCTGCTGTCCGACATCCGCGCCCAGGTGACGGCGCTCGAAAGGCACCCGCACCCCGGCACCAGCGGCCACACCCCGCTCGTCCCCCCCGAGACCCGCCAGCCCTTCTCCCACTAGCGGCCCGGGCCGGTCACGTCACGTGTCGTCCTGGACGTGCACGGCTGCCTCCTCGGCCGAGGCAGCGCCGCCGTCGATCCCTACGTCGCGGGCGACCAGGTCGGCCTCGGTGTCGGAGTGCGCGCCCTCATCCTCGGCCACCAGGCGGCCTGACCTGGCATCAGGGAAGTCGCGCCCCAGCGGCGCCTCCTGCGGGCGGTCCTCCTCGGCGTACGGGTCGGCCTCGGGTTCTTCCTCGGCGAGCAGCTGGTCGAGCGGCTCGCCGGCCCGCTCTTCGGCCAGCGTGGTGCCGTAGCGCTCGCCCGCCGACCACCGGTCCGGCGGCTCGATGCCGGTGTCCAGCGGGTCGTCGCCGGGATCGCCGTCGAGCGTGTCCGACGCGTCCAGCACGCCGTCATCTTCGAGATCATTCTCGTCAAGATCGGCTGACGGGTCGTAGGTCTCGTCATCAGGCATGGCAGGCTCGCTCCTCCTCGGCTGGGACGGCCAGAGTCCGGCCGTCCCATTCTGCCCCTTGCCGCCCGCCGGTACTCCACGCCCCCAAACTGGATGGGTCCCGGGCCGGCTGGCCCGGGGACCCATCGACGTGCTAGTCGCTGCTATGCGAAAGCGCCGTTAGACGCTTGCCGGGCTGCCGCAGCCGCCGCCGCCTGACGTGTTGCATACCCTGACCGATATTCCGGTGAAGTTCTGGTTGGACTTGCCATTGGACCAGTTCACTCCGACATTGCCGGACGAGCTGTAGCCTGCGCTCTTGATCGGGAAGAACTCGTACTGTCCCCCTGGCTGAAGGGTGTAAGCGACGAGCAGGTACGTACTACCGCCTGGGCAGTGGTTATTCCAGAGCTCACCCCAGATATGGATGTCTCCTGCCATCGAGAGCGGGTCCTCATCCCACTGAATGTTTCCGTTGAAGCCGCCGCAGCTATTCCTCGGCGACACGCCCCGAGTCGTGGCGTTGGCGGCTGTCGCCGTACCGAGGAACAATCCTCCGGCGACCGCCACTACCGCGGCGGGACGCCAGAACCTTTTGAGAATGCTCATGCAGGTACCTCTCTCGATGGCGGGCCGGGGTGCCTGACCCCGGCCCTGCGGGATGCCCGAACCGCTGACTGGCAGTGGTTCCGGTCGCTGGCTAGCCGACCGTCGCAGAGTAGAAATGACCTGTCGCGCCATTGATGATGACCACGCCCGCCCATTCCTACGCACGCAGCCTGCGTCGGCGGCGTATCGCCCGCGTAACGGCCCGGTTGCGGCGCAGGTGGCGCCCGGTATGCCGGGGGATGATCGATGCACGGTGGGATGATCAGCTTGGAGGTCGGTGGCCGTGGCCGTACAGGCAGAGTTCGCGATGCTGGGCCCATTGCGGGTGCGGTCCGGCGAGGCGATATTTCGGGTGCCGGCGGCCAGGCAGCGAGTCGTGCTCGCGGCGCTGGCCGTCCGGGCCCGGCGAGCGGTGTCCTTTCAGCATCTGGCCGAGGTCATCTGGGACGGCGCACCGCCAGCCAAGCCGGAGGTGGCAGTACGCAATTACGTGAGCCGGCTGCGGCAGGCGCTTGGCCCGGTCGGCGAGCGGATCGTCACCGCGGCACCCGGGTACCTGCTGGAGGCCGCCGACGACGAGGTGGACCTGCTGGCCTTCGCCCAGCTGTGCCACGACGGCGGGTCGGCCCTGCACGCGGGCGCCTGGCAGCGGGCTTCTGACCTGCTGGGCGAGGCGCTGCGCCTGTGGCGCGGGGTTCCGCTGGCCGACATCCCGTCCCGGTCGCTGCGGGACGAGCACGTGCCGGTGCTGGAATCGCTGCGGCTGCAGGCCACCGAATGGCGGCTGGAGGCCGGGCTGCACACGGGCCGGCACAGCGAGCTGGTGCCCGAGCTGGAGGCACTGGCCAGGGAGCAGCCGCTGCACGAGCGCTTCCGCGCGCAGCTCATGATCGCCTTGTACCGGTCCGGCCGCCAGGCCGAAGCGCTGGCCGCCTTCCGGAGCGGCCGCGCCGCGCTGGTCGATGAGCTCGGCATCGAGCCCGGACCGGATCTTCAGGAGCTGCACCAGCGGATCCTGGCCGCCGATCCCGGCCTCCTGCTGGACGCCCGGCCCGGCGGCCCGGATCAGCCGGGCCAGAGCGCGGCCGTCCCCGCGACGCAATCCGAGCCGGCGCCGGCACAGGCACCGGCGCCACCGCGTCAGATGCCTACCGACCTGCGGCACTTCGTCGGCAGGAAGGACGAGCTGACCAGGCTCGACCTGCTGCTCACCGAGGTCGGCCGGCCGGGCGGCACGGTCGTGATCTCGGCCATCGGCGGCACCCCCGGGATAGGCAAGACGGCGCTCGCGGTGCACTGGGCGCACCGGGTGGCGGATGAATTTCCGGACGGGCAGCTGTACATCAACCTGCAGGGCTTTCACTCGTCCGGCTCGCCGGTGCCCCCGGCGGAGGCGGTCCGCGATTTCCTCGACGCCCTCGGCACGCCGCCGGAGCGGATCCCGGCCAGGCCGGAGGCCCAGTCCGCGCTATACCGCACGCTGGTCACCGGAAAGCGGCTGCTGATCGTGCTGGACAACGCGCGTGACGGCGACCAGGTTCGCCCGCTGCTGCCCGGCTCGCCCGGCTGCCTGGTCCTGATCACCAGCCGGGCCACGCTGGCCGGCCTGGCCGCGGCCGACGGTGCTCACCTGCTGGCCCTGGACCGGCCGACCGAGAGCGAGGCCCGCGGCCTGCTGGCCCGCCGGCTGGGCCCGGACCTGATGACTGCCGAGCCGTGGGCGGCGGATGAGCTGATCGAACTGTGCGCGCGGCTGCCGCTGGCGCTGAGCGTCGCCGCCGCCCGGGCCGCGGCCCGCCCCCGCTTCCCGCTCGCCGCCGCGGCGGCCGAGTTGCGCGAGACCGCCGGGCGGCTGGATGCGCTCGACGCCGGGACCGCGGCCAGCAGCGTGCAGGCGGTGTTCTCCTGGTCATACAAGCAGCTGAGCGAGCCGGCCGCGCGGATGTTCCGGCTGCTCGGCGTTCATCCCGGCCCTGACGTCTCGGCCGCGGCCGCGGTCAGCCTGGCCGGGCTGCCGATGCCAGCGGCGCGGGCGGCACTGCGGGAGCTGACCGCGGCCAGCCTGCTCACCGAGCATCTCCCCGGCCGGTATGCCTTCCACGACCTGCTCCGCCTCTACGCGGCCCGGCAGGCCGAGGCCCGCGACACCGGCCGGGAGCGCCGGGCCGCGGTGCACCGGATGCTCGAGCATTACCTGCACACCGCCGCGGCCGCCGCCTGCGCGCTCGACGCGGCCCAGGACATGCTGGCCGACGGCGTACCCGAGGCCGGCGTGGCCCCGGAGGCCATCACCGACCGCGATCAGGCGCTGGCCTGGTTCAGCGCCGAGCACAAGGTGCTGCTGGAATGCGTCGGGCAGGCGTCCAGGGACGATTTCGACAGCTACGCCCGGCAGCTCGCCTGGACCCTGGTGGCCTACTTCGACCGGGCCGGGCACTGGCAGGACCTGGCCGCCTCCCAGCATGTCGCGCTGGCCTCGGCGGGCCGGCTGGGCGACCAGGAAGGGCAGGCCCGCACGCACCGCAACCTGGGTCGCGCGCACGTCAGGCTCGGCCAGGCCGAGCAGGCCCGCGCGCACCTCAGCCAGGCGATCGAGCTGTCCCGCGGCATCGGCGACCAGGCAGGCGAGGCGCGCGCTCATCTCAGCCTGAGCGTGACGTTCCAGCTTGAGCACCGTCTCGACGAATCGCTGGCCAGCAGCCTGCGCGCCCTGAGCCTGGCCGAGTCCGCCGGCAGCCCGATCCTGCAGGCCACCGCCTGCAACAACGCCGGATTCGGCTACGCCATGCTCGGCGACTACCAGCAGGCCCTGAGCTATTGCCAGCGGGCCCTCGACCTATGCCGGCAGGTCGACAGCCCGTCGCTGGAGGCCAGCATCTCCGACAGCCTCGGCTACGCCTACCACCAGCTCGGCGCCTACCACAAGGCCACCGTGAGTTACCTGCACGCGTTCGGCCTGTTCCGCACCCTCGGTGCGCGCGGCATGTCCGCCTCGACCCTCAGCAACCTCGGCGACACCCAGTACGCCGCCGGGGACATCGCGACCGCGCACGACACCTGGCGGCAGGCGCTGGCCATCCTGGAGGACCTGAACCACCCGGACGCTGGTCAGGTCCGCGCCAAGCTGCACGAGGGCCCGCCGCAGCGCGCACCCGTCGCGTCGCGGCAGACGCGAACCGGCACGGAATGAACCGATGGCGTGCTAGTCAGGCTCCCTGGCGCAGCCGGTCCAGTGCCTCGGCCAGTATCGCCGCCCCGTCCTCGTCGCTGCGCCGTTCCTTCACGTAGGCCAGGTGCGTCTTGTACGGCTCCACCCGCGGCGGCGCCGGCGGGTTCTGCTCGTCCTGCCCGGCGGGGAAACCGCACCGTGGGCACTCCCACTGCTCGGGCACTGCCGCGTCCGTGGCGAAGCTGGGGCGCGTCTCGTGCCGGTTGGAGCACCAGAACGATACCCACACACGCGGCGCGGACTCGCCGCGCTCGTCCTCACCCATCGGGCCCGCGCCCACCCTGCTGCCGCGGATGGCATTGCCACTGCTCACGGAATACCCCTTGTCTCGTGGGTCTGCTTCAGCCCCGTGCCTGATCCGGCCTCATGCGCCTGTGACTGAGCGGGGATTTTGTGCTAGATGTCCGAATGTGTTACTGGGCGCCTGGTGTTACCCGTGGTGGTTCAGCCACAGGCCGAGGACGACGATGCTGACGAACCAGAGAATGCCGCACGCGATCGTGAGCCTGTCCAGGTTGCGCTCGACCACGGTGGACGAGCCGAGCGACGACGTGACGCCGCCGCCGAACAAGTCTGAGAGGCCACCGCCCTTGCCGCGGTGCAGCAGCACGAGAACGACCGTCAGCAGACTGGTGATGATCAGGACGATGGAGAATCCGATGACCACTGCTCTCCTCTAGTCCTTTCCTTTTCCG